>JBEVFK010000048.1:0-71971 GCA_040512325.1 Mycobacterium sp. | reverse complement strand
ACCGGGTGCCGCTGTACTGCGAGCGCGTGGTCGACACCGACGCCCCGCTGTTCGTCAAGGATTCCCGCGTGGACGCCACCTTCGCCGGAAACGAGGACGAGGTGGAATTCGGGCTGCACAACTACCTCGGACTTGCGGTGCACGGGCCCGACGGTGCCGTGGTGGGCACCGTCTGCGTGCTCGACGACCGGGACCGCGACTACGGCGACGAGGATCTGCAGGCTCTCGAGACGCTGCGCGCCAACGTCGAACATCTTGTGCGCGAGGATGGTTCAGCACTTGGCAGCTAGACCGGCCGACAGGTTGGCAAACCTGACCCGCAAGAAGGAGCGCACCGGTGACCGCGCACTTCTCGACGACGTTTTCGACCGCGGCCTGGTGGCGACGGTGTCCACGGTGCTCGATGATGAGCCGTGGGCCATCCCGACGTTGGTGGTGCGCGACAACGACCGCCTGCTGCTGCACGGATCAACCGGCGCCGGCGCTCTGGGACACCTCGCCGCAGGCGCGAAGGTGACGGTCAGTGCGTTCATTCTCGACGCGCTCGTCATCGCCGAGCGGCAGTTCGAACACTCGGCGAACTACCGCTCAGCGGTGGTGCGGGGCACCTGCCGCGTGCTCAGCGGTGACGAAATCGCCACGGCACTGGACTGTTTCACCGATGCGATCCTGGCCGGGCGGTCACAGGAATGCCCACCCCACACTCGCGGGGAACTCGCCAAGACGGTGTTGCTCGAGTTGCCGATCGTCGACGGCAACTGGCTGACCAAGCAGCGCAGCGGTCCCCCGTCCTCACCGAGTGCGCAGTGGACCGGGCTCATCCCGGTGACGCAGACCTACCTGCCTCCGGTCTCCTCATCGTCCGAACCGGTTCCCGATTCGGTGACAAAGTTCGTCGCGACGCGCAACGACACCGGTCCATAGACCTCGGGCCGCGCTCGACTCAACATCATCGTGCGCAGATCTCTTGGCCTGAGTCCGCTGATCCAGCAGGATCGACGGACAACACAGGAGGCAATGGTGAGTCACCACAACAGCTATCGGCCACAACAGTCCCCGGACACGTCCCGACGGGTGATCGACGTCGCCGTCGGTGTGCTCGTCGGCTTGCGGGGCTACTCCGAACGCGACGCTTTCGAGGAGCTCGTGCACGCCGTCCGCCAGACCGGCGTCGGCATCGGCAGCCTCGCGGCCGCACTCATCGCCCTCGTCGGCGGGCGCACCTCCGCCACACCGTATCAGGCTGAGGCACTGGATGTTTGGGGCGAGATGCTCACTGCCCGCGCCGTGCAGCCACGATTGACCGCCGTCCGCGCATCCTGATCTGACCGGGTCGTCGCCAGGCCCCAGCGGACCTCAGGGGCGGGGGGCTGCATCTTCGGGCACCGATGTGCACGTCGACCCCGGGCACTCGGTGGTGGACCGCTTCGCGCCGCCGGAGTCGGGCGTGAAACAGATGGCCCCGAGCACCACCAGACCTGCGGCAACCACCACCAACACCCACGGCCACCGGGCGTCGTCGTCCACCTCGGGGCCGGTACTGACCGGGCTCCCGAGGTCGTCACCGAAGGCGACCAGGCCCAGCGAATGCACGTCGATCAACACCACCACCGCCCTCTGCCGGTACCAGCGGAAGACTAGGCCCTGACGAGGCGTCCCTGCATCACCGGACGACCGGCACAGCGGTGGCCACACCGGCTCGGCCGGCACCACCGGGCGGTGTTGCCGCTGGCTGCGGCCCTGCCGCGGTGACACGGCCAAACATGATGGCAGGACATCGAATAAGAATCATCTCGGGTGCAAAGCCACGGCAGCGACGACGGCCGTCCGACCCGACCGGGCTCGACGGAGCGCTGCGGTCAGCCGACGTTCTTGGCCAGCGCTTCGACGATCGTCACGGCTTCCTCGTCGGGGCTCATGCTGCAGGCGGACGCTTCGATGACGACATCGGCCGCCGCGGACATCGCGTGCTGGCAGGTCCAGCCGTCACTGTCGAGTTGGAGCGCACTCTGACTGATCGTGGTGTCCGATACCGTCAGTCCGTCGAACTCCCAGGTGTATTCGTACTCACCGTCGAACACCGACACCTGCTGACTGATGCATTCCTGCCATTGCGCCTTCGAGCTCTCGTAAAACGCCGACGCGTCGTCAACGGAGGGAAAGCGCACCGCGGTCTGCTCGATCCAGTTGGCGGGGTCGTCCACCGGCTGGGTCAGGATCTCGTCGACCAGTTCGGTCCACCCGCTGTTGTCGTAGACGACCTGTTCGGCGTTGTACAGCGCGCCCAGGCAGGCCGGATCGGAGATGTCGGCGCTGTGATCCACCAACTCCTCGGACGACTCCACCACCTCGAGGTCATCGGCACCCATGATGGAGTTGATCTCCTCCACACTGAGCAGTGTGGCCGCCAGATCGCCGGGCGTCGGGCCGTCGGGTCCACCGGCATCACCGGGTTGTGCGGTGCCCGCAACCACATTGGTGCAGCCGCTGAGCGCCAGGATGATCGCAGCCAGGGGAACCGCCCACCGTGTCATACGCATCGCCACACCTCTGCTTCTGCCTGGCCGGAGTTCTGAGCGCTACTTCTTGCCCTTGTCGCCGGCGGAGTCGGTGGACAGGGCGGCGACGAACGCCTCCTGCGGGACTTCGACCCTGCCGATGGTCTTCATCCGCTTCTTGCCCTCCTTCTGCTTCTCCAGCAGCTTGCGCTTACGGGTGATGTCACCGCCGTAGCACTTGGAGAGCACATCCTTGCGGATGGCCCGAATGTTTTCGCGGGCAATGATTTTCGCACCTACAGCCGCCTGGATGGGCACCTCGAACTGCTGACGCGGGATCAGCGTCTTGAGCTTGCCGGTCATCCTGTTGCCGTACTCGCCCGCCGAGTCCTTGTGCACGATCGCACTGAAGGCGTCGACGGCCTCACCCTGAAGAAGGATGTCGACCTTCACCAGATCGGCCTCCTGCTCGCCGGCTTCTTCATAGTCGAGGCTGGCGTACCCGCGGGTGCGCGATTTCAGCATGTCGAAGAAATCGAAGATGATCTCGCCGAGCGGCATGGTGTAGCGCAGCTCGACGCGTTCCGGCGACAGGTAGTCCATACCGCCGAGCTCGCCGCGGCGGGACTGACACAGCTCCATGATGGTGCCGATGAACTCGCTGGGTGTGATGACCGTGGTCTTGACCACCGGTTCGTAGACGGCGCGGATCTTGCCTTCGGGCCAGTCCGACGGGTTGGTGACGATGAGAGCCTCGTCAGCGGTGTTCTTGCCTTCGGTGACCACCCGGTACACCACGTTCGGCGACGTCGAGATCAGGTCGAGATCGAACTCACGCTCGAGCCGCTCGCGGGTGATCTCCATGTGCAGCAGGCCCAGGAATCCGCACCGGAAGCCGAAGCCCAGCGCCACCGAGGTCTCCGGCTCGTAGGTCAGGGCGGCGTCGTTGAGCTGCAGCTTGTCGAGTGCTTCGCGCAGGTTGGGATAGTCGGAACCGTCCACCGGATACAACCCCGAATAGACCATCGGTCGGGGTTCGCGATAGCCCGTGAGCGCTTCCGTGGCGCCATGTCGCGCCGAGGTCACCGTGTCACCGACCTTGGACTGCCGCACGTCCTTGACGCCGGTGATGAGGTAGCCCACCTCACCGACGCCCAGGCCTTCGGTGGCCTTGGGATCGGGTGAGACGATGCCGACCTCCAGCAGTTCGTGCGTGGTGCCGGTGGACATCATCTTGATCTTCTCGCGCGGGCGCAGCGTGCCGTCCATCACCCGGACGTAGGTGACCACGCCGCGGTAGATGTCGTAGACCGAGTCGAAGATCATCGCCCGGGCCGGCCCGGCGGCGTCGCCGACAGGCGCGGGCACCAGACGGACCACCTCGTCGAGCAGTTCGCGCACACCCACACCGGTCTTGCCCGAGACCCGCAGCACCTCATCGGGTTCGCAGCCGATGATGTGCGCGATCTCGCCGGCGTAGCGGTCCGGATCGGCCGCGGGCAGGTCGATCTTGTTCAGCACCGGAATGATCGTCAGGCCGCGGTCCAGGGCCAGATACAGGTTGGCCAGGGTCTGCGCCTCGATGCCCTGCGCGGCGTCGACCAGCAGCACCGCGCCCTCGCAGGCCTCCAGCGCCCGGGAGACCTCGTAGGTGAAGTCGACGTGGCCGGGGGTGTCGATCAGGTGGAGGACGAATTTCTCCCCGTTCACTTCCCACGGCAGCCGCACGTTCTGCGCCTTGATGGTGATGCCGCGTTCGCGCTCGATGTCCATGCGGTCGAGGTACTGGGCCCGCATGTCCCGGTCGGCGACAACGCCGGTGATGCCCAGCATCCGGTCGGCCAGCGTCGACTTGCCGTGGTCGATGTGGGCGATGATGCTGAAATTACGAATCTGCGCCGGGTCGGTGAAGGTCTTGTCGGCGAAACTGCTGATGGGAATCTCCTGGTGATGGCTCAAGCTTGCCCTCATAGCGCCCGGTTAGGCCCGTCCAGAGTATCGAGCGGCGGCCTTCGCGGCACAATCGTCGTCCAGGAACCTCACCTATGCTGCTTCGTATGGCGACGCAGTGGAAAGCGTTCCAGCGTTTTGCGGAGCATCTGGTCTTCAACGAAGCACCGAAGCTGGTCAAGCAGCTGCAGAACCCGCAATCGATGCAACGCAACATTCAGCAGGGCCTGCAGCGGGGACTTCAGCAGGGCCTGAGGCTCGGTATCGACGCGCTGGCCAGTCAGGTGATCGCGGCGGAGAAGACCGCCGCACTGCCTGCCGGCCGGCCGGTCACCAACACCGTGGTGCCCACCGCGCACCGCGCCAGGAAGATCGTCTACGCCCCGGACCTCGACGGCCGCGCCGATCCGGGCGAGATCGTCTGGACCTGGGTGGTCTTCGAGGACGACCCGACGCGCGGCAAAGACCGACCCGTGCTGGTGGTCGGACGCGATCGGCAGACGCTGCTCGGACTGATGCTGTCCAGCCAGAACCACCATGACGGCGAGCCGCACTGGGTGGGGATCGGCACGGGCCCCTGGGATTACGAGGGCAGACCCAGTTGGGTGCGACTCGATCGGGTGCTCGACGTGCCCGAGGAAGGCATCCGCCGGGAAGGCGCGATCGTCGAGCGCACAACTTTCGACGTGGTGGCTGCCCGTTTGCGGGCCGACTTCTCCTGGAGTTAGTGGGAGTTGTGGAGCCGCAGCGGCGGTGAGCGCCGATGAAACTCCACAAATCGCCGGTCAACCTTGGGTGATGTAGGCCTGCAGCTGCTCGTGTTCGGCCTCGAGTTCTTCCATCCGCGTCTTGACGACATCGCCGATGCTCACGATGCCCGCCAGGCGACCGTTGACGACCACCGGCACGTGGCGCACCCGGTTGGTGGTCATCAGCACGCTCAAGCTGTCGACCGAATCCGTGGGGGTACACGTCGCGACCCGCGTGGACATGATGTCGGACACCGGCTGGCGCAACAGTTCGGCGCCGTGCTCATGGAGGCTGCGGACGATATCGCGCTCGGAGACGATGCCGACGATGCCGTCCTGGGACACCACCACCATGGCGCCGATGTTCTGCAGCGCCAATTCGTTGAGCAAGCCACCCACCGAGGTCTGCGGCGAGATCGTGGCTACCGAGTCCCCTTTGGTCCGCAATACGTCTGCGATGCGCATGGCGCCTCCCCGGGTCAGTGATATGCCTCACACCAGGCTAGGCCTGGAACGGGCGGCTGTGAAGACGCTGTGGAAGCAGGTCTGCGATTCGCAGCGCAGCTGTGGCCCACGTGTGACATACCTATGTCGTGGCCATCGACATCACGCTGCTGGGAACCGGCAGCCCCATCCCGGACGCCCACCGCGCGGGACCCGCGACCTTGGTACGGGCTGGTGACCAGACATTCCTGGTGGACTGCGGTCGCGGCGTGCTGCAGCGCCTGACGGCGGTGGGTCTCGGCGCCAACACCATCACCGCCCTGCTGTTGACGCACCTGCACAGTGACCACATCGCCGACCTGGGCGACGTGATCATCACCCGTTGGGTCAGTACGTTTGCCCCAGATCCCCCGCCGCTGCCGATCATCGGGCCGCCCGGCACCGCTGCGGTGGTCGAGGCCACGCTGACAGCGTTCGGATTCGACATCGGCTACCGCATCGCTCACCATGCCGATCTCACCGCACCACCACCGCTGCAGGTCTTCGAATTCACCGGCGGCACAGTCTGGGACAACGCGGGTGTCCTGATCACCGCCGGGCCCACCGATCACCGTCCGGTCGAACCCACCATCGGATTTCGGGTGGACTACGACGGGAAATCGGTGGTGCTCGCCGGTGACACCGTGCCGTGTGCAGGCCTCGACGAATTGACTTCCGGCGCAGATGCATTGGTGCACACCGTGATTCGTGACGACCTGGTGCAGCAGATCCCGCTGCAACGCTTCAAGGACATCCTCGACTACCACTCCTCGGTGCAACAGGCTGGGGCCACGGCGGCGAAGGCGGGGGTGAAGACCCTGATCCTGACCCACTATGTGCCGGCGCTGGTCCCGGGTCAGGAGGATCAATGGCGGGCACTGGCTGCGACGGAATTCGCCGGCCAGATCGAGCTGGGAGACGATCTGCACCGGGTTCAGATCGGCTGACCGCGGCCGACACGACCCTGCCGAAACACCCCGGCCAATGTTGTGTTCCCTGCGGATCAGCGTAGGCTTGATCAAGTGGCATGCCGCGCACGCGGCGTTCAGCCCTTGTAGTCGCCAGATCAGAAACATCTGGCAGAGCTAAGGCTAAAGATTGGAGCGTCTTTTCGTGACGCCAATGAACACCACAACGGACTTACGTCAACCAAGCGGTACTCGGGTTTGACGCCACCTGCGCGGAACAGCTTGCTCACCAACACAACCGTCGAGGTGGTCAACCGAGCGCAGGCCGGCGTGGCAGAACCAGTGTGGCGCTCCACCCGCGGGTCAAACCCGCTCAACTCAAGGATGACCCCATGGATTCGCTGTTCTCACATCCCTACAAGCCCGATTCCGACACGGCCGTCGTGAACTCGGCGGAAACGGCGACGGAGTCCCCGGTGTTCTCGGATCGCCCCAACCAGGAAGCCAATGCGGACAGACCGCCGTTGTCATGAACGGCATCAACGGCGCCCGGCGCCTGGCCCGGCCGGTCCGGCTCTCGCTCGCACCACAACTGGGGGCTGTCATCGACGGGGCGTGGTGGCCCCACACCGCGTCGGTGGCGAGTGAACTTCCCGAGCTCGTCGGGATCCTGCACCGTCAACTGGGCGTCGTCGTCGACATCAAGATCAACTGGTCCGCCACAGAAGGCCCGCTTGATCTCAACACCATCACCACCAGCGGTAAATCGTTGAGCGGAACGCTCAACCGGCGCCCGCGTCTGATGGTGATCTCCGGCCACGACTGCCGCGCCACTCTGCTCGTGCTGCCCCACCTGACATCCCAGGGTCTCGGCACGATCGTCATGCGGAAAGCCGTCGACGCACCCATCGAGCACTCCCCGCGCGACGCCAAGTTGCACGAGACCGCGGAATGCGTCATGCGCGCCGCCCACGTCGAAAGCGCCCGATGGTCCGAAAGCCGGCAGACCGTCAGCGGTTGAGCCGTCCGGTCAGGCCAACCGGGTGATCTCCACGATCACGTCCAGATCGGTGGAACCCTCACCCGAGTAGATCCCTTTCAGTGGCGGCACATCCGCATAGTCGCGGCCGACACCCACACTGATGTACTGCTCGTTGATCCCGTGGTCATTGGTGGGGTCGTAGTGCCACCAGCTGCCGGTCCAGGCCTGAATCCACGCGTGACTCTGGCCCTCGATGGTGTCACCGATCTTCGCCTTCGGCTTCGGATGCAGATACCCCGAAACGTAACGCGCCGGAATACCCATGCCGCGCAACAGGATCAATGTCAGGTGTGCGAAGTCTTGGCAGACCCCTTTACCTTCGCGCAACGCATCGAGCCCCGATGAGTGCACGCCGGTGGTGCCGGAGACGTACTGGAGCTCGGCATGCACCCAGCGCGCGGCCTCGATCACCGCTTCCTCCGGCTCGAAATATTTGGTGATTCGTCGGCCCACCCGCTCGATGCGCTTGCTGGCCGGGGTGTACTCCGTGGGCGTCAGATACTCGTCGAACCGATCGATCACCGCCTCGCTGTCGAGATCCTCCCAACTCACCTTGGTATCGGGCGCTTCGGGCTTGTCGGTCTCGACCACCGACGACGACGTCACCTCCAGTTCGGTGTGCGGCGCGTGCAGGTCGAACGCCGTGACCGCGGTGCCGTAGTAGTCCACGTAGCGGTACGAGCGGGTGGCAGGCACGGTCTCGACGCGGTTGAGGATCACGTTCTGTCGCGAGTCCGATCGTGGGGTCAGCCGGGCCTCGTTGAACGACGCGGTGACCGGCGACTTATATGCATAACCCGTCGCGTGCACCACTCTCATGCGCCACATCTAGATCTCACCTTCTTCGATGATCAGCGAGCCGTCGCGCCCCGCATCGGTCCACGCGACCCACGGCGCGGAATGGAAGTACTGCAGCGACAACGCCTCTCCGACCTCGGCACAGGTCTCCTGCAACCCGGCGAGCCGGCTCTCCAACGACTCGAGCAGTACACCCGGTCGCAGGAACTCCAACTCGCTGCGGGCCCGGCCCAGCAGCCGCTGCGCCTCTGCGGTGGCGCCCAGCCGGTTGTGCGGCCGGTTCATCAGCTCATCGAGGCTGTGCTCTGCCAACCGCAGCGAGTAGTAGACCGACCGCGGGAACAGCCGGTCCAGCAACATGAATTCGGCCACGCGGCCGGCGTCGAGCACGCCCCGGTAGGTGCGCAGGTAGGTGTCATGGGCGCCCGCCGAGCGCAGTACCGTCACCCAGGCCGGTGACGACGCACTGTCACCCACCCGGGCCAGCAGCAGCCGCACGGTCATGTCGACACGTTCGATTGCGCGGCCCAACACCAGGAATCGGTAACCGTCGTCGCGGGACAGTGTCGAGTCGGCCAGGCCGGCGAACATCGCGGCCCGGCCTTCCACGAAGGACAGGAACTCATGCGGCCCAAGGCGTTTGGCCGCACGCTCGCGTTCGGGCAGCGAATTGTAGGTGGTGTTGAGGCACTCCCACATCTCCGTGGAGGTGACTTCGCGTGCGCTACGGGCGTTTTCGCGTGCCGCTGACACCGAGTCGACGATCGAGCAGCCGCCCTCGGTGCCTCGGCTGAACGCCACCACGTCGGTCAGTGACCACACATCCAACTCGACGTCCGGCGGTTTGATCCCGAGCACCTTCAGCAGCACCCGGGAGGCATAGTCGGGGTCGACGCTGGAATCCTCGAGCAGCTGATGCACCGTGACGTCGAGAATGCGTGCGGTGTCATCGGCACGCTCCACGTAGCGCCCGATCCAGTACAGCGATTCGGCATTGCGTGCGAGCATCAGTCGACCACCGCCTGCTGTTGTTGCTGTTGCTGTTGTTGCTGTTGCTGTTGCTGTTGCTGTTGCTGTTGTTGTCCCTGCGCCTGCTGCTGTTGCTGCTGCTGATTGGACTCGTCGTCGGTGTCCTTCTCAGCGCTTGCCGATTTCGCCGCCTTCGGCGGCAGGGCGCGCACCAACTCCGCGGCGCCGAGCTCGCGGACGGCCAGCGACGTGCGCGACGCCAGCACCCAGGTGTCCTTCGAGCCGCCGCCCTGACTGGAGTTCACCACCAGCGAGCCCTCGGGCAGGGCCACCCGGGTCAGACCACCGGGCAGCACCCATACGTCGTCGCCGTCGTTGACCGCGAACGGCCGCAGGTCGACGTGGCGCGGTGAGAGGCAGTCGTCGACCTGGGTGGGCACCGTCGAGAGCTGCACCACCGGCTGCGCGATCCAGCCACGCGGATCGGCGCGGACCTTCCGCGAAATCGTCGCGAGCTCTTTCTCGTTGGCGTTGGGACCGAACACGATGCCGTAGCCACCGGAACCTTCGACCGGTTTGATGACCAGCTCGTCGATGCGGTCCAGCACCTCTTCACGCTCGTCGTCGAGCCAGCAGCGGAAGGTGTCGACGTTGGCCAGCTGAGGCTTCTCACCGAGGTAGTACTCGATGATGGTCGGCACGTAGGTGTAGACGAGTTTGTCGTCGCCCACCCCGTTGCCGATGGCGCTGGAGATCACCACGTTGCCGGCCCGGGCCGCGTTGAGCACCCCTGCCACGCCGAGGACGGAGTCGGGCTTGAAATGCATGGGGTCCAGGAACTCGTCGTCGATGCGACGGTAGATGACGTCGACCTGACGCTCACCTTCGGTGGTGCGCATGTAGACGGTGTTGTCGCGGCAGAACAGGTCGCGGCCTTCGACCAGTTCGACGCCCATCTGGCGCGCCAGCAGCGAATGCTCGAAGTACGCCGAGTTGTAGACACCGGGGGTCAACACCACCACCGTGGGATCGGCTTCATTGGTGGCCGCCGAATTGCGCAGCGCACGCAGCAGATGCGACGCGTAGTCACCCACCGCCCGCACCCGGTGGCTGGCGAACAGATTGGGGAACACCCGCGCCATGGTGCGACGGTTCTCCATCACATACGACACCCCCGACGGCGAGCGCAGGTTGTCTTCGAGCACGCGGAAGGTGCCCTGGCCGTCGCGCACCAGGTCAATGCCGGCGACGTGGATGCGCACGCCGTTGGGCGGGACGATGCCGACCGCTTCACGGTGGAAGTGCTCGCACGAGGTGATGAGGCGGCGCGGGATCACGCCGTCGCGGAGGATCTCCTGGTCGCCGTAGATGTCGTCGAGATACATCTCCAGGGCTCTGACCCGCTGTTTGATGCCCTTCTCCAACCGGGACCATTCCGCCGCCGAGATCACGCGCGGGACCAGGTCCAGCGGGAACGGACGTTCCTGCCCGGAGTGCGAGAAGGTGATGCCCTGATCGATGAACGCCCGCCCGAGCGCCTCGGACCGCGCTGCGAGCTCGGAGGCATCCGAGGGGGCGAGTTCAGCGAAAATGCCCTTGTAGGGGCCGCGAACATTGCCCTGCGCGTCGAACATCTCGTCGAACGCCTGGTCGTAGGACCCGCGTTTGTTGTAGCCGTCGAAAATCTTGTCGTGCTTTTTCGCCGCCTGCGAATTACTGCGCGATGGTCGGCCGGTCTCGCTGGGCAGGGTTCGAAGACTCACCCGTCACATGCTGCCGCACGATCGCCGTTTCGGCAGGTTAGTGCGGCCGTTCTGCGTGGTCGGATTCCCGCGCGGCCGGGCAGTCACCCCGAAACGGCCCCGGCCGAGTTCGGCTTTGGGAGATCGGGCGCCCGACTGGTAACCTGAACAGTCGCTGCCCGACGCCGGGCGCGCTGGCTTCGCCCTCACCGGGCGGCCGGACACACCAGCTGAGAAAGTACGAAGGAACTTACGCGTGGCCAATATCAAGTCGCAGCAAAAGCGCATTCTTACCAACGAGCGCGCCCGCCTGCGCAATCAGTCGGTGAAGTCCTCACTTCGCACGGCTGTCCGCGGACTCCGGGAAGCTATCGACGCAGGGAACAAAGACCAGGCCGCAGCGCTGCTCGAGGTGACCAGCCGCAAGCTCGACAAGGCCGCCAGCAAGGGCGTCATCCACAAGAACCAGGCCGCCAACAAGAAATCGGCCCTCGCCCTCGCGCTCAACAAGCTCTGACCTCAGCACGTCAACTTCGGTAGCCTGCCGCGGCGAGCTTCGCCTCCGCGATGCGAATCAACGCAGGCACCGATTCTTTCTCCACCCCGACGCACTGGGCTATGACCTCGGCCTCGATTCCTGCATCACGCAGCCGCAGTGCGGTCGCATAAGGTAACGGCAGCCGGTCCAGTGCGTCATCTCGTGTTCGACGATCGCTAGTCACCAATTCACGGTGCGCGCGTTCCGCGAGGCCGTCAGAGGTAGTGGGCTACCCCAATCTCCCGGTTCACCCCGTGGCCCGACGCGGCGGCTGTTTTCGCTCGGCGCGCCCTTCCAGTAACGCGATGAGTCCCTCGCGGGTGCTGACGCCGGTGCGCTGCGACGCCCGGAACAGGTGACCTTCCACCGTCCGCACCGACATCACCAGCCGGGCGGCGATCTGGCGGTTGGTCAGACCTGCGGCGGCCAGGGCGACGATCTCGCGTTGACGCTGTGTGAGTGGGTCCGGCATCGTCGCCGCCTGCACAGCCGGCGTATGAGCGCCACACGATTCGGCGAGGCGACGCGCCACAGCAGCCGCCGAGAGCGCCGACCCCGCCAATCCCCGTTCCCGCAGAGCCACAGCGGCCTGCGCCGCCGCGTCCGCGGCGGCGACCCGGTCGCCGAACTCCTCGTAGAGCCGCGACGCCTCCAGCATGGCATCGGCATCCCCGTCCCGTACCGCGCACGCATGCAGGGCGGCGGCAATCACCCTGGGGCCCTGGACAATTGATGCCAGTTCGGTGAGCCGTTCCGCGGTGGTGCGGTCGCCGAACTGGGTGGCGTACTGCAGCGCGAGCACCTCGGGCCCCCAGCGGTGCTGGCCGGCCAGCACCCATGCGGAATCACGTGCTGCCACCGTGGCCTTGCTGAGCACCCCGCTGGCCGCATGCACCCACGCCGCAGACAGGATCCGTTCGGCCTCCCACAGCGGGAACTCACTGAACTCCCGGATGCGGGTCAGCGCCGCCAGCGCCTCGTCACGCGCACCGCCCATCGCCAGCGCGCGCGCCAGCCACACCCCGACCAAAGCTCCCATCCCCGCGGCCGATTCAGCACCAGAGGCGATTGCCTCGCGTAGCCATTGCTGCGCCACCGCCAGCTCACCCCCATGAAGCGCTGCCTGACCGAGCACCGTCGCCGTGATCAGCAATGCCGCCTCGGCGTCATGGGATTCGCGGCGCAACTCCGCCGCGATGGCGTTGGCCTCCGGCAGGCAGCCGACCAGACACAGGCTGTGGACATGCAGCACCCCCAGCCCGAAGCGCAACTGGGACGCCTCGGACGCCGAGCGTGCGATCGCGTACCCCTCCGCCGCCGCGCCTGCGAGACCATCCAGCCGGCCTGCCTCACCCAGCGCAGCCGACAATCCCCACGCCAGCAGAATCCTGTCGAGGTCGCTGAGGGTGCGACCGGTCAGCTGGTGTGCCAGGTCGATGGCTTCGTGCGGACGGCCGCCGCCGACGCAGCACGAGACCCGGATCGCCAGGACGGAGCCGACGGTTCCTGCCTCGGTCGCGATCGGCTCGACCTGCGCCAGGAGGTCTGTCGCCGTGTCGGACCGGCAGGCGTTCCACGCCAGATTGCCGGCACGTACCACGGCAACTCTGGTGAGTTCGATTGCGTCCGTTGATGTCTCAGAGAGATTCCGCAGTACCCGCTCCGCTCCGTCGATGTCGGCGACGGACGCCAGCGCCGTTCCGTAGGCCAATTGGGCGGCCCGTCCGCCACCGCACCGGACCGCGTGGCAGGTGAGATCGACCGCCAGGCGAAGGTCCAGCAGTGACATCGCGGCACCTGCGGCGGTCAGCAAGAGGTCGGGGTCGGGCGTGCGGTCAGATCCGAGCATCAACACCGCACGGCGCACGCTGTGTTGCGGTGAGACCTCACCGAGCCCGTCGAGTGCCTGCGCGACCCGGCCCCGCAGCGACCGCAGCCGAATCGAACCCAACCGCGAGCGCCGCGCCTCGCCGAACATCGGATGCGACAGCCGGACGGTCGCGGTGCCTGCAGCGTCGATATCGGTACACACCACTCCCCTGGCTTCGGCGGCCTCGATCGAGCCGGCCGGCGCAAGGCTCTCCAGCACGGCGAGATCCAGGGGCTCTGCCACCGACAGCAGGTCCAGGACGTCGACGACTTCGGGCTCCTGTCTGCCGATATTGGCCTCGATGAGCTCGAGCAGGGTCGGTGAGAAGTTCGGATGTCCGTCCCAGATCCACACCCCGGACCGCCTGCAGATGTGCCCCGAGGCATGCTCGTCGGCGATCAGCTGACGGAGATAAAGCACATTGCCCTGGGTGTAGCTCCAGAACCGTTCGGCGCTGGCCGTGTCGATGTCGCCACCGAGCGCGTCGGTGACCAGCGCGGTGATCTCACCGGCAGACAACGGCTGCAGATCGATGCGCGGAAGTCCCTCGTCCTTCCACAGTGAGGTGATGGCTTCGGTGGCGGCGGTGCCGGTGCGCAGGGTGAGCACAACGGTGGCCAACCGGCGCCGGACCAGCTGGTAGACCACCAGCGCCGAGAGGTCGTCGAGCAGATGCGCGTCGTCCACGCCGATCACTGCGGACATCGGCTCGGCGCCTGCGGTCAAGGCGTCGATGACGTCCTGCACCCATTGCAACGGATCACGCCCGAAGCTCCCGGCGTATTCGGCGAACGCGCCCAGCGGCACGCTTTGTGACGACCCGGTGGCCACGATCCAGTGGGCCGTCCGGCCGGCATGGCGCGCCAGGTCGAGCGCCTCGCGGGCCAGCCGGGTCTTGCCCACGCCCGCCGCACCCGCCAAGACGAGACCACCGGGTCCGATCGGATCGGCGATGGCCCCGGAGATCTCGGCTATTTCTTCAGTTCGCCCCACCAGCGGCCAACCGCTCCCCACCTGCGGGATTTTATTCGCTCGGAGAACCCTGGGAAACCATTAGTGCGTCAATTAGTTGCCAGGGCCATCAATTCAAGCTCGGCCGAAATCCGCGCACCGACCGTCAGCGACGCCCGGCCGCGGCGATCTCGGCCACCTGCCGGACGGCGGACTCGAGTGCATAGTCGGCGTCGGCCGCCGCACCCTTGACGTCGGCGTTGAGCGCGGCGACCAGTCGGATCGCCGTGGCGACCCCGTCGCGGGACCATCGTCGGGATTGCTTCTGCGCCTTCTGAATCCGCCACGGCGGCATCCCCAGCTCCGAGGACAACCGGTAGGGATCACCCGTCAGCGGCGCCACCCTGGCGATGGTGTGCACGGCTTCGGCCAGCGCGTCGGCGAGCACCACGCGGGGCTCGCCGCTCATCATCGCCCAGCGCAGTGCCTCGGCCGCCCCCGCGACGTCTCCCAGTACCGCTTTGTCAGCGATGTCGAAGCCTTTTACTTCGGCTTTGCCGCTGTGATAGCGCCGCACCGATGCCGGGTCGACACGGCCGTCGGTGTCGGCGACCAGTTGCGAACACGACGCCGCCAGCTCGCGGATGTCGGATCCCACGGCGTCGATCAACGCGGTGACCGTGTCCTCGCTGACCTTGACCTTCAGCGCACGGAACTCGCCGCGGACGAACTCGGCTCGTTCGGCCGCCTTGGTGATCTTGGCGCAGGTGTGGACCTCGGCGCCGAGATCGCGCAGCTGTCCGGCCAGCGCCTTGGCGCGCCCGCCGCCGGAATGCACGACCACGAGCATGGTGCCCTCGGGCAGTTCACCCGCGACCGTCGCGATGAGTGCGGCCGCCTCTTTGCCCGCTTCGGCGGCGGCGTCGAGGACGACCACCCGCTCGTCGGCGAACAGTGACGGGCTGAGCAGCTCAGCGAGTTCACTGGTGCTGACCTCGCCGGCCCGCAACCGGTTGACCGGCACGTCGGAGGAGCCCGCCAGTGCGCGGGCATGGCCCAAAACGACGGCAACCGCCCGCTCGACGAGCAGCTCTTCCTCGCCCAGTATCAAATGCAGCGCTCGAACCTGTGGGCTCACCCGACGATGGTGTCACGTCCGGCCGACACGGCGGCGGCCCGGCCGGTGAGACAGCCGGATGCCGACCAGGCCACCAGGCACAGCACCACACCGGCGGCGACGAGACGACAGCTCCGATGCCGCCACAGCAGCGCGGTGCCGACCGCCGCGACACCCACCACCACGACGCCGGCCGCCCCGCTCGGTACCGGCACCGTGGCGTGCGGGATGCCGGCCGCCCAGTGCGCGACCTGCACCAACCACCACAGTTCGGGGCCGGTGAAGCGGATCAGCAACGCTGCCCCAGCGGGCCACAACCAGCACAGTGCGGCAGCCGCCGTGCCGAGGACGGTGATCGGGGCGATCATCGGCGCGACCACCAGGTTGGCGACGACGGCGATCAGGCTGAGACTGCCCGAGATGCCCGCGACCAGGGGTGCCGTGACCAGCTGGGCCGCGGTGGCCACGCAGAGCGCGTCGGCCACCGGTTTCGGCCAGCCGCCTGCGACCATCCGGCGTGACCACGCGGGGGCGAGCACCACCAGGGCAGCCGTGGCCGACACCGACAGTGCGAACCCGATATCGACGGCCAACTGCGGAGCGACGGCCAGCACGCCGATCACCGTGGCCGACAGCGCGGGAATCGCCTGCCGGCGCCGCGAGGACACGATGGCCAGCAGCGTGATGGCACCCATCACCGCGGCCCGCAACACGCTGGGTGTGGGTTGCACGACCACCACGAACGCGACGAGCACCAGGGCGGCCAGCGCCACCGCCAGCCGCGGGCCCACGATCGCCGCGCCCAGCAGCACCGTGCCGCAGACGATGGTGACGTTGGCGCCCGAGACTGCGGTCAGATGGGTGAGACCGGCGGCGCGGAACTCGTCGACGATCATCGGCGGCAGGGTCGAGGTGTCGCCGAGGACAAGTGCGGGAAGCACCGCAGCCGGTGCGGGCGGTAGTACGTCCCGGCCCACCGCGGCCAGTCGGCTGCGCACCGCGTGGGCGCCGCGCTGCACAGCGGTGGCAGACCCGACCGTCGGGCTCCCGGCGGCCGTCAGCACCGCGACGGTGAGATCACGTCGGGTCGGCGGCCCGACGCGTGCCCGCAGTCGCACCGATTGTCCCGCCGTGACTTCGGCGAAGTCGGCAGCGGAGGCGAAAACGACCACCCTGCCGCGGGTTTCATGGTTGTCCAGCAGTCGCAGATCAGCCCGTAAGAGCAATCTGCCACTGCCCACCGAGCGTGGACTCTCGGTGATCAGCACCGTCACCTCGGCGCTCTCCCCTACCCGCTGGACCATCGGATGATCACGAACAGCGTTGTCGCGCAGCGTCACCGCGATCCCGAAGCCCACTCCGGTGAGCGCGGCCGCGCAGGCCACCGTGGTGACCGTGCGGGTGCCCGGCGCAAGTCGCCGAGATGCCAGTATCGCCACGCCTGCGGCGACCCCGCAGATGCAGGTGAGGAGCAGGCCGAGGGACCAGAGGATGCCTGCCGCCGTGATCGCCCAACTCGTCAGCGCGGCGGGCACCAGCCGGAGGTCGAACCGCGCCGCACCGTCGGCGTCGCCGGACACCGCCCGTCACACCCGGACCAGATCCCGCAGCTTGTCCAGCCGCGCCGGCCCGATACCGTCGACCTCGCCGAGTTGCTCGACGCTGCCGAACGATCCGTGGGTGTCCCGCCAGGAGATGATCGCCTCGGCGGTCACCGGGCCGATCCCCGGCAGGGTATCCAGTTGCTCGATCGTCGCGGTGTTCAGATCGAGCGGCGTCGTGGCCGCCTCGCTCTCCCCGCCGGGAGTCGGCGGGGCGGCGGGCACCTGATCGGCTGCCCCGCCCGGGCTCACCGAACTGGCCAGCACCGCGGGCTGTCCGGGCAGCGGCGCGATACCGACCACCACTTGCTCACCGTCGGCGACGTGCCGGGCCATGTTCAGCCCGATCGTGTCCGCACCGTCGACGACGCCGCCGGCCGCGGACAGGGCGTCGGCCACCCGAGCGCCGGCAGTGAGGGTGACAAGACCAGGCTTGTGTACCAGTCCGACGACGCTGACGATGACCGGCTGCCCAGGTCCCGGGCCCTGATCCGGCCGCGGCGCTTCCGACGAAACCGTCTCCACCTCAGGCAGATTGGCTGCCATCACCGGTTCGGGCTCGTCGCGGATGAGAGTGAAGACGGTGATCAGGACCGCCAGCGCCGCGACCCCGGCCAGCGCGACGGCCCCGGCTCGTCCGGGATCGGCCCGCACCGCTTCCAACCAGCCGGCCCGCCGGTTCTGGCTGTCGGGGAGCCACCGTGGCAGCAGGTCCCTGGGGTCGTCGCTGGACTCGACGTCCGCACCGGAGCCGGGTTGGTCAGGACCCGGCTCGCCGAGGCGGCGGTGCAGTCTCTCGGTCGGAAGTTCTGCTGGCATGCCTGCGACGGTAAGTCGACTGCCCGACGTTCCGGGCTCCGCGAGGGCCTGCGCCCCGGTCTGCTGTGGATGGGTGCGGGACTGTGGACAACGACCCCGCGGTTCGGGCCCTGGCCGGCGACCGGTACGTACATAATCACTGAACTGTCTACTACCGGGAGTGCCGATGACCGCCACGCCAGACCAAGCTCCGTTGAAGGTGATCCAGTGGACCACCGGAAACATCGGCCGCCGCTCGCTGCACGCGATCATCGGCCGGCCCGACATGGAGCTGGTGGGCGTGTACGCGCACGGCGAGGACAAGGTGGGCCGCGACGCCGCCGAGTTGGCCGGCTGGCCTGAGCCGACCGGGGTGCTGGCCACCAATGATCTGGACGCGCTGCTGGCACTGAGCGCCGACGCCTGCTGTTACAACCCGCTGTGGCCCAGTGTCGACGAGTTGGTGGCGCTGCTCGAAAGCGGCGTGAACGTCTGCACCAGCGCAGCGTGGATCACCGGCGGCAAACAGACCGACCAGGACCGGGAACGTATCCTGACCGCTTGCGAGACAGGCAAATCCACCATCTTCGGCAATGGCGCACATCCCGGGATGACGAACCTGGTGGGCATGGTGCTGTCCGGCTCCTGCGAGCGGGTGGACGAGATCCGGATCACCGAATCGGTGGACTGCTCCACCTACGAATCGGCGGGCACACAGTCCGCCATGGGGTTCGGCCAGGACCCGGAGACCCCCGGCCTGGCCGAGAGTGTGCGTCGGGAAAGTGAAGTGTTCGCCGAATCGGCGGCGATGATGGCCGATGCCATCGGCGCACCGTTGGACCGGATGACCTTCGACGTGCAATTCACCGCCGCCACCGGCGACACCGACCTCGGCTTCATGAAAATCCCTGCCGGAACGGTCGGTTCGGTGTTCGGCTACCACCGCGGCTGGGTCGGCGACCGCAACGTCGTCAGCGTCGGCTTCAACTGGACGATGGGTGATCACGTCACACCCCCCAAGCCGTTGGAGCACGGCCACGTCATTCAGGTGTTCGGGCTGCCCAACATGCGCACCGTGGTGCATTGCCTGCCGCCGAAGGAGTGGAACGAGCCCGGCTTCATGGGGCTCGGGATGATCTACACCGCCATGCCGGTGACCAACGCCGTGCCCGCCGTCGTCGCCGCCAGGCCCGGCATCGTCACCCTCAAGGACCTACCGCCGGTGACGGGCCGCTTTTCCTTGTGATTTGTGGAGTCTCCGCGGCGCTCACCGCCGAAAAAACTCCACAAATCACGCGTCTGGGAGGTCGACGACGACGGCCAGGGCGCCGGCGCCGACGTGGAGTGCGAGCACCGGTCCCAGCTCGGTGATGATCGGGACGTCGCAGTTCGGCAGCCGCGACTGCAGCGCGGCGGCCAGCTCGTCGGCGGCGGTGTCGTCGGCGACGTGATGCACGGCGATCGCGGCTTTGCGCTCACCGACCAGTTCGCACACCCGGTCCTGCATGGTCATGACCGCCTTGGACGCGGTGCGGACCCGCTGGGCCAGGACCAGCTTGCCGTCGTCGATGCGCAGCAACGGCTTCAGCGACAACGCGGTGCCGAGCCACGCCGCGGCGCCGCCGATGCGCCCGCTGCGGCGCAGGTTGTCCAGCCGGTGCACCACGATGAAACCGTGGCCCCGACGGACCGCCGATTCGGCGGCCGCTCCCACCACGTCGAGGTCACCGCCGGCCTGGGCGGCCCGTGCCGCTGCCAGCGCGACAAAGCCGGTACCCATTGCTGCAGAACGTGAGTCGATGGTTCGGACGTTGCTGCCGAGCTCCTGCGCAGCCTGCTGGGCGGCACCGAAGGTGCTCGACAGCGCTGCGGAGAGGTGTACTGCCACCACCCCGTCACCGTCGCTGTCGCGCAGCGCCTGCTCGTAGGCCGCGCGCAACTCCGCCGGGGTGGCTCCGGCTGTGGTCGCGGCCCGGTCGTGAATGTCGGGGGGTACGTCGTCGATACCGTCGCGCAGGTCGGTGCCGTCCACCAGGATGTGCAGCGGGACCACGCGAATCCCCAGGGGACCGGCCAACTCGTCCGGCAACCGGGCCGAGGAGTCGGTCACGACGATGACGGCCATGCTCAGCCGCCGGGGAGGGGGACGGCGACACCGGCGCTGGCGAGCGCCTCGAGCATCAGGTCGGCGACGGCCCGGTGCCCTTCGAAGTTCCAGTGAATGCCGTCCGGGTTGCCACGGCCGGCGTAGATGTGTTCGGCGACAGCCTGTTTCAGGTCGACCAACGGGATGCCGTGCTCCCCCGCCCAGGCCGTGAGCGCCGCCGCGGTGCCCGCCCGGCCGTGATGCGCTCTGCCGTAGGTGTCGGCGACGTGCACACTGGGCAGCGAGGCCACCATCGGAATACCCGGCCGATTGAAATCAATCGCACCGCGGGTCATTTCGAGGTACTCGACCGACAGCGCCGGAGGCAGCGCCGATCGGGAGTACGGCGACAGCCGCGGTTGCAGCCACCCGTAGGTGTCACGAACCCAGCGCCGCAGCCACGGCGGACGCACATAGCGGATCTGCTCGCGTACCGCCGTGGGCCACGGCGACGGCAGCGAGTCCATGCCGCTGGTCGCGAAGATCACCGCCCCCGCGCGCGGCAGCGCGGCCCAGGATCGTGGGTCCTGGGTGGCGGCCCACCAGACATCGCGGCAGGTCCAGCCGATCCGGCCGATCAGTTCCAGGCGCCAACCGAGCTGGTCGGCAACAAGATTCGGCCAGATGCGGGGATCGTCGGCGGGCAGGCCACCGGTCGGTCCGTAATAGGCGAGCGAGTCGGCGAACACCAGCAGGGTGCGCTGACGGGCATCAGAGGACATCGTTGGCGACCTGCGCCGAGGCGTTCCACACGTCAAGGCGCCACTTGACGTCCTCGGGCGCCGCGTCGGCGGCGGAGTGCCCGGACAGTTGCACCCAGCTCGCGTTGCCCATACCGCCCAGGATGGGCCAGTTGTCCACCGGCAGGTCGAGCACCGCTGCGGTCAGGGCTGCGATCAGGCCACCGTGGGCCACCAGCACCACCGGCCGGTCAGCGTCGGCGCCGTCGGTTTCCGATCCCCACTCCGCTTGGCCGACAAGAAGTTCCGTCACCACCGGCAGGCTGCGGGCGGCCACGTCGACCCGGCTTTCGCCGCCGTGCGGCGCCCAGCGCGCGTCGTCGCGCCACGCCAACCGGGCACCGGGAGCCACGTCGTCCACCTCGAGGTGGTTGAGACCCTGCCAGTCACCCAGATGTGTCTCGCGTAACCGGATGTCCACCTCGATCGGAATCCCGGTCCGCTCGCCCAGCGCGGCCGCGGTGTCGTAGGCACGGCGCAGGTCCGACGACATGATCAGCAGCGGTTGCCGTTTGGCGAGCACCTCGGCGGCGGCGATGGCCTGCGAGCGCCCCAGGTCGGTCAGGTCGGTATCGATCTGACCCTGCATCCGGCTGCCCGCGTTCCATTCGGTCTGGCCGTGTCGCAGCAGCACCAGCCGGCGGACGCGCTTCGGGGTCGGGGCGCTCACTGGCCGGGCTCCGACTCGTCGACGGCCGCCGACTCTCCCGGTTCCTCCAGTTCCACCGCGATCACGGGGCAGTCTTTCCACAACCGGTCCAGCGCGTAGAAGTCACGCTCGTCGCGGTGTTGGACGTGGACGACGATATCGACGTAGTCGAGCAGCACCCAGCGCCCCTCGCGGGTGCCCTCCCGGCGGGCGGGCTTGTGCCCGGCAGCCCGCATCTGGTCTTCGATCTCGTCGACGATCGCGTTGACCTGCCGGTCGTTGGCGCCAGAGGCGATCACGAAGCAGTCGGTGATCACCAACTGACCGGACACATCGATGACGATGATGTCCTCGGCGAGTTTGGCGCTCGCCGCTTGGGCGGCGATGGTGGCCATCGAGACGGCGTCGTCGGAGGCGGTCACTGAATTTCCTCATTCGTGGTCTTGGCCAGGCTGCGGCCATATGGTGAAGGTGGGCTGCCCGGCGAACCCCGGTAGAGCTCGCGTTTGGACACGTACTGCACCACTCCGTCGGGCACCAGATACCAGATCGGACGGGAGTTCTCGGCGCGGCGACGGCAGTCGGTCGACGAAATGGCCAGCGCCGGGATCTCGACGAGGCTCAGCGCATCGGGGGCGAGTTCGGCCCGTGCGGCTGCGATGTGTTTGCCGTCGAGTTCGAATCCGGGTCGGCTGACCCCGACGAACCGGGCCATCGAGAACAGGTCTTCCCAGTTCTGCCACGACAGGATCGACGCCAGCGCATCGGCGCCGGTGATGAAGTACAGGTCGGTGTCGGGGTTGAGCGCCTGCAGGTCACGCAGGGTGTCCTTGGTGTAGGTCTTGCCGCCGCGTTCGATGTCGACCCGGCTGACCGAAAACCTGGGATTGGAGGCTGTGGCGATGACGGTCATCAGATACCGGTCCTCGGCAGGAGTGACCCGCCGGTCTGTCTTCTGCCACGGCTGCCCGGTGGGGACGAACACCACTTCGTCGAGGTCGAACAGGTCGGCGACCTCGCTGGCGGCGATCAGGTGGCCGTGGTGGATGGGGTCGAACGTCCCGCCCATCACACCCAGCCTGCGTCGAGTCACGAATAGGCAGCTTACGGCAGCGCCGCACCCGGTCCGGATTCGTCGAGACGCTGATTCGCTCTGCCTGATCGTGGGTGCTGACCTGTGCCGGCGCCGGTGGCAGCATCGATTCGGTGCGGCGGCTGACGACCAACGAAATCGACACCCTTCTCGCGGCCGATGTCGTGGCTCGGCTTGCGACCGTCGACACCGGCGGGTTTCCGCACCTCACGCCGTTGTGGTTTCTGTGGGCCGACGGCGTCTTCCTTCTGACCAGCTATGCCGGCCGACCGCATCTCGACCGGATCGGGGGTGATCCGCGGGTGGGTCTGCTCATCGATGTCGAGGAACCGCAGCGTCGCGACGACGAACGGCCGAACCGCCAGATTCGGGTGGTGGGGACGGCCGCCGTCAGCGTGGACGTCGACGGCGAATACACCGACCGGATCCGAGCCAAGTACCTGGGCGCCGTGACGACGCCGGCCGCCGGCCGGGCACGGATGCTGATCACCGTGGTCCCGCAGCGGTGGCACGCCGTGGCCAGCGTGTGAGACCCCGGTCCTCTACACGGGCAGCAGCTGGCCGATCACCGCGGCGAGCTGTTTGGCCGACCGGCATTCGTGCATCGGGATGACCTCGGCGTACTTGGGTACCGCGGAGTCACCGCTGCCCCACAGATGCCGGGGTTCGGGGTTGAGCCAGTGCGCATGCCTGCTGGCCGAGACCATCCGGGCCAGGATGTCGGTGGACGGGTTGCGGTAGTTGTTGCGGCCGTCGCCGAGCACCAGCAGCGAGCTGCGCGGCGACAGCACGTTGGCGAAGTTGTCGGTGAACGAGCTGAATGCGTGGCCGTAGTCGCTGTGCCCGTCGCGGGTGTAGACGCCGGCTTCCCGGGTGATCCGCTGGACGGCGATCGCGAGATCGGCCTCGGGGCCGAACATGTGGGTGACCTCGTCGGTGGTGTCGATGAACGCGAAGACCCGCACGCGGGAGAACTGCTGACGGAGCGCACTGACCAGCAGCAGCGTGAAGTGGCTGAACCCTGCCACCGAGCCGGACACGTCGCAGAGCACCACCAGCTCCGGGCGGGCCGGCCGCGGTTTGCGCAGCACGACGTCGATCGGCACGCCGCCGGTGGACATCGACTTGCGCAGCGTTTTGCGCAGGTCGATCTGACCGTGCCGGTGCCGGCGTCGCTTGGCGGCCAGCCGGGTGGCCAGGGTACGGGCCAGCGGTGCGACGACGCGCTGCATCTGGCGCACCTGCTCACCGGAGGCGCGCAGGAATTCGACGTTCTCGCTGAGCTCGGGAATGCCGTACATCTGCACGTGATCGCGACCGAGCTGTTCGGCGGTGCGGCGCTTGGTCTCTGCATCGACCATCTGGCGCAGCTGACCGATCCGTTGGGCCGCAAGCGATTTCGCGATCTCTTCCTGGGTGGGGCTGGGCTGGTCGCCGTAGCCGGCCAGCAAGCCGGCCAGCAGTTTGCCCTCCAGCTCGTCGAGCCCGACGGCCCGCATCGTCTGATACGACGAGTACGACGGCCCGCGGCTGGAGTTGTAGCGGCCGTAGGCCTCCACGATCTGGGCGACCAGCGCGGCCAGCCGCTGGTCCATGTTGGCCAGCTCCTCATTGCTGTTGAGCAGGTCGAGCAGCATCCCCCGCATCGCCTCGACATCATCGGGCGGCAACGGGGGCGGGGCATCCGGGGAGTCGTCGTCGATCACCGTCCGGTCGCCCAGCGCCGCGGGCCACCACAGGTCGAACATCGCGTCGTAGGTGTCGCGGTGATCGGCACGCCGCAGCACCGCGCACGCCAGGCCTTCACGCAGGACCGTGCGATCCCCCAGGCCCAGCGCGGCCAGCACCTGTCCGGCGTCGACGGTCTCCGACGGACCCACCGCGATGCCCGCCCCGCGCAATGCCTCGACAAAGGCGACGAGATGGCCCGGCAACCCGTGCGGGGCCAGGGGTTGTGGTGGACGGGTACGTCGAGCGGCCATGGTGGGCCTCCTAGTTCAGCCGGAGTTCGCCGGAGGCCTTCTGCTGATCGGACTGATGTTTGAGCACCACACCCAGGGTGGCCGCGATGGTGGCGTCGTCGATGGTGTCCATGCCCAGGGCCAGCACGGTGCGGCCCCAGTCGATGGTCTCGGCCACCGACGGCGACTTCTTGAGCTGCATCCCTCGGAGCACACCGATGATGCGCACCAGTTCCTCGGCCATCTTCTCCGGCAACTCCGGCACCCGGGACAGCAGGATCCGGCGTTCCAGATCCGCATCCGGGAAGTCGATGTGCAGGAACAGGCAGCGCCGCTTGAGCGCTTCGGAGAGTTCTCGGGTGGCATTCGAGGTCAGCACCACGAACGGTTTGCGAGTGGCGGTGATGGTCCCGAGCTCGGGCACGGTGACCGCGAAATCCGAAAGCACTTCCAGCAGAAGGCCTTCGATCTCGATATCGGCCTTGTCGGTCTCGTCGATCAGCAGCACCGTCGGGTCGGTGCGCCGGATCGCGGTCAGCAACGGCCGCGACAGCAAGAACTCCTCGCTGAACACGTCATCGCGGGTCTGGTCCCAGTCGCTGGACCCACTCTGGATGCGCAGGATCTGCTTGGCGTGATTCCACTCGTACAGGGCTCGGGCCTCGTCGACGCCCTCGTAGCACTGCAGCCGCACCAGCTCCGAACCGGTGCATTGTGCGACGGCACGTGCCAGTTCGGTCTTGCCGACACCGGCTGGGCCCTCGACCAACAGCGGCTTGCCCAGCCGGTCGGCCAGGAAAACCGCAGTCGCGGTGGCGGTGTCGGGCAGATAGCCGGTTTCAGCCAGTCGGCGTGACACGTCGTCGATATCGGCGAACATCGGCACGGCCTGTGCAGGGGTGGTCAACGGAATTGTCTCCTTGGTGTCAGGCAGGTCGGGTATGGCCGTCTCCCCAGACGATCCACTTGGTCGAGGTCAGTTCCGCAAGACCCATGGGGCCGCGGGCGTGCAATTTCTGGGTGGAGATCCCGATTTCGGCGCCGAAGCCGAACTGTTCACCGTCGGTGAACGACGTCGAGGCGTTCACCATCACCGCCGCGGCGTCCACCTGCTCGGTAAATCGTTGTGCAGCAGCGATATCGGTGGTCACGATCGCTTCGGTGTGACCGGTGCCGTACTCGTTGATGTGCGCGATGGCCCCGTCGACTCCGTCGACGACGGCGACCGCGATGTCCATCGAGAGGAACTCGGCCCGCAATTCGTCCTCGGACGGGTCGGTATGGGTGGTGACACCGGCTGTCTGCAGCGCCGCGACCAGTCGCGGCAACGCCTGCTCGGCGATCGCGGCGTCCACCAGCAGGGTCTCGGCGGCGTTGCACACACTGGGACGACGGGTCTTGGCGTTGAGCAGAATCCGTTCTGCCATTTCGAGATCGGCACCCTCGTGCACGAAGACGTGGCAGTTTCCGACACCGGTCTCGATGGTGGGCACCAGGGCGTCGCGCACCACCGCGTCGATCAGTCCCGCCCCGCCGCGCGGGATCACCACATCGACCAGCCCCCGGGCCTGGATCAGATGGGTGACCGAGGCCCGGTCGGAGCTGGGCAGCAACTGCACCGCGTCGGCGGGCAGGCCCTCGGCCACCAACGCCTCGCGCAGCACCGTCACCAGCGCCTCATTGGAATGTGCCGCCGACGAACTTCCCCGCAGCAGAACGGCATTGCCCGATTTGAGGGTGAGCCCGAAGGCGTCGACGGTGACGTTGGGCCGGCCCTCGTAGACGATGCCGACCACGCCGAGCGGCACCCGTTGCTGCCGCAGCTGCAGCCCGTTGGGCAGGGTGCTGCCACGGATCACCTCACCGACCGGGTCGGGCAGACCGGCGACTTGACGCAGGCCGGCGGCGATGCCGTCGACGCGCTGCGGGTTGAGCGCCAGCCGATCCAGCATCGCGGCGGAAGTGCCCGCCTTGCGGGCGACCTCGAGATCCTGGGCGTTGGCCGCGATGATCTGGGCACTGTGCGCCAGCAGCGCGTCGGCCGCGGCGTGCAGCGCGCGGTCCTTGACCGCGGTCGAGAGCGTGCCAAGGACGCGGGCGGCCACCCGGGCCCGCTTGGCCGCGTCGCGGACGGACTCCCGCAAGTCGAGAAGCATCGGTGCCTGCAGACTCATTAGCCCAGCTTATCGGGCTTCGGGGCGGTGGGTGGGAGCGGCCCAGCGCGGTGGGTGGGAGTGACCCGGCCAGATACGCCGACCGCACCCCGGTCCTGCTGTCCGCGGCGGTAAATTCACCGCCATGGGAGATTCGGAAACACCTGAGTCGGTCGCCCGGATCGTCGGGGTGTACGGCGCGGCGGCTACCGGTTTCGCCGAGCTGGTACGGCGCATTCCCCCGGACCGGTGGGCGGGGCCGGGGCTGGGCGAATGGGACTTACGGGCTCTGGTCGGCCACACCGCGCGCTCGCTGGTCACCGTCATCACCTATCTGGACATGCCTGCCGATCAGGTCGATATCGCCAGTGCCGAGCAGTATTACCTGGTGGCCGCGCAGGTCGCCGCCGCGGAAGGGGCCGGGGTCCTCGAGCGTGGCCGCCGCGCCGGTGCCGAACTGGGTGAGAACCCCGCCGCTGCCGTCGACGCGCTGGTGGGTGCGGCCACAGCGAAACTCGACGGCCGCGGTGATGAGCTGATCGCGGTCCTGGGCGGCTCGGGGATGCGGTTGTCCGACTACCTGCCGACGCGCGTGTTCGAACTCGCCGTGCACGGACTCGATATCGCCGATGCCACCGGACTGGACTTCATGCTGCCCGCGCAGGTGAGCGCGATGGCCACCGCGCTGGGCGCCGGGATCGCCGCCGCGATGGGACACGGGGCGACCGTGCTGCGTGCGTTGACCGGACGAGGGACACTGCCGCAGCCCTTCTCGGTGACCGCATGAGCCGGGTCACCGTCGTCGGTTCGGTCAACATGGACGTCGTCTTCGACGTCTCCCGGTTGCCCCAGCCCGGGGAGACGGTGCTGGGCACGTCAGCGCGGTGGGTGCCCGGCGGCAAAGGCGGCAATCAGGCCATCGCTGCCGCGCGGGCCGGCGCCGAGGTGCAGTTGGTGGCCGCGGTGGGTTACGACTCGAATGCCGTTGCGCTGCGGGCACATCTGACGCAGAACAAGGTGGGACTCGACGGCCTGGTCTCGCTGCCCGGCCCCAGCGGGACGGCGGCCATCGTGGTCGACGACGCAGGCGAGAACATCATCGTCGTCGCGCCGGGAGCCAACGCGCACCTGACTCTGGACTCACAGCTGCTGCGCGACATCGTCGCCGACGGCGACGTGGTGCTGCTGCAGCTCGAGATCCCCGTGGCCACCGCGCTGGTGGCGGCCAGGCAGGCGAAGGCGGTCGGAGCGACCGTGATCCTCAATGCCTCGCCGGCGGGCGGAGATGCCACAGCACTGGCCGAGTTGGCCGCGGTCGCCGACGTGGTGGTGGTCAACGAATCCGAGGCACAGCAGTGGAGCTGGCCCGTCCCGCATCTGGTGGTGACGCGCGGCGCGAAAGGAGCGACGTACACCGGACCCGATCAGGAGTTCGAGGTGCCCGCACCGTCGGTGGAGGCCGTCGACACCACCGGCGCGGGTGATGTGTTCGCCGGGGTTCTCGCCGCCGGGTGGTCCGCCGATCGCCACCACGCGCTGCGACGCGCGTGTGCTGCGGGCGCACTGGCCACGTTGGTGCCGGGCGCCGGTGACTGCGCCCCCTATGACGAGACCATCGAGGACGCGCTGACAGACGATTAGCAGCCCTTACCGTTGTGGTTATAGTCAGGTCGCTTGTCGAAACCACCAAGGAGACCTCGATGGCGGCACCCACCACCAATGGCAGCACCCCGCGACCTCCCGAAGGTGACTGGCTGGGCACGCCGTTTTTGACCTTGCGCCGGGAAGGTCCGTTCGCGGTGGTCACCCTGGACCGGCCCGAGGCGCGCAACGCGATGACGCCGGCGATGTACTTCGGCATCCGCTATGCGATCGGGCTGGTCGAAGGCGACGACAGCCTGGCCGGACTGCTGATCACCGGAACCGGTGACGTGTTCGCCCCGGGCGGCGATCTCGGCGGCGGCGACGGCTCCGACAACTGGCTGACCTTCGGTGCCGCCCTGTCGATGGACGTCACCCCGTTCGAATCGTTGCGCCAGTCGGTCAAGCCGGTGGTGTCGGCGGTCAACGGATTGTGTCAGGGCGGCGGCCTGCAGATCGCGATGTGCAGCGATATGGCGGTGGTCAGCGAGCGCGCCACGTTCCGGGTGCCGGAGCTCTACCGCGGGATCGCCGACACCTACTACAGCCAGATGCTGGCCCGGCTGATCGGACCGGTGCGCACCCGCGATCTGATGTTCACCGGCCGCACGCTGAGCGCGCAGGAGGCCGTCGACTGGGGCATGGTGGCGCGCGTCGTTCCCCATGAGGAACTCACCGCGGTGTCGCGTGAGGTGCTGGCCCAGGTCTGCCGCACAGCGCCCAAGGCCCGCGCGGTGGTGAAGTCGAGCCTGGACAACTACCTGGGCCTGTTCGACCGGATCGGCATGAAGGCCAGCTACAGCGGCGAGGAAGCGGTGGAAGGGTTCCTGGCATTCAAGGGCCGGCGCTCACCGGAATGGGTGCATCCCGAGCTGCGCACCGAGGGCCGGCTCTAGTTCGGGATCAACGGTCCGGTGGGGTGGTGGTGGCATGCACCAGCAGCTCCGCCAGCCCGGCCGGGCGACTGAGGAACGGCGGGTGCGAGGCTTCGATGCTCAGTTGGTCGACACCCAGGCGCCGGGCGACGGTGTCGGACAGCCACCGCCGCATTGCGCGGTCCTGTTGGCAGACAATGAAACTGCGCGGCAGCTCGGCTTCCCAGAACCGGGCCACCGACACCGGCGTCACCGTGGTGTCGCCGCGATGGCCTCCCGGCAGGCGGCCAGGGTGGACTCCTCGGCGGTGCGTACACCGTGCCCCGGCAGGTCCACCGCCGCGCCGTCGTGGCCGAGGCTGCCGAGTTCGACGATCACCCGGTCCCAGCACCAGGCCGCATGGAATCCGCCGTGCACGAATGCGAATCGCATCCCGGCGACGCTAACAAGGTCGTGCGATTTGTGGAGCGAAACCGGCGCTGCCCGCCGACCAGACTCCACAAATCACTCGGTGGGCACTTCGCGTTCGATCTCCTCGAGCCAGATGCGGGCCGACATGTCCGACGGCGCCCGCCAGTCGCCGCGCGGCGAGAGTGCACCGCCGGCAGCCACTTTCGGACCGTTGGGCAGTGCCGAGCGCTTGAACTGGCTGAACGAGTAGAACCGTTGCACGAACACCTGCAGCCAGCGCCGGATCTCCGCGAGGTCATAGTCCGGCCGCTTGTCCAGCGGATAGCCCAGCGGCCAGTGCCCCTCCTCGGCGTCGCGCCACGCATGCCAGGCCAGGAACGCCACCTTCGACGGCCGGAAACCCCAGCGCAGCACCTGGAACAACGAAAAATCTTGCAGCACATACGGGCCCACCTTGGCCTCGCTGCTCTGGATCTCCTCGTCCTCCCCGACCGGCACCAGCTCCGGGGTGATCTCGGTGTCCACCACCGACTGCAACACCGCATCGACATCGTCGTCGAACTGTCCGGATGAGATCACCCAGCGAATCAAGTGCTGGATCAACGTCTTCGGCACACCACCGTTGACGTTGTAGTGCGACATCTGATCACCCACACCGTAGGTGGACCAGCCCAGCGCCAGCTCGGACAGATCGCCGGTGCCCAGCACGATGCCGCCACGCTGGTTGGCGATGCGGAACAGGTAGTCGGTGCGCAACCCGGCCTGCACGTTTTCGAAGGTGACGTCGTAGACCTTCTCGCCGCGACCGAACGGATGCCCCATCTCGGTGAGCATCAGCGTCGCGGTATCGCGGATATCGAGTTCGGCGAATGTCACCCCCAGCGCTGCGCTGAGGGCGATCGCATTGCCCTTGGTCCGATCGCCGGTCGCGAAGCCCGGCATGGTGAACGCCAGGATGTCGCTGCGCGGGCGGCCCTCCCGGTCCATCGCCCTGGCGGCGACGATCAGGGCGTGGGTGGAATCCAGCCCACCCGAGACGCCGATGACGACCTTCGGATAGTTCAGGGCCCGCAGCCGCTGCTCCAGGCCGGCGACCTGGATGTTGTAGGCCTCGTAACAATCCTGTTGCAGGCGAGCGGGATCCGACGGGACAAACGGGAACCGCTCGACATTGCGTTTGAGCCCGATGTCCCCGGCCGGCGGCTCGAGGGTGAATTCGATGCGCCGGAACCCGTCCAGCGCACTCTGGTGGTGACGGCGGTTGTCGTCGAACGTCCCCATCCGGAGCCGCTCGGAGGCAAGCAGATCGACGTCGACATCGGCGACGCTGCGCTGCGCTCCCTTGGGGAACCGCTCCGACTCGGCCAGCAGCACACCGTTCTCGTAGATCATCGTCTGGCCGTCCCACGCCAGATCCGTCGTCGACTCACCTTCCCCGGCCGCGGCATAAACGTAGGCGGCCAGACAACGCGAAGAGGCCGAGCGCGCCAGCAGCTTGCGGTCGTCGGCCCGCCCGATGGTGATCGGGCTGCCGGACAGGTTGGCCAGGACGGTGGCCCCGGCGAGCGCGGCCTGGGCACTCGGCGGCACCGGCACCCACATGTCCTCACACACCTCGACGTGCAGCACGAACCCCGGCACGTCGGCGGCCTCGAACAGCAGGTCCGGCCCGAACGGCACGGTCACGCCGCCCACGGTGATGTCGCCGCCGACGTCGTCCCCGGGCGCCATCTGGCGTCGCTCGTAGAACTCCCGGTAGGTGGGCAGATAGGACTTCGGTGCGACCCCGAGCACGGTGCCGCGATGGATCACCACAGCGCAGTTGTAGATGCGGTGCCGGTACCGCAGCGGGGCGCCGACCACCAGCACAGGCAGCAGCTCGGCCGAGGCGGCGACGATGTCGCCCACCGCCTCCTGCACCGCGTCGAGCAGGGTGTCCTGCAGCAGGATGTCTTCGATCGAGTACCCCGACAGCGTCAGTTCCGGGAAGACGGCCAACGCAACACCGTCACTGTGGCACTCCCGCGCGACCTGGAGCACGGCAGCGGCGTTGGCGGCCGGGTCGGCGAGGGTGGTGTGCAGCGTGCATGCGGCGACCCGAACGAACCCGTGGTGATATGCGGAGTAGAAGTCCATCACGGTGCCATTGTTCCCGCCGGAGCGCCCAGGCATGTCCATACCCTGCGATTCGGGCGCGCCGCCGCGGCGCCGCGGGTGAGTGGGCCACGTCTGACGGGGTATCAGTTCTGCCATGAGTGATACCGCCGTACTCGTGATCGACATGCTCAACGCGTATCGGCACCCCGATGCCGAGCAGCTGATTCCCCACGTCGAGCCGATCGTGGACCCGCTGGCCGCGTTGGTCAGCGACTCGCGCCGGCGCGACGATGTGGACCTCATCTACGTCAATGACAACTACGGCGATTTCACCGCCGACCACTCCGATGTCGTCGCCGCGGCGGTGCACGGCGAGCGCCCCGATCTGGTCCGACCACTGGTTCCCGATGACAGCTGCCGGATGCTGATGAAGGTGCGACACAGCGCCTTTTACGCCACCCCGCTGAGCTATCTGCTCACCCAGCTCGACACCCGGCAGGTGATTCTGACCGGGCAGGTCACCGAGCAGTGCATCCTCTACAGCGCTCTGGACGCCTACGTCCGGCATTTCGAGGTGGTGGTCGCCCGGGACTGCGTGGCGCACATCGACGACGAGCTGGGCTCCGCGGCACTGCGGATGATGGAACGCAATATGCGTGCCCAACTACTCGATGGGGTCGAGTGCTTGAAGTAGCGCTTACTCTCGATGGAGTGGAAGCACCTGAGCTCGTCGCGCTGCTGAACCACCGGCGGGTGGCGGTCCTCACCGGTGCCGGGATGTCGACCGATTCCGGCATCCCCGACTATCGCGGGCCGGACTCACCGCCGAGCAACCCGATGACCATCCGGCAGTTCACCTCTGATCCCGTCTTCCGGCAACGGTATTGGGCGCGGAATCACGTCGGGTGGCGGCACATGGACGCGACGTTGCCCAACGCCGGGCACCGGGCGTTGGCGGCGTTGGAGCATTCCGGGGTGGTGACGGGTCTGATCACCCAGAATGTCGACCTGCTGCACACCAAGGCGGGCAGCCACCACGTGGTGAACCTGCACGGCACCTACGCGCAGGTGGCGTGCCTGGCCTGCAGTTTCACCATGACACGGGTGGAGTTGGCCGACGAGCTGGAGGCGCTCAATCCCGGCTTCATCCAGCGGGCCGAACGCCTCGGCGGCATCGCGGTGGCACCTGACGCCGACGCCACCGTCACCGATACCGACGAGTTCCGCTACCTGGACTGTCCACGATGCGGCGGGATGCTCAAGCCCGATATCGTCTACTTCGGCGAAAGTGTGCCCAAAGAACGGGTGGCACAAGCGTATTCGTTGGTCGACGCCGCAGACGCCCTGCTCGTCGCCGGGTCGTCGCTCACCGTCTTCTCCGGGTACCGGTTCGTCCGGCACGCCGCCGCCAAGGGCATGCCCGTCGCGATCCTCAACCGCGGGACCACCCGCGGCGACCACCTGGCCGACGTCAAACTCGACAACGGCTGCTCGGAGATGCTGGCCCTGCTGGCCGACGAGCTCGCCCCCGCGCTCACCGTGTGATCCTGGCGCGCGAGCACTGCGCTGGCAGCGAACAGCCTTGCCTCACCCGGGCGGGCCGAAGAACATATGGCCATGGGCGAGATCATCCGCATCCCCTTCGACCGCATGCCGGAGCCGGATCCCCTGTGGCGTGAAGTGCTCGGCCGCAGGTTGCGTTCCACCCGCGAAGCCCAAGGTCACCGGCTCGTCGACGTGGCCGAACGCGCCGGCATCTCGCCGCAGTACCTCTCCGAGATCGAGCGCGGCTGCAAGGAACCGTCGAGCGAGATGATCGCGGCGGTGTCGGGTGCGCTCGGGATCAACCTCATCCGGCTGCTCGGTGGCATCTCCGCTGATCTGAGCCGAACTACCGCACGGCGACCCACTGGACCTCTGCTGCTGGCGGCCTAGCCCCGTTGATCGAGGAGGTGGTCGGCCAGGCCGTAGGAGACCGCTGCGGAGGCATCGAAGACTCGGTCGCGGTCGGTGTCGTGGCGGAGTTCCTCGATGCTGCGACCAGTGTGGCGGGACAGAATCTCCTCGAGCTGGCTGCGCACCCGCACCACCTCGTCGGCCTGCAGAATCAGGTCCGGGATTGTGCCGCGGCCCTGCGCGGCCGGCTGGTGCAGCACCACCCGCGTGTGCGGGAGGACCGAACGTCGGCCGGGCGCGCCCGCCGCCAGCAGCACCGCTCCGGCGGCCACGGCCTGCCCGACACACGTGGTGGCCACCGGCGCCTTGATGAAGCGCATGGTGTCGTACATCGCCAGCATGGCCGAAGGATCACCACCCTCGGAATTGATGTACAGGCTGATCTCCCGCTCCGGATTGTCGGCCTCGAGATGCAGTAGCTGCGCGATGAGCGCGTTGGCGACACCGGAGTCGATCGCGGTGCCGAGGTAGATGATCCGCTCGCTGAGCAGATGGGAGTAGACATCCATGATCCGCTCCCCCGAAGCGTTGCGGGTGATCACGTTGGGGATCGTGTAGGTGCTCATGCGCGGGCCCCGATTCCGAACTGCTGCTTGTGAATCGGCATGATCTGGGCGGGCTGATCGACGATGTGGTCGATGAATCCGTAGTCGCGGGCCTGCCGCGCGGTGAACCACCGGTCATGCAGCGAATCGGTGAAGATGCGCTCGACATCCTGGCCGGTGTCCTCGGCGATCAACCCCAGCACGGTATCGCGGGTGTGGCGCAGATCGTCGGCCTGGACTTCCACCTCGACCGCCGAGCCGGCGATACCCGCCGAGCCCTGATGCATCAGGATGCGCGCGTGCGGCAGGGCGAAGCGCTTGCCCGGCGTCCCCGCGGACAGCAGGAACTGCCCTGCGCTGCAGGCCAATCCGAGGGCAAGCGTGGAGACGTCGCAGGCAGCCAGGCGCATCACGTCGCGGATGGCGAGCATCGCCGGGACCGAACCTCCTGGCGAGTGGATCCACAGTGCGATGTCCTGGTCGGGGTCGTCGACGGCCAGCGTCAGGAGCTGGGTGGCGATGACGGTCCCGTTGTCGTCGTCGAGCGGGCCGTCCAACACGAGGACCCGCTTGCGGAACAGATTGTCCCGTAACTGATGGGTGAATGCCGGCTGCTTCTCTTCGGTCATGACTCGACGATGCCGCACCGACAGCCTGTTCCGCCGCCCGCGCTGCTCTGAGCAGAACAGGGTGGCGTCGGCCGGTTCGGGAAGACGTAGCAGGGCATCGTGCGGATAGCAGGAACGAAATTGCCCTGCAGATATGTGGGTTCTCCAGCGGTGATGTTCGGCAGCTCGTTCTGGTGATCAAGGACGGCCAGGCCGCCGACGCGCTGACGCGGATCGTGCGGCGACCCTGGATCTGACCACGACCGGTTCTGAGCGACGAGCGTGCGCAGACCACGGAAAACCCTCGGCGTTTCGGCCGGGGACGCGCACTGTCGCGGGAAAAAGTGGGGGGTTCAGACGGCGACGAGGTCGTCGGCGTGCACGGCGGGGCGCCGCATGTCCGACGGCAGCGCCGAGGTCGACAGACCCATCATCGACGACAATTCTGCCGCGTCATAGGCCACCACACCGCGGGCCACCACCGCCCCGTCGGGGCCCTTCAACTCGATGACATCGCCGCCGAAGAACCGACCCGACAGCGCGGTGATGCCCGCAGGCAGCAATGAGCGACGCTGCTGCAGCACGGCCCGCACCGCGCCTTCGTCCAACGAGAGGCTGCCCGCGGCCTCGGCGGCGTAGCGCACCCAGAATCGGCGCGCAGACATCCGAGCGGGCCTGGGCGCGAAGACGGTCCCCACCGAGGCGGCGGACAGTGCGTCCGCCGCATCAGCTGCGGCGGCCAACAACACCGGCACGCCCGCGTCGGCGGCAAGCAGCGCCGACGACAGCTTCGAGGCCATGCCGCCGGTGCCGAGGCTGCTGCCCCGGCCTGCGGTCACCCCGTCCAGATCGTCGGGCCCCACTACCTCGGAGATGAACTGTGCGTTACCTTTTCGCGGGTCGGAATCATAGAGGCCGTCGATGTCCGACAGCAGCACCAGGGCGTCGGCCCCCACCAGATGGGCCACCAGTGCCGACAGCCGATCATTGTCGCCGAACCGGATCTCATTGGTGGCGACGGTGTCGTTCTCGTTCACGATCGCCACTGCGTGCAAAGAGCGCAACCGATCCAGCGTGCGCTGGGCATTGGTGTGCTGCACGCGCATCGAGATGTCGTGCGCGGTGAGCAAGACCTGACCGACGGTGCGGTTATACCGGTGAAACGCGGTGCTCCACGCGTTCACCAGCGCCACCTGACCCACACTGGCCGCAGCCTGCTTGGTAGCCAGATCCGTTGGCCGCCTTGCCAATCCGAGCGGCTCGATGCCGGCCGCGATGGCACCCGACGACACGATCACCACGTCGCTGCCTGCTTGCATGCGCCGCTCGATCGCGTCCACCAGATCCTGCAACCGACTGGCGTCGAAAACCCCGGTGGGCGTGGTCAGCGCGGTGGTGCCGATCTTGACGACGATGCTCCTGGCCGTGCGGACCGCGTCGCGGTGCGCGCTCACTTCTGCGCGCCGCCCTCACCGTCATCGCCGGCGTTCTCGCCTTGTTCCCGTCGGCCTTTGCGCATGGCCTTACGTTCGTCGGCGCCGATGCGGTCGTTGCGCTCCAACCGGATATCGGTGCCACGACCGGAGGGCGTGACCTGATCGGCCGCGACGCCTGCCGGCGTCTGCGGTTCCCAATCGAAGGTCATGGTGCCGATGGTGACGGCGCAACCCGGCTTCGCACCGAGCTTGAACAATTCATCCTCGACGCCGAGACGGGCCAACCGGTCACCCAGATAGCCGACGGCCTCGTCGTTGTCGAAGTTGGTCTGGGCGATCCACCGTTCGGGACGCACGCCGCGCACCACGAAGCCGCCCTCGCCGTCGGACTTGACCACGAATGCCTTCTCGTTGACGGCGACGGGCTTGATCACAGGCCGGCGCGGGGTGAACACCGGCTGCGCCGCCCGGTAGGCCGCGACCATGTCCCACAGCGCGAAGGTCAACTGCCGCAGGCCGATATGGGCCACTGTTGATACCTCGAACACCGGCCATCCCCGCTGCGCAATTTCATCGCGGACGAATTCGGCGAGTTCCTTGGCTTCCGGGACGTCGACCTTGTTCAGCACCACGGCGCGGGGCCGGCCGGCCAGATCACCCAACGTCGAGTCGCCTTGCAGCGTCGGCTCATACGCCGCGAGCTCCGCTTCGAGCGCGTCGATGTCGGAGATAGGGTCGCGGCCGGGTTCCAGGGTGGCGCAGTCGACCACATGCACCAGCACGGCACAGCGTTCGATGTGCCGCAGGAAATCCAGACCGAGGCCGCGGCCTTGAGATGCACCGGGGATCAGTCCGGGCACATCGGCGACGGTGAAGGTGTTGTCGCCGGCGGAGACCACACCGAGATTGGGTGCCAACGTGGTGAAGGGGTAGTCGGCGATCTTGGGCTTCGCGGCCGAGATCACCGACACCAGTGAGGACTTGCCTGCCGAGGGGAATCCGACCAGGCCGATATCGGCCACGGTCTTGAGTTCCAGCGTCAGGTCACGCTCTTCGCCGGCTTCACCGAGAAGCGCGAACCCGGGGGCTTTGCGGGCCCGAGAAGCCAAGGAGGCGTTCCCGAGTCCGCCCCGACCACCGGCGGCGGCTTCGAACCGGGTGCCTGCGCCCACCAGATCGGCCAGTAACTTGCCTTGGCCGTCCAGGATCACGGTGCCGTCGGGCACCCTGACCTCGAGGTCGTTGCCCGCGGCGCCGTCCCGATTGCTGCCGGCGCCCGGCTTGCCGGACGAGGCCACCACATTCGGGTGAAAGTGGAAGTCCAGCAGCGTGTGCACCTGCGGGTCGACGACGAGCACGATGCTGCCACCGCGCCCGCCGTTGCCACCGTCAGGACCGCCGAGCGGTTTGAACTTCTCGCGGTGCACCGAGGCACAGCCGTGACCGCCTGAACCTGCGCGGGCATGGATGACGACTCGGTCGACGAAGCGGGGCATCGGACGACCTTCCTGTGGAGTGTGAAGCTAGTGCGAGACGCTTTCGAGAACTCGCAGCAGCAGCTTCACAATCGCCAGGCGTGGTCCTCGGAGTATTAGACTTCCGCCGCCGGAACGATATTGATCGTCTTGCGGCCTCGCTTGACGCCGAACAGCACGGCGCCGGCAGACAGCGCGAACAGCGTGTCGTCGCCGCCACGGCCGACGTTGACGCCCGGGTGGAAGTGGGTGCCGCGCTGACGGACGAGGATCTCGCCCGCGCTGACGACCTGGCCGCCGAAACGCTTCACGCCCAATCGCTGCGCGTTGGAGTCGCGACCGTTGCGTGAGCTGGATGCGCCCTTCTTATGTGCCATGTGCCGACTCCTGCTACTTGATTCCGGTGACCTTGAGGACCGTCAAACGCTGACGGTGCCCCTGGCGCTTGTGATAGCCGGTCTTGTTCTTGAACTTGTGGATGCGGATCTTGGGGCCCTTGATGTGCTCGAGCACCTCGCCGGTGACAGCCACCTTCGCCAGATCACCGGCGTCGGTGGTGACCTGTGCGCCATCGACCAGCAGAGCGACGGGCAGCGACACAGATGCGCCGGCCTCGGTCTCCAACTTCTCGACCTTGACTATGTCTCCAACGGCGACTTTGTACTGCTTGCCGCCGGTCTTGACGATTGCGTACGTCGCCATCGTGGTCCTAACTCATCGCTTAACGGGCGCGCACTACCCGAAGGTGCGTGCGCATGTCTTGGGTTCGCGGGCCGAACCGGCTCTCGCGGTTAACCCACTGTCACAGGCGTCAGCCTCGAGACAACTGCTCAAGGCTACGTGACCAGCGTCGAATGGGTCAAACCGCCAGCCGGGCAAGCCCCGGCCTGCCGCATTTCAGGTGACCGGAGGCCCGGCAGGCCGGGCCGCAGCCCTGCGCCGCCGCGGTCGGGCAGCCGCGATCACCTCGATGACGGGTTCGGGTTCGTCCTCCTCGGAGTCCTCGTCCTCTTCGTCGTCGTCCTCTTCGTCGTCGGAGTCGTCCTCTTCGTCGTCGGAGTCGTCCTCAACGGAGTCGTCCTCATTGGAGTCGTCCTCATCGGAGTCCTCGTCATCATCGGAGTCCTCGTCGTCGTCGAGATCGACCACGACGATTTCGTCGTCGTCCGAATCATCGTCGTCGGAATCGTCGTCTTCGTCGTCATCGGAGTCGTCGTCCGATTCTTCGAAGTCGTCGTCGAGGTCTTCGTCGACAGCCTCACCGGCAACCTGCGCGGCCACTTCGGCGTTGTCGGCACGTTCCTCACCGACGGACTCGTGGACGGCGTTCTCGCTCAGATCCTGCGTCAGGTCCCCGTCGGAGTCGTCGTCGTGCTCGTCCTCCGGCCTGCCGTTGGCAGCGGCCATCGCTTTGAACATCGGATGCTCGCCGACGACGTGCGGCGGCAGCTTCGCCACCGCGGGAGCCTCGACCTCGGGCTCCTCGGCGCGGCCCTTCCGCGAGCGCTTGCCCCGCCTACCGCCGGACGCCGAACCGGCTCCTGCACTCGCTGCCGGAGCCGCGTTGGAATCCGACTTACGCGGCGCCGCCGGGGGGCCGGAGTCGACGGGATCGGAGTGCATCATGATGCCCCGGCCCGCGCAGTGTGTGCACGTGGTCGAGAACGCCTCGATCAGACCGGTGCCCAGCTTCTTGCGGGTCAGCTGCACCAAACCCAGCGACGTGACCTCAGATACCTGGTGCCGGGTGCGGTCCCGCGCCAACGCTTCGGTCAGCCGGCGCAACACCAGATCGCGGTTGGACTCGAGCACCATGTCGATGAAGTCGATGACGATCATGCCGCCGATATCGCGCAACCGTAACTGGCGTACGACCTCCTCGGCAGCTTCGAGGTTGTTCTTGGTGACGGTCTGCTCGAGGTTGCCACCCGCACCGGTGAACTTGCCGGTGTTGACGTCGACGACGGTCATCGCCTCGGTGCGGTCGATCACCAGCGTTCCGCCCGACGGCAGCCACACCTTGCGGTCCATCGCCTTGGTGAGCTGCTCGTCGATGCGGTGCACGGCGAACACGTCGGGGCTGCCCTCGTACTTGGTCAGCTTCGAGACCAGTTCGGGGGCAACGGATTCGACGTATTCATTGATGGTGTCCCAGGCGTTGTCGCCGGCGACGATCAGCCCGGAGAAATCCTCGTTGAACAGGTCGCGGATGACCTTGACCAGAACATCGGGCTCTTCATAGAGCGCCATGGCTGCGCCGGCCGCCTTGCCCTTGGTCTCAGCGGCCCTGGCGTCGATCTGGTTCCAGCGTTCCTGCAAACGGGTCACGTCACCGCGGATGTCTTCTTCCTTGACGCCCTCGGAGGCCGTCCGGATGATGACGCCGGCGTCGGACGGGACCACCTCGCGCAGGATTTCCTTGAGCCGCTGCCGCTCGGTGTCGGGCAACTTGCGGCTGATGCCGGTGGACGACGCGCCCGGTACGTACACCAGGTAGCGACCGGCCAGCGAAATCTGTGTGGTCAACCGGGCGCCCTTGTGCCCCACTGGGTCCTTGCTGACCTGGACCACCACGTAATCGCCCGGCCGCAGCGCCTGCTCGATCTTGCGTTGCGCGCCGCCGAGACCAGCGGCTTCCCAGTTGACCTCGCCGGCATAGAGCACGCCATTGCGGCCACGACCGATGTCGACGAACGCGGCCTCCATCGAGGGCAGCACGTTCTGCACGATGCCGAGGTAGATGTTGCCGACCAGCGACGCCGACGACGCCGAGGTGACGAAGTGCTCGACCACCACACCGTCCTCGAGGACAGCGATCTGGGTGTACCGCGAACCGGCGTGGGGCGGCTCGGAGCGCACCGAGTCGCGGACCACCATGACGCGTTCGACGGCTTCGCGGCGGGCCAGGAACTCGGCCTCGGACAGAATCGGCGGGCGGCGGCGACCGGCATCGCGGCCGTCGCGACGTCGCTGCCGCTTGGCTTCGAGTCGGGTGGATCCGCTGATGCCCTGGATCTCGTTGTTGACCTTTTCGGCCCGTTCGGCCTTGGTCCGCGGGGCGCGCTCGTGGACGACGGTGTTGGGCGGGTCATCGGGTGCGACGGGTTCGGTGTCATCCGCCGAACCTGACTTGCGGCGCCGCCGGCGGCGGCGGCGACGGCTGCTGCCGTCTCCGCCCGCGCCGTCCTCGTCATCGCCGTCCTCGTCGGACGAGTCGTCCTCGTCGTCGGAGGTCTCGGCCTCGACCTTGTTGCTCTTGCCGCGCGACCGGTTCCGGTTGTTGGGCTTGTCGTCGCGGGCGGCGACGTTGTCGTCGGCACCGTTGTCCTCGGCGCCGTTGTCGTCGTCGCCGTTGTCGTCGTCGGAATCGCCTTCGCCGTCAGCGCCCGATTCGCCACCGCGGCCACGTCCACGACCACGACGTCCCCGGCGTCGCCGCCGGTTGGCCGGCTTCTCGGCCTGCTCGTCGTCGTTGTCGTCCTCGTCGTCTGCGGAGGCGTCGGTGTCGTCGCGCTCGTCGTCGTCGCGGTCGTCACTGTCGCTGTCGCGATCGTTGCTGTCACGATCGTTGCGGTCATCGCTGTCGTCGGGCTCGTCACGCTTGACCGCGGCGCGCCGTTGCACCGGTTGCGGTGCCTGGAACAGCGGCAGGTAGTCGGCCACCGTTTCCTGGGTGTCCTCGTCCGGTAGACGCTCCAGGGTCTCGATCAGCAGCCGGGATTCGGGCTCACCCACCGGTGCGGACTCGGAATCGAACGCCAACTCTTCGGGACCTGAGTCTTCGGCAAGTGCGGGCGCATCGTCGAAGGCTGATTGGACAGGTTCGGCAGCCGCCGCTTCCGGCACCACGGGATCCGGCACGGCAGCTTCCGGCGCGGCAGGTTCCTCGGCCACCTGAGCAGGGGCCGCAGCCTGAGCTTCAGCGGCGGCAAGCACGTCACGGACCTTCACCGCGTCCGTACGGTCGACGCTGGAGTGGGCGCTGCGGGAGCGGCCGTCGAACTCCGCCAGCGCGTCGAGAACCCGCCTGCTGGTGGTGCCGAGCACCCGAGCCAGCGAGTGCACTCTCAGCCGAGCGGGAAGATCCTCAGGCGTGGCGACAGCAGGGACGTCGCCCACCGGGGCGGCGGTCCCAGCAGCACTGCTGTCGGTGTGATCTTGGATTTGGGCATCGTCGTCCACGTACTCTCCTTCGAGCCCCCGGGCGCGTCGAGGCGACGCGGCCGCGCGAGGACTTCGGTTATGTGCCCGGCTGGCTTCACCGGACTTGTTGTGGTCTCGCCCCGAGCGGCTCTTATGAACCCACTCGGTGCCTGGGTTGAATGATGGCTGGGACAGTCGGCGCCGCATCGCAGGTAGCGGTGGTCGCGCTTGTCTAAGTCTTCATCCGGGCGTTTGCCGCCGGTCTGACGACGTACACCCTCGCCCAGTATCCCATACCGAACATGAGGATCCGACCAGAGTGGGATCAGCCAGGCGTCGGCCCGGCTCAGACCCGCGTCAGTTGGTGGGGAACCAGAGCGCGATTTCGCGCTCGGCGGAGTCCGGGGAATCGGATCCGTGCACCAGGTTGAACTGGGTCTCCAGCCCGAGGTCACCGCGGATGGTGCCCGGGGTCGCCTTCTCCACCGGATCGGTACCGCCGGCAAGCTGACGGAACGCGGCGATGGCGCGCGGCCCTTCCAGGACGAGAGCTACCACCGGGCCGGACGTGATGAATTCCAGCAGCGACGGGAAGAAGGGCTTGCCCTCGTGCTCGGCGTAGTGCGCGCGGGCCAGCTCATCGCTGACCTGCTTGAGCTCCAACGCCGCGATAGACAGCCCTTTGCGTTCGATCCGGCTGATAATCTCGCCGATCAGTTGCCGCTCGACGCCGTCGGGCTTGATCAGGGCCAAAGTCCGCTCAGTCACGGCGCACAGCGTACCGAACCCCAGCGAATTCTCCGTATCGGCTGGTCAGAGGGCTGGTGTTGGTCAGTCCGGCGGCCGTTGCTGGCTCGGGAGCGCCCCCCGTTGCTGCCGGCGGAGCACCTCGGCACGCAGGTAGACGATCAGTCCCCAGACGACGGCGAACACCAGGCCGATGAAGCCGACACCCGGATACACCACCCAGCCGGCGATCAGCAGCAGCTGCACACCGACGTTGGCCCAGATGGCCCACGACCGACCCTGCAGCCCGGACATCAGCACCAGAACCACCGCGAAGCCGATCAGATACGCCATGGAATACGCGGTGAGTCCCCCACCGACGGCGCCGACCACCGGCAGCGCCAGCAACACGACAATGGCTTCCAGGATCAGCGTGCCTGCCATGACGCCGCGGAAACTCTTCCACGGGTCAGCCGGTGGCGGCACCGCGGCAGGTTCGGACCCGACGCTCATTGCGGGTCCTTACCGAACAGGGTGCGGGCCACCCCGGCGGTGACCACCGAACCAGTGATGACGATTCCATTACCGCTCAAGCCGGTGTCTTCGCCGGCGTCTTCGACCAGCGCGGTGGCCGTCTCGACCGCGTCGGCCAGAGTGGCGGCGGTGATGACCCGCTCCTGACCGAAACGTTCCTCCGCCAACAGCGCCAGCGCCTCGACCTCGAGCGCACGCGGCGAACCGTTCTGGGTGACGACCACATGATCGAAGACGGGTTCCAGCGCGGCCAGGATGCCGGGCACATCCTTGTCGGCCATCACCGCGATCACGCCGACCAGGAACTTGAAGTCGAACTCGTCGGTCAGCGACTGCGCCAGCGCCGCGGCACCGGCGGGATTGTGGGCGGCGTCGATGAACACCGTCGGCGCGCTGCGCATGCGCTCCAGACGCCCCGGGCTGGTCACCGCGGCGAACCCGGCGCGCACCGCGTCGACGTCGAGTTGCTTCGACGCGCCGGCCCCGAAGAACGCCTCGACGGCGGCCAGCGCGACCACGGCGTTGTGTGCCTGGTGTTCACCGTGCAGGGGCACGAAGATCTCGGGGTAGACGCCGCCGAGGCCCTGCAGGTCCAGCAGCTGGCCTCCGACCGCCACCTGCCGCGACAGCACCCGGAACTCGGATTCCTCGCGGGCCACCGACGCATCCGCCTGGAGTACCTGCGCCATGATCACGTCCATGGCCTCGGGAACCTGCTGGGCGATGATCGCGACCATGCTCGGGTCGATGCCCTCGGGCACCACGTCGTCGACCTTCGGCTTGCCGATGATGCCCGCCTTCTCCCCCGCGATACCGGCGATGTCGCTGCCGAGGTATTCGACGTGGTCCACCCCGATGGGCGTGATGACAGCGACGGGGGCGTTGACGATGTTGGTGGCATCCCAGCGGCCGCCCAGCCCGACCTCGACGATGGCGACGTCGACCGGCGCGTCGGCGAACGCCGCGAACGCCATGGCCGTGACCACCTCGAACTTGCTCATGGCGGGACCGCCCGCGGCCTGCGACTGCTGGTCGATGAGCTCGACGAACGGCTCGATCTCCCGGTAGATCTCGACGTAGCGGGCGGGGGTGATCGGCTTGCCGTCGATCGAGATGCGCTCCACCGCCGACTGCAGGTGCGGACTGGTGGTGCGTCCGGTGCGCTGGTGGAAGGCCGTCACCAGGGCGTCGACCATCCGCGCCACCGAGGTCTTGCCGTTGGTACCGGCGATGTGGATGGCCGGATAGGCCAGCTGGGGGGTACCGAGCAGTTCCATCAACGCGGTGATCCGCGTGGTGCTGGGCTCGATCTTGGTCTCCGGCCACCGCTGGTCGAGCAGGTGCTCGACTTGCAGCAGCGCGGCCACCTCGTCGGGGGTCGGCTCGGTGATCGCCTCCGGGGTCAGGTAATCGTCGTCCCCGGGAAACTGGAGTTCGTCGTCGTCTTCAGCAGCGTCGTCTTCAGCGGCGTCGTCAGCAGCATCATCGGCAGCGGCAGCGAAATAGGCGTCGTCTGGAAAATCGTTGTCGCTCATGCCAATCCGGCCAGGCGCGCGGTGATCCGGTCGACCTCTTCGCCGGCGAGTTGCTGGCGGTCCCGGATCTTGGCGACCACCTCGTCGGGGGCTTTGGCCAGAAACGCCTCATTGCCGAGTTTGGCGGTGGTGCCCGCCATTTCCTTGTTGGCGGCGGCCAGATCCTTCTCCAGGCGACGGCGCTCGGCGGCCAGGTCGACGGTGCCGGAGGTGTCGAGTTCCACGAGCACCGTGCCACCTGCGAGTCGCACTTCGATCGAGGCCGACGGGCCGAAGTCGGCGCCTGCCTCGGTGAGCCAGGCCAGTGAGCTGACGGCGCCGACGAGTTCGGTCAGTCCGGCCTCGCCGACGCCGGCCAGCCGCGCAGGCACTTTCTGCCGGTCGGCCAGACCCTGATCGCTGCGGAAGCGCCGGATCTCGGTGACCAGCTTCTGCACATCGTCGATACGTTGCGCCGCAGCGCGATCCGCGGCCACCCCCGAAGGCTGCGGCCAGTCGGCGATCACCAGCGACTCGCCACCGGTGAGCGCCTTCCACAAGGTCTCGGTGACGAACGGCATCACCGGATGCAGCAGTTTGAGCAGCGTGTCGAGCACGGTGGCCAGCACCGTGTTGGTGTGGGTGGCCCGCGCCCCGCCTTGCCCCAGCTGGACTTTCGCCAGTTCGAGATACCAGTCGCAGAACTCGTCCCAGGCGAAGTGGTAGAGCCCTTCGCAGGCGCGGCTGAACTCGTAGGCTTCCAGCGACGAATCCACTTCGGCGCGAACCTCTTCGAGGCGACCGAGGATCCACTTGTCGGCGTCGGTGAGTTCGGAGACATCCGGGAGCGGCGCCGGCGCGGCGCCGTTCATCAAGGCGAAACGGGTGGCATTGAACACTTTCGTGGCGAAGTTGCGCGACGCCCGCGCGTGGTCCTCGCCGATGGACAGGTCACTGCCGGGGCTGGCGCCGCGTGCGAGGGTGAACCGCAGTGCGTCGGCGCCGAACTTCTCCACCCAGTCCAACGGATCGATGCCGTTGCCCTTGGACTTGCTCATCTTGCGGCCGAACTCGTCGCGGATCAGGCCGTGCAGGAAGACGTGCTGGAATGGCACCTGCGGGCCGCGTTGACCGTCGGCGGTGATCGCCGGATCGGCGCCGACGAAGGTGCCGAACATCATCATCCGGGCCACCCAGAAGAACAGGATGTCGTAGCCGGTCACCAGCACACTTGTCGGGTAGAACTTCTCGAGTTCGGGTGTCTTGTCCGGCCAGCCCATGGTGGAGAACGGCCATAGCGCCGAGGAGAACCAGGTGTCGAGGACGTCGGGGTCCTGCAACCAGCCCTCGGGCGGGGTCTCGTCGGGGCCGACGCAGACCTTCTCACCGTTCGGTCCGTGCCAGATCGGGATGCGGTGACCCCACCACAGCTGCCGCGAGATGGTCCAGTCGTGCATGTTGTCCACCCAGGCGAACCAGCGGGGTTCGAGGCTGGCCGGATGAATCACGGTGTCGCCGTTGCGAACTGCATCACCGGATGCCTTGGCCAACGACTCGACCTTGACCCACCACTGCAGGCTCAGCCGGGGCTCGATGGGCTCGCCGCTGCGCTCGGAGTGTCCGACGCTGTGCAGGTACGGGCGCTTCTCGGCGACCACCCGACCTTGGGCCGCCAGCGCCTCGCGCACCGCGACCCGGGCCTCGAAGCGATCCAGGCCGTCGAACTGTGTGCCGGTTCCGGCGATTCGGCCGGCCTCGTCGAGCATGGTGGGCATCGGCAGGTTGTGCCGAACGCCGATCTCGAAGTCGTTGGGGTCGTGCGCAGGCGTGACTTTGACTGCGCCGGTGCCGAATTCGGGGTCAACGTGAGTGTCGGCGACGATCACGATCTCGGTGTCGAGGAACGGATGCGCCAGGGTCTTGCCGACCAGGTCCCGGTAGCGGTCGTCGTCGGGGTGCACCGCGATGGCGGTGTCACCGAGCATGGTCTCCATCCGGGTGGTGGCCACCACGATGTGGGGTTCGCTGTCGTCCATCGACCCGTAGCGGAACGACACCAGTTCGCCCTCGACGTCTTCGTATTTGACCTCGAGGTCGCTGATCGCGGTCTGCAGCACCGGCGACCAGTTGACCAGGCGCTCGGCCTGGTAGATCAGGCCGGCGTCGTAGAGCCGCTTGAAGATGGTGCGTACGGCCCGGGAGAGCCCGTCGTCCATGGTGAACCGGTCGCGGCTCCAGTCGACGCCGTCACCGATCCGGCGCATCTGGCCACCGATGGTGCCACCGGATTCGCGCTTCCAGTCCCAGACCTTGTCGATGAACAGCTCGCGACCGAAGTCCTCTTTGGTCTTGCCGTCGACAGCGAGCTGTTTTTCCACCACCGATTGGGTGGCGATGCCTGCGTGGTCCATGCCGGGCAGCCACAGCACCTCGTAGCCCTGCATGCGCCGCCGGCGGGTCAGCGCGTCCATGACGGTGTGATCCAGCGCGTGGCCCATGTGCAGGCTGCCGGTGACGTTGGGCGGGGGCAGCACAATCGAGTAGGGCGGCTTGTCACTGGTCGGGTCGGCGGTGAAGTACCCGGCGTCGACCCAGCCCTGGTACAGCTCGCTTTCTACCGCTGCAGGGTCCCACGATTTGGGTAGGGCTTGCGCCCGGGAGGCGGCGGCATCGGTGCTGGAGCTGGCGGTCACCGGTCAATTCTAGGAACCCTGCCGGCCAGACGCGAAAACGCCCGTCTCCGGCCGGGATGGGAACCCTACTTGCGTCCGCCCAGCAGTCCACCGAGGATCTCGCCGATGGCGTTGCCCTTCCCGCCGCCCAGCACCCCGCCCAGGATGCTTCCGAGCGGGTTGTCTGCCTGTCCGGCCGGGCTCGTGCCGCCTCCGAGGATGCTGCCGAGGATGTCCCCCAACCCACCCGAGGATCCGCCACCGCCGGCGGGAGCCGCCGACCTCTGGCCGAACTGCTTGCCGATGTAGGCCAGCACGATGGGGGCCAGGATGGGCAGCAGCTGCTGGATGAGGGTGTTGCCGCCGGCACCCGCAGTGCCGCCGAGTGCGGACGCCACGTTGGCACTGTCGTTGCCGCCGAATATCTTGGCGACGATCTTGTCGCCATCGGCTCTGTCCACGTCGTCGACGGTGACGCCGCCGTCGAGCAGTCCGCTGGCGGCGTGCTCGGTGGCCGCGGCCTCGATGGTGCCGGCGGTGGCGCCGTCGCTGTTCGCGTTGTGCTGCAGACCGCCGACGAGCGTGGGCACCAGGGTGCGGACGGCGTCGTCGACCTGACCTTGGTCAACGCCGAGCTTCCTGGCGATGTCCGCTACGGGGATCTGCGCGTAGAGATCGTCTAGTCCTGCCATACCGCTCGACGGTAGACCTGACGAAACGCGACGGGGCCGATTCCGCGAGGTCTCGATCAGTTGAGCCGCGTGGTCTCCAACGTGACGCCCTCGGCGGCCGGCAGCAGATCGAGCAGGGCGTCACCCAACGCTGCCGCGGGCGTCAGAACGCCCCGCAGATCCGACAGGGTGTCGCGGTGCAGGGCCAGCGCCAGGCCGCACTCCCCCAGGAGGACTGCGGTGGCCTTGTACCCGGGGTCACCCTGCTGGGACATGGTGGCGCGGTAGCGGGCACCTGTAGTCGTGGTGGTGTAGGTCTCGACGGTGTAATGGCCGTTCTCGCGCTGGCTTTCGCTGGGCCCGGTGCCGGGTTTGGGGACGATGCGGTCCACCAACCGGCGCGGCAGTTTGTCGAAGTAACGGCTGCCCAGGGCGACGACAGCCACATTGGTGGCCGTGCCCACCGCGGCGGCCACCGGGGCCAGCGGCGAGGACCCCATGCTCATGGCTTCGGAGTAGTGGAACCTGTTGCCGTAGGCCCAATTCAGCAGGGCGTTGCTGCGGCGGACCAGACGCGAGTTGGGGGCGGCCATCACGAACGCGCCGGTCCAGATCTTCGACAGCTCGGGCGCGATCTGCGCCCCCTTGCGCCACCCGGCGTCGGACTGCGGCCCCAGGTCGGGCTCGGCGAGCCGATCGGTGGACAGCGTGTACGGATCCTTCATCTCCGCCCGTACCTGCGGATCGGTGGACGAGGTGTGCATGACCTCCAACATGGAGGCGACGGTGCCGCCGGATACCCCGCCGGCGAAGCTGCGCACCACCAGGGTGGTGTCGAGCAGCTCGCCCGTGCCGTCGGCCTGTGCGCGCTTGTGGAGTGCGTAGACGGTGAGATCTGATGGGACGGAGTCGAATCCGCACGAGTGCACGATCCGCGCACCGCTATCGGCGGCCAGCTTGTGATAAGTGTCGATGCTGTCGCGGATGAACGGTGTCTCGCCGGTGAGATCGGCGTAATCGGTACCGGCGGCCGCGCACGCCGCCACCAGCGGCAGACCGTAGGTGGTGTACGGACCCACGGTGGAGATGACCACCTGCGTCCGCGCGGCCATCGCGTTCAGCGAGGACGGCGACGACGCGTCGGCGGTGATCAGCGGCCAGGACTGCGCGTCCGGCCCGAGCGACTCACGAACAGCGAGGAGCTTGTCCGGCGACCGGCCGGCCAGTGCGATCCGCGCGTCGCCGCCCGTCTTCGCCAGGTACAGCGCGGTGAGTTTTCCGACGAACCCGGTCGCCCCGTACACCACGATGTCGAATTCACGCTGAGCTGCGGTCATGACCCCAACCTACCGGTCGGTTGCTCGCCCCCGGGCAGGGACGTCAGCCGAGCGTCTCCGGCAGTTCGATGTGCTCGCCGAGCACGTGTTCGGCCAGGAAACCCGTCACCACCTGGTACCAGAGCTTGGCGTGCTGCGGGCTGAGTACCCAGTGGTTCTCGGAGGGGAAGTACAGGAATCGGTGTGGGCTGGTGCCGTCGTCGCCCGCAGACAGACCGGAGGCGGTGAGCAGCTCGAACCACAGCCGGAGTGCCTCCCCGATGGGGACGCGATAGTCCTTGTCGCCGTGGATGACCAGCATGGGGGTGGTGATCTGGTCAACGAACCGGTGCGGGGAGTTCTGCGCCGCCATCTCCGGTGTCATCTCGCGCAGCCAGTAGTACGACGAGTCGGTGGTGGCGCCGAACTGGTCGAGCGCCCACAGGCTGGCGTGGGTGACGATGGCCCGGAAGCGGTCGGTGTGCCCGGCCACCCAGTTGGCCATGTAGCCGCCGAAGGATCCCCCCATGGCCGCCGTGCGGGTGGCGTCGATCCGGGGATGGGCGCACGCCGCGTCGGTGGCCGCCATCAGGTCCTCGTACGGCGGGCCGCCCCAGGCTCCCCACCCGAGTTGGATCACGTCCTGGCCGTAGCCGGTGGACAGCGCGGGATCCGGGAGCAGCACGGCATACCCCTTGGCGGCGAGCAGCCAGGGATTCCAGCGCCACGACCAGGCGTTCCAGCTGCCCAGCGGACCGCCGTGAATCCACAGCAGCAAGGGTGCGGGCTCCGTGCCTTCGGGCAGCACCAGCCACGACCGCACGGTCCGCCCGTCGGCGGCAGTCGCGCTGCTCTCGGTCAGGGACCCCGGCAGGTCCGGTAGCCCGACGCCCGGGAGCACGGTGATGGTCCCGTCGGGGTCGATCCGCACCGGGTGCGGTGGGGCGGCGTAGCTGCTGCGCAGGGCGAAGATCGCCGTATCGGTGGCGACAGCGTTCGTATACGCGAAGTCGTCGAGGGTGAGGCGCTGCACCTGGTCGTCCAGGCCGACCCGGAAGATCGGGCTGCGGCCGGCGTCATCGGCGGTGACCAGCAGCGCCGAGCCGTCGGCGGCCCACGTCACCGCGGCCGGCCAGCGGTCCCAGCCTGGCGCCACCTGGACTGGCTGCTCTCCGAACAGCATGCGGCACAGCGTGATTCGAGGCGCCCGGTGGGGCGTTGAGAGCGTCTCCCTGGTGAACGCGAGCTGGGTGCCGTCGGGTGAGATCACCGGGGACTCGAGGTCGGCGTCGGGATCGTCGACCAGGACGCTGCGGTCACCGGTGGCCAGGTCCACCCGCACCAGGACGCTGCGCAGTGCGGCACCGGCGGTCGGCACCCGCCACGAGGTCACCAGAAAGCTACCGTCGGCACTGATGTCGAATCCGGTCTCGCGTAGCGCGCCTGCCGGCGTGGCGGTCAGATCCCGCGGTCCGTCGGCGTCGAGCAGATGCGGTTCGTCGGGGCCGAGGTCGTGATCCCAGTGCCGCACCGGATAACCGGTGTGCAGGATCGCAGAGACCGCAGCGTCCTTCCGCAGGGCGCGCAGCCGCCGGTCGTCGTCGACGTCGGTGGCCGACGGCAGCAGCGGCGCCACCACGACGGTGCGCACGGCAGCGCGGGCAGTACGCACCGCGCTGACCCCGCCGGCCAGGTCGAGCAGCCGGTCGGCCTCGCCTCCCCCGGCGGGCAGCCGCCACAGGGCTGCGGGAGGTTTGTCGTCGTCATCGTCGGCGCGGGCAGCGATGAACAGCAGATCGTTGTCGACCGTGAACGCCGGCGCGGATTCCCCTTTGGCGCCGCGGGTCAGCCGGCGCGCCTGCGTGTGCCCGTCGGGATCCAGTTCCCAGATCGCGGTGCGGAATTCGGTCTTCTTGGGGTCCAGTTCGGCGAGCGTGATCACCACGCGGGCGCCGTCGGCACTGGCGGCGAGGCCGGTGATCCGGGGCAGTGCGAGGTAGTCATCCAAGTCGTCGAACGGTGTGGCGCCCATGGACAACTGGTAGCACATCAGTGCAGTTCTGGGACCGCCTCGCCGGAGATCAGTTCCTCGACCGAGGTGTCCTTGAGGTCAACCCCCGAGCGGCCCAACGCTTTTGCCCCTTCCAGTAGGGCCACCACGATCGCCGCGGCCCGCCGGTAACTCAAACCGTGCGGGTGGATGTTGGAGACGCAGTTGCGTTCGGAGTCGGCCATCCCCGGCCGCGGCCGGTACGACAGGTAGGCACCGAGGCTGTCGGCCACCGACAGGCCGGGCCGTTCCCCGATGAGCACCACCACGGCGTCGGCACCGAGGGCCGCGGCGATGTGATCGCCGAGAGCCACCCGCGCCTGCGTGGCCACCACCACCTCGGCCGTCGCGTGCTCCGGCAGCGCCGCCAGCAGCGCCGCCACCATCGGCACGGCGTGGTCGGTGACCGCCAGGGCGGACAGGCCGTCGCACACCACGATGGCGACATCGGGGCTGGTGCGGGTCAACCCGGACAGCTCGTCGGGTTGGCGGCCCAGGTCGGGCCGGCGCAGGTAGATCGACCGGTCCCCGGCCTGGCTGGCCACCACCGGTACCTCGGCGAGCCCGAGTTCACGCAGGCCGGCGACCACCGCGTCGACGTCGACGGCCGAGTGCACGGCGTCGCGGGCGGCGGCATGCGCCGCCGAAAGGTCCAGCACGGCGGCGGTGTCCAGCGCGTCACCGGCGCGGCCGAGGCCGATCCGGGATCGGGTGTGGGCGCGCAGCCGATCCCACAGTGCGCGTTCGGGATCGCGGGCCGCCGGGTGACCGGCGACAGGGCCAGCGGTCATGCGCTGGCCGCCAGGGTGCGCAATGACGACGTGCTGGCGGCCAGGGGACGGACCAGGCCGTCGGGTCCGATCATGTCCTGGGCGGCCAGCCAGACCTCGAACTCCGGCGCGGGACGCAGGCCGAGGGTGCGACGGGCGTAGAGCACGTCGTGGAACGACAGGCTCTGGTAGCCGAGCATGATGTCGTCGGCACCGGGCACGGCGATCACGAACGCGGTGCCCGCGGCCGCGAGCAGGGTGAGCAGGACGTCCATGTCGTCGCCATCGGCTTCGGCGTGGTTGGTGTAGCAGACATCGACACCCATCGGCAGCCCGAGCAGGCGGCCGCAGAAGTTGTCCTCCAACCCGGCCCGGATGATCTGTTTGCCGTCGTAGAGGTATTCGGGACCGATGAACCCGACCACGGTGTTGACCAGCAACGGCTCCACGGTGCGGGCCACCGCGTAGGCCCGGGCCTCCAGGGTCTGCTGATCCACCGGTACGCCGCCGACACCGAGATGGGCACCGGCGCTCAGCGCCGAACCCTGACCCGTCTCGAGGTACATGACGTTGTCGCCGACGGTGCCGCGGTGCAGCGAGCGACCGGCCTCCATCCCCTCGCGCAGCAGAGCCAGGTTGATACCGAAACCTTTGTTGGCGGCCTCGGTGCCGGCCACGGACTGGAACACCAGGTCCACCGGGGCGCCCTCGGCGATCAGGTCGATGGTGGTGGTGATGTGTGTCAGAACGCAAGACTGCGTGGGGATTTCGTAGCGTGACCGAACGTCGTCGAGCAGCCGCAGCAGGTCGGTGACGGCCCGCGGCGAATCGGTGGCGGGGTTGATGCCGATCACGGCGTCGCCGCTGCCCATCAGCAACCCGTCGAGCGTCGCGGCGGCCACGCCGTGGGGATTGTCGGTGGGATGGTTGGGCTGTAGCCGGCTGGCCAGCGTTCCGGGCAGTCCGATGGTGGACCGGAACGCGGAGGTCACCTGTGGCAGCCGGCCGACAGCGATGAGGTCCTGGTTGCGCATCAGCTTGCTCACCGCGGCCACCATCTCCGGGGTCAGGCCGGGCGCGAGCGCGGTGACCGCGGCCGGGCCATCGGGGTCGGTGACCTTGGTCAGCAGCCAATCGCGGAACTCGCCGACGGTCAGGGACTGCACGGGCGCGAACGCCGCGGCGTCGTGGGTGTCGATGATCAGTCGCGTGACCTCGTCGGTGTCATACGGGATGACGACCTCGGTCAGGAAATCGGCAAGCGGGATGCCCGCCAGCACATAACGGGCCGCGGCCCGTTCGGCGTCGGTGGCTGCGGCGCACCCGGCGAGCTCGTCGCCCGAGCGGGCAGGCGACGCCTTGGCCAGCACGTCGGCGAGACTGTGGAAGGTGTGGTTATGGCCGGCGAGCGCATGGTGGCGGATGGTCACTGTGCCAGGGTGCCCGCCATCGTCGCTCCCCCGGTTACCCAGGGATTTCGGGGCGGTTTCGCCCGCTCACCCGTGCGGCACCCGAACCCCCTGTGCGCCCGAACCGACGTTTCGGCGAACTTTCGCGAGTGCGACCCGGCATCACGTCGATCTCGACGCGGTGTGACCGTGACCGAGACCGCTCAGTGAACCGGAGTCACTGTGGGGCGAAGTTTCCGCGTGGGTTTTTTCGCCCTGAGGTGACTTCCGGTGACCTGAGCGGTGACGCGCTCGCCTGACCGCCCAGACCGACGACGTGACGCGTTCCACTCGCACTTTCGCGCCCGAACGTGAGTTTCGGCGGGAAGGGGGTTCTCAGGGGGTGGTATCGGGGAAGGCGATGACCGACAGGAACCGGATCGGCAAGGTGATCAACGCCGTCGGCCCGTGCGCCCCCTCACCGTCGAACTGCAGGGAGTCGCCGGGCTCCAGCCGGTACACCGACGCACCGTGGCCGTACTCCATCACTCCTTCGAGCTGATAGATGAACTCGGTGCCCGGATGCTGGAACAGCGGATAGACCTCACTCTTGGTGGTCAGCGTCACCATCAGCGACTCCAGCCGCTTGTGCTGCCCGCGCAACGCGCCGAGCAACTCATAGTGATGGCCCACCTGGGTGCCGTTACGCGAGATCTGCGGACCCGTGCCCGCCGCGGTGAACACCGACGCCCGCTCGGCGTCCACCCCACGGAACAGCGACGTCACCGGCACATCGAGCCCGGCAGCCAGCCGCGCCAAAGTGGCCAGACTGCAAGACGTTTGAGCGTTCTCGATCTTCGACATCATGGCCTTGGAGATGCCCACCCGATCGGCCATCTCCGAGACCGACAGCCCACTCTGGGTCCGCAGGGCGCGTACGTTGCGGGCGATCGCACCTTCCAGCCCCGCACCGAGCAGCGGCTCGGACACGACGCGCTCACCCGCGCTGCCCGTCCGGTTTCGCAGGAGTGGATCGTCGGTCATGACAGGAGACGCTACCCGGGAGGCACGGCCAGGAGGGCTTCCGACGCTCGCGACACCCTCGTCATCACCGTCGTGTGGCGGTCACCGTTGCGCCCCCACCGGGACGCCGGCCTGTTCGGCCAGCAGCTCGCGGACCCGGGGAATGACGTGGGCACCGTACAACTCCACCGAACGCAGCCGTGCAGTCGCCGAGACGGTGCCGGCGGAGGAGTAGATCATGTCGAACCGGCCTACCTGCAGCACCCGGATCGCGTGGGCGATCTTGTTCGCGACCGTCTCGACCGAGCCGACATACAGCGAGCCGTGTGTCACCTCGGCGTCGAACTCCTGCCGGCTCAGCGGCGGCCAGCCGCGCTGGGCCCCGATCCGATCGCGGATCTCGCGGTACCCGGGGTAGAACAGTTCCTTGGCTTCGTCGTCCGTGGTGGCCACGAAGCCGGGCGAGTGCATCCCGACCGGCCGTGCAACGGTGCCGAGCTCCTCCGTCGCCCGCCGGTACAGGTCGATGTAGGGGGTGAAGCGGTCGGGAGCGCCGCCGATGATGGCCAGCATGAGACCGAAGCCGTACTGGGCGGTGCGGACCACCGACTGTGGTGACCCGCCGACTCCCACCCAGGTGTTGAGACGTCCGGATTCGGTCTTGGGATAGACATCCGCCTCATGCAGGGCGGCGCGGGTGGTGCCCGACCACGTCACCGGCGTTTCATCCAGCAGCCGGTGGAACAGCTCGATCTTCTCCTCGAACAACACCTCGTAGTCCTTGAGGTCATAGCCGAACAGCGGGAACGACTCGGTGAACGACCCTCGTCCGAGGATCACCTCGGCTCGGCCATTGGAGAGCGCGTCGACGGTGGCGAAACGTTGGAACACGCGCACCGGGTCATCCGAAGACAGCACCGTCACCCCTGACGCGAGCCGGATACGTTTCGTGGCGGTCGCAATACCCGCCAGCACAGTCTCCGGGCTCGAGATCGCGTAGTCCGGAAGATGGTGCTCGCCCAAGGCGACCACATCGATGCCGACCTGATCAGCCAGGATGGCCTCGTTCACCGCCGCGCGAATCGCCTGAGCGTGCGAGACGACCACGCCCTTGTCATCGCGGGGCCGATCTCCGAAACTGTCGATACCGAACTCGATCTGCGAAACATCCATCTTCGCGAACGCCCTCCCTATGTAGTTGACATATCAATCATGCCCAACATTGTTCACATGTCAACTACTCTGGTTTCCTGATGGACACCGCCAGGGGTCGACGACTGCCCTCCAGGGACGAGCTCGCCATCTGGCGGGCACACATCGAGACGTTCGAGATCGTCCGCGCCCGCATCGAGGCCCGGCTACACCAGGACTCCCAGCTGTCGAGTGGGGACTACCGAGTGCTCCTCGCGCTGCACGAGGCGGCAGGCAAAGCATTGCGGTCATCGGAGCTCGCCGCCGACATCGAGTGGGAGCGCAGCCGCCTGTCCGGCCAACTCGGCCGCATGGAGAAACGTGGGTTGGTACGCCGCGAACCGTGTGCGGAGGACGCCCGCGGCGCACGGGTGGTCCTCACCGACGAGGGTGCCCGCGCCTTCGACGCCAGCACCGTCCCCCACCTCAAGGCAATCAAGGAACTGTTCGTCGATGCGTTCACACCCGAGCAGCTGACCCATCTGGGCGAGGCGGCGGCGGCCATGCGCAGCCACCTCAACCTCTAGCGCAGCTGCCCCGCGCCGGAATAGGGATGCGGGCTGGTCAGCTTGGCGCCGTCAGCGAAGCGTGACAGCCGGAAGTCCGACTCGGGAATCGAGGCCACGCTGCTGACCCCGTCGAGCACGAGGTCGGCGACCAGGCGACCGACGGCCGGGGAGATCTTGAAGCCGTGCCCGCTGAAACCCACGGCCAGCACCAGACCTTCCACCGGCGTCCGCGACATCACCGGGTTGAAATCCGGTGTGACGTCGTAACATCCGGCATAACTGGAGGCGACGGCGCCGTCGGCCAGGCCGGGGAACCGGTGCGCCAGCTTCTCGACGGTGTTGGACAGGAAATCCGTGTCGGCGCGATTGCTGTACGCGTCCGGGTCGGCGGTCTCGATGGTGTCGAGATCGCTGTTGCCGAACAGGATCTCGCCACCGACGTCGGAGCGCACGTACTGCAGGGACACCAGGTCGGAGAACACCGGGAGTTTGTCGACATCGCTGACATCGGCGGGCGGTTTGAGCATCAGGATCTGCTCGCGCACCACCGTGATGGGCAGGTCGAAGCCCAATGCCGTGAGGAACGACGACGACCACACCCCGGTCGCCAACACCACGCTGCCCGCGGCGATGAACTCACCGTCGGCGAGCCGGACCCCTTGCACACGGTCGTGGTCCACCACGATCTCCGCAACGGCCGCACCCTGGCGGATCTTCACACCCGCGGCACGGGCGGTCACCGCAAATGCCTGGGCCGTCATGTATCCGTCGCCGTAGCCGCCGCGCGGCTCGTAGGCGAAACCGGCGAAGTCGTCGAGGTAGGCGGTGGGCCACAGCTTGGCGACCTCGGCGGCGTCGATGCGCTCGGTCTGCACACCGACCGCCTGCTGGGCCGCCAGATTGGCATCCAATGCCTCGACGTCACCCTCACCGACGCCGACGATATAGCCGGTGCTGCGGAAGCCGATGGTCTGGTGGAAATGGTCCTCGGCGGCTTCGAAGACTTCGAGTCCGTACTGGCTCATCGCGGCCAGCGAACTGACGCCGTAGTGGCACCGGACGATGCCACTGGACTTGCCCGTCATCCCGGAGCCGACGGTGGCGCGCTCGAGCACCAGGACGTCGGTGACACCGCGGCCGGCCAGCGCCCATGCGGTGGCCGCGCCTTCCAACCCGCCACCGACGACGATGACCTCAGGCATGGCCGGGAATCCACGACGTGCCGGCCAGCGGGATCTTGGCCATGGCTGCGGCTTCGATGGTCAGGGCCACCAGGTCCTCCGGTTCGAGATGCTGCACATGGGATTTGCCGCACGCCCGGGCGATGGTCTGGGCTTCCATGGTGATCACCCGCAGATAGTTGGCGAGTCGCCGGCCCGCCTCGACCGGGTCCAGCCGCGCCGAGAGTTCGGGATCCTGGGTGGTGATGCCGGCCGGGTCGCGGCCGTCCTGGAAGTCGTCGTAGAACCCCGCCGACGAACCCATGGCCTCGTATTCGGGTGACCACCGAGGGTCGTTGTCGCCCAGCGCGATCAGGGCCGCCGTGCCGATGGACACCGCGTCCGCACCCAGCGCCAGCGCCTTCGCGACGTCGGCGCCGCTGCGGATACCACCGGAGACGATCAGCTGCACCTCTCGATGCACACCCAGTTCCTGCAGCGCCTGCACCGCCTGCGGGATCGCGGCCAAGGTCGGGATGCCGACGTGTTCGATGAAGACGTCCTGGGTGGCAGCGGTACCGCCCTGCATCCCGTCGACCACCACGACGTCGGCGCCGGCGTGAACAGCCAACTTGACGTCGTAGTAGACGCGGGACGCACCGATCTTGACGAAGATCGGCTTCTCCCAGTCGGTGAGCTCACGAAGCTCGGCGATCTTGATCGTCAGGTCGTCCGGGCCGGTCCAGTCCGGGTGCCGGCACGCACTGCGCTGGTCGATGCCCTGCGGCAGGTCGCGCATGGCCGCCACCCGCTCGGTGATCTTCTGCCCCAACAGCATTCCGCCGCCGCCGGGTTTGGCGCCCTGGCCGAGCACGATCTCGATGGCATCGGCTTTGCGCAGATCGTCGGGATTCATGCCGTACCTGCTGGGCAGGTACTGGTACACCAGGTACTTGCTCTGCCCGCGTTCTTCCTGCGTCATGCCACCGTCGCCGGTGGTGGTGGAGGTGCCGACCTCGCTGGCCCCCCGCCCCAGCGCCTCTTTGGCATTCGCCGACAGCGACCCGAAGCTCATACCGGCGATGGTGACCGGAATACTCAGGTGCAGAGGGTGTTTGGCGTGTCGACTGCCGAGCACCACGTCGGTGTCGCAGCGTTCGCGATAGCCCTCCAACGGGTAGCGCGACATGCTCGCCCCCAGGAACACCAGGTCGTCGAGATGCGGCAGTTTGCGCTTGGCACCCCAGCCGCGGATGTCGTAGACACCCGTGGCCGCGGCCCGCTGGATATCACTGATGGTGGCCCGATCGAAGGTCGCCGATTCACGCAGGCCGCGCTGGGCCCGGGCGTCATGGTTCATGGGGAGCTCCTAGAAATCAGTACGCGTCTGAGTTGTCGCTGTGGAAGTGGTACAGCGTCCGCCCCGAGCCGTAGCGGGTGTAGGCGCTGGTGTCGTCGTCGTATCCCGCTTCTTTGAGCAGGGCCGCCAACTCGGCGTGGTGCTCGTCGGTCATCGTCTTGGCGATGCAGTCGGCGCCCAGCGATGCGACCGCACCGCGCACGTAGATCCGCGCCTCATAGATGGAGTCCCCCAACGCATCTCCGACATCACCGCGCACCACCAGGGTGCCGCTCTGGGCCATGAAGGCGCTCATGTGTCCGGCGTTGCCGCCGACGACGATGTTGACGCCCTTCATCGAGATGCCGCAGCGCGCCGCGGCATCACCCTCGATCACCAGGACACCTCCATGGGCGGTGGCGCCCGCGGACTGGGACGCATTGCCTTTGACCACCACGCTGCCGCTCATCATGTTCTCGGCGACACCGACACCGGCGTTGCCGTCGATGACCACCTCGGCGCGCTGGTTCATGCCCGCCGCGTAGTACCCCACATGCCCGGCGATCAGCACCCGCACCGGGGCGTCCACCCCGACGGCCAGGTTGTGCGCGCCGGCGGGATTGCGGATCTCGAACGACCCGCTGACCTCGGCGGCGTGTAGCGCCGAGTTGATCTCCCGTACAGTGTTTTCGGCCAGGTCGAAGACCGTCTCCACGCCGTCGGCGCTCACCTGCTCCATGCGTACACCACCTCGGGTTCGGGTTCGAACAGATGCGCATCGGCGATGCCCGGCAGCCCGACGAGGGCGCGGTACTCCGAAGCCATCGCCACCCAGTCGTCGGTTTCGGCGACCACGGCGGGCTTGCATGCGATGGCGTCGCGCACCACGGCGAACGAATCGGAATTGGACACCAACAGCGTGTAGAAGCCGTCGAATTCGGCACACAGCCGCTTGAGGGCGAGTTCGATGTCGGCACCGTCGGCCAATTGGTGGGCGACGAACCGTGCCCCGACCTCGGTGTCGTTGTCGCTGTCGAACGTCACACCGGCCGCGCGCAATTCACGCCGGATGGTGGCGTGATTGGCGAATGACCCGTTGTGCACCAGGCATTGGTCCGGCCCCACCGCGTAGGGGTGGCACCCCGCGGCGTTGACCGCCGATTCGGTGGCCATCCGGGTGTGCCCGACACCCTGCCAGCCTTGCGCCTTTTCCAATCCGTACCGGTTGGCGAGTTCGCGGGGGTGCCCCACCCCCTTGAGGACCGCGACGTCCTGCCCGAACCCGGCGACCAAGGCAGTCGGCACCGCCGCCCGGCAGGCGGCCAGCAGAGCGTCGGTGGTCACCGGCGCATGCACGACCAGCGTGTCGGCCAGCGGCAGGACGGTGACCGCGACACCGAGTGCCCCGGTCAGCGTGGCCGACAGTGACTCGGCGACGGCCGCGTCCACCTCGAGCAGGGACACCGTCGTGTGCCCGGGCGGCGACCACACCGGATCGCCGTACACCGCCACACCGGCGGAGTCCGAGCCTCGTTCACCCATCTCGCAGAGCATGCCGGTCAACAGCTCGCCCAGGCGCGGGTACAGCTCGGGGTTACGTAGATGCAGCCCAACGATTCCGCACATCTTCACTCTCCTCTCAGAAGGCCTGCAGATAATGGTCAAGCTCCCATGAGGTGACCTCACGGTGGTAGGAGAAGAACTCTTCCCGCTTGAGATTCGCGAAGTAGGCCGCGACGCCTTCACCGGCACCGTCGAGCGCACCCGTGATCACGTCGTCGGCCTCCAGGGCGTCGATCGCGTGCAGCAGCGTCAACGGAAGCGGTTGCAGCCGTGCGGTTGTCGAGGCTCCCGGCTCGCCCGGATCGAGATTGCGCTTGATGCCGTCCAGGCCCGCCCCCAATGCCGCGGCGATCGCCAGGTAGGGGTTGGCCGAGCCATCGGGGCCACGCAGCTCGATGCGCTGGTCATCGGGGACCCGGATGTAGTGGGTGCGGTCGTTGCCGCCGTAGGTCGCCCACCGCGGGGCCCAACTGGCCCCGGAGGTGGTGGACACCGCACCGGTGCGCTTGTAGGAGTTGACCGTCGGCGCCACCACTGCGTGCAGTGCACAGGCATGTTCGAGAATGCCGGCCAGAAAGTTGTACGCCAGCGGTGAGAGTCCCAGGCCGCGAGCATCATCGGCGGCAGGGAAGACCGGTTCACCCTTGCTCTGCAAGGAGAGATGAAAGTGCAGACCGCTGCCGGTGCGGTCGCTGAACGGCTTGCCCATGAACGTGGCGATCATGCCGCGCTGCTCGGCCAGCATGGTCAGCAGGTAGCGCAGCGTGATCACCCGGTCGGCGGTGGTGAGTGCGTCGGCGTAGTTGAAGTTCTGCTCGAACTGGCCGTTGCCGTCTTCATGGTCGTTGGCGTAATTGCCCCAGCCCAGCGAGTTCATCGCCTCCGAGATCCCCGCCAAGTGGTCGAACATGCGGGTGAGGCCGCGTGCGTCATAACACGGCTGGTCGGCGACATCGGAGGGGTCAGCGGTGGTCAGCTCGCCGCCGGCGTCCCGCTTGAGCAGGAAGTACTCCACCTCCGCGCCCACGAAGGCGGTCAGGTCCTGATCGGCAGCGCGCTGCAGCATCGACTTCAAGATGACGCGCGGCGCGTAGGGCCAGGGTTTGCCCTCGACGTGCGGGTCGCAGTGGACGATGGCGAGACCCTCTTTGATGAAGGGGATCGGGGTGAACGACGCCGGGTCCGGGATCGCGATCAGGTCCGGATCCTTGGGCTCCTGGCCGATGGCGCCGACGGCATAGCCGGCGAAGCCGACGCCCTCGGCGGCCAGCTGGTCCACCGCTTCGACGGGAACCAGTTTGGCGCATGGCTTCCCGCGGAGATCGACGAACAGCGCAAGGATGAAGCGGGTTCCTGAATCGTGCGCCAACTGCGCCAGGCCCGTGGGAGCTGCCATCGCGCTTGCCCCTTCCATGGTGTTTCTTGCCAGTGGATAATGTACACCATAGGTAAACACGGGTTTGTTTCGCGCGTGTGACACCGCCATGAGATTCAGGTCTCGGAGACGCCCACCGCAGGACCGGAAAACAGGGGGTCATCCCGGCCGGCCCAACGCTACGATCGGCAGGTCGTGCCTGTGGGGAAGGCCGGGAGCGTGCTGGACAGTTCGGATCTGCAATGCAGGGCGTGCGGGAACAATCTTCGTACCGCCGCCCGCTACTGCGATGCCTGCGGAACCGCCGTGTATGCCGACCACGGAGTGGGAGAACGCAAGCAACTCACCGTGCTCTTCGCCGATGTCGTGGGCTCCATGAGCCTTGCGGCGACACTGGACTCCGAACGGTTGCAGGAAATCATGCACGAGCTGTTCCACCGGTCGGCGGCAGCCGTGAACCGCTTTGGAGGCACCGTCGACAAATTCACCGGCGACGGATTGATGGCTCTGTTCGGCGCGCCCACCGCCCTCGAGGACCACGCGCTGAGAGCCGGCTTGGCCGCACTCGAAATCCTGTCAGCGGCATCATTTTTGGCCGCTGACATCGAGCGGCGTGACGGCATCTGGTTCGCGGTCCGCGTCGGTCTCAACTCCGGCGAAGTGATCGCAGGCCACATCGGCGCGGGCGAGTACACCGCGGTCGGACATCCCGTGGGCCTGGCGCAACGCATGGAGTCGGCAGCCGAGCCGGGAACGGTGCGATGCACCGAAGCGACCGCACGTCGGATCGGAGGGCAGGGCATCTTCGGCCCGCTCGAAGCCGTCACCGTCAAGGGTGCCTCGCAGCCCGTTTTCACTCGCAGGCTCCATGGTATCCACGCCGAGCGACCTGCCGCGGTCACTCCCCCCAGCCCATTGGTCGGGCGCGACGATGAGCTGGCCATTCTGATGCAGACGTTGACCGGTGGCCGGTCCACCCTCGTCACGGTGGTCGGCGAACCCGGCGTGGGCAAGACCAGGATGATCCGCGAGTTCGTCTCCGCAGCCACAGAACAAGGCTGTGACGTAGTTTCAGTCGCCTGCGACGCACACACCTCGTCCGTGCCACTGCACGCGCTGGCAAAACTGTTGCGCGCTGCCTTGGGGTTGCGCGGGCTGGACGGACCCGCCGCCCGTGCGAGAGCACGGGAGCAGCTCGAACCCACCGGGCTTTTCGACCACGACGATCGAGCAGCCCTGTTCGACCTGCTCTCCATCGGCGACGCAGGCGTAGCTGCGATACCTGAAAGCCTCAGCGGGCGTGAATATTTGATCGAGGCACTGCACGCGGTCACCCGAATCGGGACCGGCAGACGCGTGCTGGTGGTCGAAGATGTGCACTGGATCGACACTGTCAGCGAAGAGATCCTCGTCGACTTCGCACGCAGCCGCGACGACTCGGCGCTGATACTGATCGCGACCTTCCGACCGAACTACGGCGGCGCGCTACGTGACGTCGAACAGACCTCGATTTCACTTCACCCGCTCGAACAGCGATCGGCGCTGACGCTGGCGCGTGAGCTCATCGGCGTTGATGCCACCACGACCGGACTCGCCGAACAAATCACCACCCCCGCCGGCGGCAACCCCTTCTTCCTCGAAGAGATCATCGAGGACCTGGTGGACCGCGGCGCCCTCACCGGCACACCCGGCAATTACCGACTGTCCGTCGAGGTCGAGTCCATCACCGTTCCCGCTTCGGTGCAATCAGTGATCGCCGCCCGCATCGACCGGTTCACCGATGAAGAAAAAGCCATCCTCTACACCGCATCGGTGATCGGAACGACGTTCGACGAGGACACGCTGCGCGCCATGGTGCCCCGATCTGTCCCCGACGGGCTGCGCCGCCTCATCGCAGCCGACCTGATCCAACCGATCAGAGTCCTACCGACGCCTCGATACTCGTTCCGGCATCCGTTGGTGCGTGCCGTGTGCTACGAGGCGCAGCTGTTTCGGGTGCGCGCTGACCGGCATCGCCGCCTGGCGGGTCTGCTGCAGTCGCAGACCGAACATGACGTCAACGCTGAGGCGGCGTTGATCGCTCACCATCTGAACGCGGCCGGGGAGATGGAGCAGTCGTACTCCTGGTACATGCAGGCGGCCGAATGGCTCCATCACCGCAACCTGGCTGCGGCCCGGTCGTGTTGGGAGCAGGCATCTGGCATCGCCGATCGGCTGCCCATCGATATCGCCGACCGCGACACCCGCAGGGCTGCGCCGCGCGCCATGCTGGCGATGACCGCCTGGATGATCATCAGCAGCAATGACGGCGACCGCAGTCTCGATGAGATCCGTGCGCTCACCGAAGCCTCCGGAGCAACGACCGCGCTGGCACTGGCGATGTCCGGACGGGTGACCTCGATGGCATTGACCGAGGGCCGGCCGCGGGCTGCTGTCGCCCTCACCGCCGAACTCCTGCGCCTTGTCGACACGATGGGCGGTACCACCTCGCAGAGATACGAAGTGCTGATGGCCATCGCTTTCACCAACTACGTCGTCTGCGACTTCCCCAAGGCCCGAGCCGTCGCAGAACAGATGCGTCCGGCGCCACCCGATCTCCGGGCCGATGAAATCGCCCCACCCCTGGCGCTCCTCGGCGCACTCGGCGTCTTGATGGGCGACCGTGACGCAGGGCTTCGCGACCTGGAGCGGGCCCGGCAGATCACCGCCATCGATCCGGTGACAGCGGCGATCGTCGCGGGATATGCAGTCGATTTGCTGATTGTCGGCTTCGAGCAGGTGACTGCACCGCTGCTGCGGCACAGTCGGTCGATGCTCCGCACAGCGGTCCAGTTCGGCGACCCCTACGGAATCGCCATGGCCTACTGGGTGCACGGCAGCACTTTGGCTGTCAGCGGCACCGGTGGACTGTCGCAGGCGGTAAAGCTGCTGCACCGATCCCGGGCCGGCGGGTTCGACATCGGCGGCAGCCAGGTCGATGCCGTCATCGCTGCCCATGCGCACCTCACCGGGCGCCTGACGACACAGCAAGTCGAGACCCTCACCGCGGCGGTCGAGGAAGAGGTCGGCTCCGGCGACCTCATGCTCGCCGGGTTTGCCGCGGCCGTCGCGGTGACGCTGTTGGTCTCGAACGACTCCTCCGGTGACCGCGCTCGAGCACATCGCCTCACCGACTACATCTCCGATGAACTGGGTCGTGCCGGACAACCGGCACTCGACCTGTGGCCACTGCGCTGCCAGGCGATCATCGCGCGCGCCACCGGTGACCGGCCCGCCCTGCGCCACGTGGTCGACGACTACCGCAACCGGGCGACAGCTCTCGAGGCACGCGCCCACATGGCCGCGGCGGGCATGCTCACCCGAGGCGAAGATGCAGGACTTCGCGGCTTGCTGGACGTCCAGTGCAGGACTTCACGGCAAATTAACCCACCGTGACAAGCGGGACACATTCTCACAGCTAGCGTCAAGCCTCGTACACCGGCAGTACCCCCCGAACACTGTGGAGAAACCAACTGTGATTCCCCTACTCCTAGGCGGAGGTCCTCTGTGACACCTGAAGTCGAGGACGCCCTGGCGACCATGGCGTCGGTCAACAACGAATTCTTCTACTGGATGTCCATCGCCGTGATGATGCTCATCCACGCCGGCTTCCTCGCGTACGAGATGGGCGCCTCACGCTCCAAGAACGTGCTCGCGACGGCGATGAAGAACCTCTTGGCTCTGGCAACCATCATTGCGTCGTTCTTCTTTGTCGGTTGGTTCCTCTACAACGCCATGCCCAGCGGCTTCATCGAGATGACCGATGCCGCCAAGGCAGCGCTGCCGTGGAGCGACAACATGGGCCCGAACACCGCTGACTCAGCCAGCGGCATCTTCTGGGGCGCGTTCGCCCTGTTCGCTGCCACCACGGGCTCGATCATGTCCGGCGCGGTGCTGGAACGTATCCGCACCAGTGCCTTCCTGATTCTCACCGTGCTGGTCGGGTCGGTTGTCTGGATCATCGGCGCAGCCTGGGGCTGGCACGGCGCAGGCTGGATGCTGACCCAGCTCGGTTTCCACGACGTCGGCGCCGCCGGTTGTGTCCACATGATCGCCGGCTTCGCCACCCTCGGCATCCTGATCAACCTCGGACCGCGCATCGGACGCTTCCTGCCCGACGGCACCCCCGTGACCATCCGCCCGCACAACCTGCCCCTGACCATGCTCGGCCTGATGCTCATCTTCGCCGGCTTCTTCGGCTTCCTGATGGGCTGTGTGATCTACAGCGGTGCGGGTTACGCCACCATCTACGGCAGCCCGACCACATTGTCGGCCTTTGCCTTCAACGCCCTGATGGGTCTTGCCGGCGGCATCATCGGTACGTACATCACCTCCCGCGGTGAACCGTTCTGGACCATCTCCGGTGGCCTCGCCGGAATCATCGGTATCGCCTCCGGTATGGACCTCTACCACCCTGCGCTCGCGTTCGTCATCGCACTGGTGGCCGGCGCCCTGATCCCGTTCATCGGCAAGATGATCGAGAAGTTCAAGATCGACGACGTGGTGGGCGCCGTCACCGTGCACGGTGGCATCGGCCTCTACTCGGTGCTGGTGGCAGGTATCTTCCTGGCCGGCTATCCCAACACCGATGGCAATCCGTCGATCTCGTTCTGGGGCCAGGCGGTAGGCGCCCTGGTGTTCATCGCACTGGGCTTCATTCCGACCTATCTGGTGTCGCTGGCTCTGAAAAAGGCGGGCATGCTGCGCATTCCGGCCGAAGTCGAACTGCAGGGTCTGGACCTCAGCGAAGTTCCCGCCACCCCGTACCCCGAGGGCATCCCGATGACGGCGATGCCCACCAACGGGGCCCACGCAGCAGTAGTCATGGAGGAGACGAAGTAAATGTTCAGTCCCATCACGTCCTATGACGAGCTCGGTGTCGTCTTCACCTTCGGCGGCAATTCGCTGGGCGTGTGGATTGTGTTCATCCTCGCCGTCGCCCTGTTCATCGGATTCTTCGTCCGGATGATCCAGCACGAGAACGCCGCATACAAGGCGATCATCGAGCACAAGCCGGTCGAAGCCGGTCCCGCCGCTGAAGGCGAGCCGCCGGTCTACTGATCTACCTGCAGCCCAACAGAAATCGGGGCCGGTCACCTTGCGGTGGCCGGCCCCGATTTCTGTGCCCGGTTTGCCTCGCTTTCGCGTCTGCTCGGCAAGGGAACTACTGCGGCGCGTGGGCCCGCAGCCACTCCACCGTCCGGTCGCGGTAGGCGATGATGCCCTTGTAATCGGCCATGTCCTCGGGTAACTCGCTGATCACCGCTTCCGCCCGCTCCCGCCAGGGCTCCACGGTGATCAGGTCCGCCAACGGCAGCATGTAGGTGCGGATCAGGAAGCAGATGGCCCCGGACTCCGGTAGTCGGATCAGATGCTGCACCTCCACGCGCAGATGCACCAGCTTGCCGAAGGTCTCGTCGTCGACAGTGCCGATCATGGCCCGGTCCGGGCCCCACTCCGGATACAGCTCGGTGGAGACGTCCAGCCGCCGGCCGATGGTCATGGACCAATTGGTACGACGGTAGGAGTCGTTGGGCTGCAATCGCATCAGGAATTCGCGCGCCCGGGTGATGACACCCGTCTCCCGGAGCCGGGGAACGGGTCCGTGGATTTCGAGGAACGTCATCCCGACGTCGAAACCGAAGGACCAGTCCGCTGCGAAGGTCACCACACCGGCGTCGCCGAACAGGTCGCCATCGCGTTGATCGAGCAGCACGATGTCCTCTTGAACCTGGCCGGCGATGAACGCCAACGGTTCGGCAGGCAGCGTGGATTCGTCGCCCATCACGAAATCGGCGGTGATACCGAGGCGGTTGTTGCGCCACTGCCACCTGCCCCGGTTCTGGGTCAGTGACATGACCTCCGGGTAGGCAGTGGCCATCTCTGTCATCAAAGCCAACATCACATCCCAGCACGCGGTCCGCATGTGGGGCAGGAAAGCGTAGCGATTGGGATCGGCGGCCAGCACCCGCGCCCGTTCGACCAGTTCATCCTCGTATTCGCTGTCGATGTCGATCACCCGCTCGCCCCACTGCCCGGCCGGTGTCACCACCGCGTTGCCCGCCGGCTCGACATTGGTGCTGTAGCGGTACGTCTCAGCAGGAAATGGGAAAGGGAACGTGCGCAGTAGATCTGGTGCTGAGATCAGCTCGGGGGTCAGTGTCACTGGGATTCCTCCGGTTACAGGGCAAGTTCGAGGCGGTCACCGCGGGCGCGCGACACGCAGCTCATCATCGAGTCACAGGCCGCTCTGTCGGCGTCGGACAAGAACAGATCACGGTGCAGGATGTCGCCGCCAGAGACTGGGATCCGACATTCGCCGCAGACTCCCTGCCTGCAGAGGTTGGGGATGTCGTATCCCTTGGCCTGGAGCGTTTCCAACAGCGAGACACCCGGTGCGACGACGAAGGTGTCGCCGCTGCCGGTGAGCGTGACCTCGAACGGCGCGCCTGGGTCCAGGGTGTCGATACCGAAGCGCTCCAAGTGAATTCGACTTGCCGGCCAACCCAACTTCTCGGCCAGGAAGACGGCGTCCTGCATGAATCCGCCAGGGCCGCACACGTAGAGGTGCGTGCCGAACGGTTGAGTCGCCAGTGCTGAGGACAGCTCGTCGAGGAAGGCACTGCGCTCGGTGAAGATCTGGGCGTGATCGGTCAGCGCCTTGATCTCGTCGACGTAGACGCCCCGGCCTTCGCGATGCAGGTAGAGCAGGCTCACCTCCCGGCCCCAGCGAGCGGCGCTACGCAGATGCGAGACCATCGGGGTGATCCCGATTCCGGCGCCGACCAGCAGATGCCGCCGCGCCCGCAACACGGGGGCGAATGCGCTTCGAGGCGGGCGGGTGACAACGCTGTCCCCGACCGCCAGTTCGTGGTGGATCCAGCGGGAACCGCCCGCCCCGGAGGGACATTCCAGCACCGACACCACATATTTGCTCGGCGCGACACTGTCCGAGGTGAGCGAATAGGCGTTGGCGGCACTGCCGCACTCGATCACGAGGTGACTGCCCGGCGTGAACGACGGCAGCGATCCCCCGTCGGGCCGCACCAGGGTGAGAGTGCGGATGCCGGGAATGCCGTCATCGATGGCGCGGACCGTCAGCTCCAGCGTGGTCATGGCGCGGCCACCGGCTCGGCTGCCTGCATCTGCTCGGCGTCGACCATGAACCCGAGGTGTGCACCTTTGAGACGCGAAACATGATAGTAGACAAAGAGATTACGGCCACACCCCGCACAGGGCAGGACCTCCTCGAGGCCCACCTCGGCTCGGGTGCGGGCCTGGCAGTGCGCACACAACACGTCGCGCGTCGCCACTGCGGTACTGCCGACGACGATCTCGTCGTCTCCGACGCCACGCCGCAGGGCGTGGGCGCGCAACCGCAGACAGGCGTCCGCCGGCCCGCCGATCATCAACCGCCACCCGACCAGCGCGTCGGCCAGGTCGGTGTCCACCGCCTGTGCGGCGGCCCGGTCGCCGTCCGCTTCGTCGACCAGGTGCACCATGATCGCGGCGGCGGGGTCAGCACCGAGGATCTGCTCCTGCCAGGCTGACACCATCGGCTGGGCATCGGGACCGAACCCGACGACGGTCCAGGACCGTCCGGACAGATCGGCATCGGGTCGACGGGCTGCGGTGGACCAACCGGGCACGCTGGTCGTTTCGAGAGCGGGTTTCATCGGACCTTCCATCGCGAGAGCGCGTAACGCGGGTGGACAGAGTTCCCTCACAGGAAATCATCCTCGCGTTTCCACGATGTGAATCCAACGTCTCGACCGCTTGACACCTCGGCCCGTCGGCACTCACCACGCCGGGTCGGTCGCGTACTTTCGACCTGTGAGCGGTGGACGCGGGCGGGAAGAAATCGTGGTCGTCGGCGCCGGCATCGCGGGCCTGGCCACGGCGGCGGGCCTGCAACGACGTGGCAGAAGCGTCTCGGTGATCGAAGAACGCACCGACACCTCGCCCGGCGCCGGAATCAGCATCTGGCCCAACGCGCTGGCCGCGCTCGACGAGCTCGGACTCGGCGACGCGGTGCGCTCGGCCGGCGGCCGGGTGACTGCGGGCGCGATGCGCTGGCACAACGGGACGTGGTTGCGTCGACCGTCAGCGCAGCGGCTGGTCACTGCCCTCGGCGAACCGTTGGTGGTGGTGCAACGGGCCGCCCTGCGCGACATCCTGTTCAGCGCTCTGGACAAGGGAACCGTCCGCTATGGCACCTCGGTGTGCGGACTGATCGCGACAGCCGACGGGGTGCGGTTGACCCTGTCCGACAACAGCGACCTGCAGGCGGCCGCGGTGGTGGGCGCTGACGGCACACGCTCGGCGGTGGCGCGGCACCTCAACGGTGAACTGTCGAACCGCTATGCGGGCTATACCGCATGGCGCGGCATCGCCCGCTACCGGTTGGACCCTGAACTGGCCGGCGAGACGCTTGCGCCCGGTGCCGAGGTCGGCCACGTTCCACTCGGTCATGACCTGACGTACTGGTTCGCCACCGAACGCGGCCCCGAAGGCCAGCGCTCGATCGAAGGTGAACTCGCCTACTTGACGGCCAAATTCGCGCGGTGGGCCGACCCGGTTCCGGCGATCCTGGCGGCGACAGCGCCCGAGGACGTGCTCCGCAATGATCTCTACGACCGCAGCCCGGCGCGGCAGTGGGCCCGCGGGCCGATTGTGCTGGTGGGCGACGCCGCCCACCCGATGCGGCCACACCTGGGCCAGGGCGGATGCCAGGCCCTCGAGGACGCGGCCATCCTGTCGGCCTTGGTGGACCGAGGCACTGACTACTCCCAGGCCTTCGCCGAGTTCGCCGCCCTTCGACAACCCCGGGTGAACCGCCTGGTGCGTGAGTCCGCGGCGATCGGCACCGTCCTGAATCTGCGCCCGGCCGCGCTGGGCGCGCTCGCGGCACGCGCGTCCGCGCTGATGCCGGAGGCCGTCTTGACCAGACATCTGGCGGCGGTGGCCGCCCGGTCCGCGTTCCGCCTCCCGGCCGACTGACCGAAACTGCCCAGAAATGCCAACGGTGCCGGGCGTTTCGCCCGGCACCGTCAACTCGTCCGATCGTTCTCAGGCCCGACTGGGCCTTACTCCCCTGGAGGAGCTAGCCGCGTCCACCGCAGGACGGCCATGCGCCGATCCCCTGCGACTGCAGCACGTTGTTGGCGACGCGGATCTGCTCCTCCCGCGAAGCGGTGTGCGGCGAACCACTGCCGCCGTTGGCCTGCCAGGTGCCCAGCGTGAACTGCAGGCCCCCGTAGTAGCCGTTTCCGGTGTTGATCGCCCAGTTTCCGCCGGACTCACACGATGCGACGGCATCCCAGTTCACACCGTCCGCGTTCGCGGTGCCGGCCGACAGAGCCATCGGGGCTACGACGAGCGCGCCGCCGATCGCCGCCATCGTGAGTTTCTTACGGAGGTTCTGCAACTTCATTCCTTTCGCCACGCGCGCGCCATCGCCACACCCACCCACCGGAGGCGGGTGTGCTGGTCAAGTTGGACCGCGGTTCATCGGGTCGCGCCGTCTCGGTCAGGCACGACAGGGGAGGCAGAGATATGCCCCGCCGGCATTCGCTCGGCGGCGGCGAGAGCAGTCGGGCCGCTCGCCATTCCCACTCACACGCAGGGATTCATGGTTATTGAGTTGTTGGCTCCCTTGCGGGACAAAATGGACCGTACGGGGCTATCGACGCGGAGTCACGTCGGCCGATTCCCATATCTCGGTTTGATAACGACCAGATAACGGCAAACCTGAGAGAAGTCTGTGCAGGTCAAGGATACGATTCGCTCAACTACCCGATAGTCATGAATCCATTCCGGATGTGACGTATATCACGACGTATTTGTGAAACAGACCACTCTTCACAGCGATGTCAGGGTCGTTTCGAATTAATCTGCGCTAGAACGACATTGCCCGTTGTGGCAGTTGTGAACAGTGGGACTCGAAGAGGATTTCCACTGAACACGGTCAGCGGCAATATCTTTGCTATCGGCGTCTTGCCATCGCTCTTCGTAGGCGCTTTGAAGACATTGGCGGACAACCACTCTCAGCTAAGTTCACCGCAGCTTACCAGCGCCGAGGGTCCGCATTGACGTCGGCGAAAGTGACTGGTCCGCTGCGGATTTGAGGCATGCGCTACCGGGACATCGGTCAATACTGTTGCCAGACAACCTATTACCGACCGACGC
>JBEVFK010000047.1:0-16930 GCA_040512325.1 Mycobacterium sp. | reverse complement strand
CGGACACCCGGGGTGCCGCAAACGGGAACAGCAGCGTCGGGGTGAGGCCGTCCTTGAGATGAATCGATTGCGGCCCAAGGCTTTCGGTCTGCTCGCTACCGACCCAATCGACCAGCGCGTCGATATCGGAGTACGAGGCCATGTTGGCAGGCAGCACCCACAGCTTGGCGCCGAATCGGGCGTTGTCGCGGTAGAGGTTCTTGTAGAACGCCAACCGGCTGTCGTCCAGTTTGGACGTCGAGGCGATGACGGTGGCGCCACCGTCGAGCAACTGCGCCACCACACCCGCGGCGATCGAACCCTTCGAAGCGCCCGTCACCACCGCGATCTCGTCGCTGTAACGACCCTTGCCGGGATTCTCCGCACCGGCGGCGATCCGGCCGAACAACGTGGCGTGAATCTGCTTGCCTGCCGCCAGGGCCCGCCCCTGCCACCAGGTGGCCTGAGTGGCGACGACATGGCCCGCACCTTCGAAGCGCTCCGAGAGCCGCGCCCACTCGGCGTCGATCTCGTCCTCTTCGGCCAGCCACAGCTTCACCAGGTCTTCGCGCGCGCTGGCCCACCGGTCGTCGAGCACCACAGCCTTCTTGGCGTCGAACGCCGGAGCCACCAATCGCGGCCAGTCCGAGCCGAGTTCAGCGCTCACGAGGTCGACGAGCTCGGCATCGGTGCTGGATTCCGGCGCGCTCACCGGCGCGTCGAGGCCCAGTTGACCGAGCATCAGACGAGCCGCCGAAGCCAGCACACCGTCGGGACCGGTGACCTTCTCGGCGAATTCGCCGAGGGCTGCGGAATCGACCACACCGCCGGCGGCGCCACCGGCCGAGGGCAGCGACACGGCGATGCCCTTGCGCGCACCGACAGCGCTGACCGCGGCGTCGATGGCCTTGTCCACCGAGGCCGCGTCGGCCAGGGCTCCGTCGTGCAGACCGCCCAGGCTGCCACCGCGGACGCTGGAACCTTCACGGGTGCCCAGCGCCACCTCGACAGTGGCGTGCTTGACCCAGCCCGGTCCGAGTTCCCAGACCTTGCTGATGCGCTCGGTGATGTACGCCGGCCGCTTGCCCGAGGGCCCGAGGATGGTGCGCAGCTGGTCGTTGATCGCGTCGGAGAGCACCGGCCCGAAGGGCTTGTAGGTGCGCGCCAGTTTGGTGACCTGCCCCTTGAGGGCAGCCAGGTCGGCCTCCGCCGCACCGTCGATGGCGCCGAGGTTGAGCTCGGAGCCCAGGTCGACCAGCAGCTGGTTACGTCGTGAGGACGCACCGTCGGTGATCGACTCGATGGAGTCCAGCGCCTCGATCTGGTCGAGCCGCATCTTGGCCGACAGCCCGATCAGGGCGACGGTGGCATCAGCGGCGTCGAAGCCGATGTCGTCGGGGCGAGGACCGCCCGACGGGGCAGCGGGAGCGGCTGCGGGCGCCGCTGCGGCCGGGGCCGCCTCGGCGGCAGGCGCCGACGGCGCTTCGTCCACGTCAGGCTCGGGTTCCGGATCGCTGTCGTTGGCGAACAGCACCGCGGCGTCGCGCTCGGAGTTGAGCACTTCCACTGCGCTGTGCGCATATTCGGGCAGCTTCAGGGTGTTGGTGGCCAGACCGGCGACGGTCGGCGCGTTCTTCACGCCGATCTCGACGAACCGCTCGACACCGAGCCCGCCGGCCGCTTCTTCGATGAAGAGCAGGTCCTGGGTTTCGATCCAGCGCACCGGGCTGGCGAACTGCCACGCCAACAGCTCGATGACGATCTTGCGCATCAGCTCCGACGGGCGCTCGTTACGCCAGGTGTCGTAGTCGGCGAGGATCTCGTCGAGCGGCTCGGCCGGCACCAGATCCCGGATCTCCTGGATGAAGTCACGATCGAGGGTGAACGGCCGCGGCACCAGGTTCGGGATGTAGCGTCCGACGATCAGAGCCGGGTCGGCGTCGAAGGGCATGACCCGCTCGAGGGCGCGACGGAAGTCGTCGACACCGACGCGCAGCACACTGGAGTGGAACGGCACATCGATGCCGGGCACCAGGATGAAACTCCGCTTGCCGCCGGAGATCTCGCGCAGCCGCTCGACCTCTTCCTCCAGCGCTTCGAGACCGCGGACGGTACCGGCGATCGCGTACTGCGAACCGCGCAGGTTGAAGTTCACGATCTGCAGGAATTCCCCTGTGCGCTCGGAGATTCCGGCAACCCAGTCCTTGACGTCGGCGTCGGGGAGATCGAGCTGCGACGGCCGGATGGCAGCCAACCGGTAGTTGGAGCGACCGTGCTCGTCGCGCGGCACGATGTCGTGCATCTTCGAGCCGCGGTGGAACACGACCTCGAGGAGGGCTTCGAGCTCGTAGACACCGGACACACACGCCAGCGCGGTGTACTCGCCGACGGAATGGCCGCAGGCGATGGCACCTTCGACGAACGCGCCCTGCTCCCGCATCTCGGCGACCTGCGCCGCCGCGACGGTGGCCATGGCCACCTGGGTGAACTGCGTCAGGTACAGCACACCTTCGGGATGCTGGTAGTGCACACCGGAGGCGATGAGGCTGGTCGGGTTGTCCCGGACCACATGCAGCACCGAGAAACCGAGGGTCTCGCGGGTGAAGGTGTCGGCCTTGTCCCAGATCTTGCGGGCGGCCTTGGACCGGGCGCGGACGTCCATGCCCATGCCCTTGGACTGGATGCCCTGTCCCGGGAAGGCGTACACGGTCTTGGGCGCGGCCAACCGTGCCGTCGCCGACATCACCAGATCCGAGCCGATGCGGGCGGCGATCTCGAGCACCTCGCCACCGAGGTCGACACCCACGCGGTCGACGCGGAAATCAACCTCGTCGCCCGGCTTGACCATGCCCAGGAAGCGGGCGGTCCAGCCGATCAGCTTGGCCGGCGGGATGGGCTTGCCGTCCGTGGCGGTGACCACGTGCTGCGCGGCGGCCGAGAGCCACATGCCGTGCACGATGGGCGATTCCAGGCCGGCCAGCAGCGCGGCCGCCTTGTCGGTGTGGATCGGGTTGTGGTCACCGGAGACCACGGCGAACGGCCGCATGTCCACCGGCGCGGTGAGCGCGACGTCGCGGCGCCGGCGGCGCGGGGTGTCGGTCGCGTTGCCGGACACCGCTCCCCCGGCACGCAGCGGATCGGTGAGTTCGGCGGCACCGGTGCGGCCGCGAATCGCGAACCGTTCCTCGAGGGTGGCCAGCAGTGTGCCGTCCACCGCGGTGACGGTCACCGAGACCGGCACAACACGGCCTACCTCGGTGTCGTAGGCCTCGGAAGCCGTTGCAGCGACGGTCAATTCGGTGCGTTCGGTCGGCAGCGAGGCCACCAGGTGCGCGGCGTGGTCGAGATGGACCAGGCTCAGCAGGCCCTCCACCACGGGGAACCCGCTGTCGGTGACGGCGGTACCGATGGCGGCGAACACCGCAGGCCAGCAGCGGCCCACCAGCGCGTCCGGAACCACGGTCAGCGTCGGGGCCAAGGGCGAACCGAAGGTCGCGGTGACGCCGGTGTGGTCGGCCACCCGCTCCGGATCCCAGTCGACGGTGACCGTGGTGACGCCGTTGACCGGCACCGGAAGCGCGTCCGGTCCGTCGACACCGGCGGCGATGGCCAGCACGGCACGCATGGCGGTCGAGGCGTCCTCGGTGGTCACCACCGGCGCCCCGCCGTCGACGGTCGAAGACGGCAGTGTGAAGGAGATCTCGATCCAGGTGCCCGACAGCGGGACGCTCAGCACCACACGGTCGCCGGTGGTCTCCAGGCGTGCGCCCGTCGGGTGGTGGGTCGCGGACCGGTTGTCGTGGACCTGCCACTGCGCCGGATCGGCGATGCGGTGCACCGGGTTGGTGGCCGTGCGGCCGGCCCACAGCACGTCGGGGGCATCGAGCACGACGGCCAGCGGGCCGGAGATGTCGGTGCGGTGCTGGCGGCGCGACAGCACCGCAACGGGCTGGGCATTCGCGGCGACGGCCTCATCGATGGACGCCTGCTCGAAGCGGTCCAGCAAATCGCCGACCGGCTCGTCGACGCGGGTGATACCGACGACGGCCTCGGTGCCGGGGATGATGCACACCTCGTCGGCGGAGTACCGGGCGTCATGGGCCTGCCACAGCGAGTCGCTGCGCCACCAACGCCGGACGTCCTTGTCGATCACCGGGACGAAGTTGACGGGCTTGCCCGGCGTCTTGCACAGGGTGATGTAGAACGGCACGTCGGCGGGATGCAGCTTGACCTCGGCGGCGTCGGGGTACCGGGCCAGCAGGGCGGCGATCGCCTGGTCCGGGTCCTCCAACAGCGCTTCGCCGGATTCGGTTGCGCCGAAGAGAGTTTCGATGGGACCGAAGTCCGCCAGGTCGAGCCGGGACTCCGCGCGCTGCAGCATCTCGGTGAAGCGGTCACGCCAGGTGATGTCCAGCCACGGCGAATGGCTCTTCTTGCTGTCGGCAGTCGAATCACCGTCACCGATGGCGAGTTCGACGTAGCGGCGCAGCCACTGCTCGTAGGTCATCTCGGCGATGTCGCCGAAGTACGGCTTGGCGGTCTTGGCCATCGCGGCGATGATCTCGTCGCGGCGCTCGGCCACGGCGTCGGCATCACCGGCAACGTCGTCGAGCAGGCGTCCGCAACGTGACGCGGCGTTGTCGATCTCGTGGATGTCCGCACCGAGCTGGCTGCGGCCGGAAGCCATGCCGCCCTGAGCTTTTCCGGCACCGACCCAGTGCTCGGTGCCCGAGGTATCCACCAGCAACTGCTTGACCTGCGGCGAGGTGGTGGCCTCCAGAGTGGCCATCGCCGCAGTACCGACGAGGATGCCGTCGACCGGCATCAGCGGGAAGCCGTAGTTCAGCGACCAACGGCCGGAGAGGTATTCGGCGGACCGCTCGGGTGTGCCGATACCGCCGCCGACGCAGATGGTGATGTTGGCGCGGCTCCGCAGTGAGGCGTACGTGGAGAGCAGCAGGTCGTTGAGGTCTTCCCACGAATGGTGGCCACCGGCGCGGCCACCCTCGATGTGGACGATGACGGGCCGGGTGGGCACCTCGGCGGCGATCCGGATGACGGAGCGGATCTGCTCGATGGTGCCCGGCTTGAACACGACATGGCTGATGCCGATGCCGTTGAGCTCTTCGATCAGCTCCACGGCCTCTTCGAGTTCGGGGATGCCCGCCGTGACGACCAGGCCGTCGATGGGTGCACCCGACTGGCGGGCCTTCTGGACCAGGCGCTTGCCACCGACCTGCAGCTTCCACAGGTACGGGTCGAGGAACAGGGAGTTGAACTGGATGGCGCGACCCGGCTCGAGCAACGTGTTCAGTTCCTCGAGGCGGTCGTTGAAGATCGGCTCGGTGACCTGGCCGCCGCCCGCAAGCTCGGCCCAGTGCCCGGCGTTGGCCGCTGCCGCCACGATCTTGGCGTCAACGGTCGTCGGGGTCATGCCGGCGAGCAGGATCGGGGAGCGTCCGGTGAGCCGGGTGAACTTCGTCGACAGTTTCACCGAGCCGTCGGGCAGGGTCACCAACGACGGCGCATAGCTGGTCCACGGGCGCGCCACCTCGGGCACCGCACCGATGGTGAACAGATTGCGCTGGCCGCCGCGGGTGGCGGCGGGCACGATGCCGATGCCCAGGCCACGGATCACGGGCGCGGTCAGCCGGGTGAGGATGTCGCCGGGGCCGAGGTCGAGAATCCACTTGGCGCCCGCATCGTTGAGACCGGAGATCTCGTTGACCCAGTCCACCTGGCGCACCAGGATCGCCTCGGCCATCTCACGTGCCAGACCGACGTCGATACCGACGGCCTCGGCCCAGCCTCCGACGATGTCGATACCGTCAGCCAGTCGCGGGGTGTGGAAGCCGACCTCGACCTGGACCGGCTCGAACACCGGGCTGAACACCGCACCGCCGCGCACCTTGCTCTTGCGCTCGGCTTCTTCCTTTTCTGCGATCTGCTGGCAGTACAGCTCAAAGCGGGACAGCTGCTCGGGGGTGCCGGTGATGACCACCGACCGACGACCGTTGCGGATCGACAGCACCGGGGGCAACACGGTACGGACGTCCTGGGCGAACTCCTCGAGCAGAGCCTGGATGCGCTCGGGGTCGGCGTTGGTGACCGAGATCATGGGGGGTTTGTCGCCGAGCACGGAGATACCGCGGCGACGGGCCACCAGCGTGCCTGCGGCGCCGATCAGCTGCGCCAGTGCCAACAGCTGTACATCCTGGCTGCCGCCGGCCTTGAGTGACTCCACGGCGAGCACGCCCTGGGAATGGCCGGCCACGGCGACCGGCGGATTCTCGGCCAGGTCCATGCCCTGGCGCTTGAGTGCCCGGATCGCGGCCATCTGGGTCAGCAGGACCCCAGGTACCGACACCGCGGCGGAGGTCAGCTGCTTGCCGGTGGGCACCGCCTCCTCGGCAGCGAGCGCGCGCACCCAGCGCAGCGGCTCGAAACCGATCGGACGGACCACCACGAGCTCCTTGGCGACCGGCTCCAGCAGCAGATCGGCCTCGCCGGCCAGCGTCGCCAGGTCCGACTCGATACCGGCCGACGACACCAGTTCTTCGAGAGTGTCCAGCCAGGCACTGCCCTGACCGCCGAATGCCACGGCATAGGGCTCGCCATCGACCAGCCGGTCGACCAGAGCGTAGGAAGCGGAGGAACTGGCGTTAGCGGGCCCGGCAGCATTGCCATCATGGTTGGTGGTGACTCTGTCGTGCTCGAAAATCGTCACTGGCGTATATCTCCCTAACTACTTCTTCTTGATCGATCGGCACTCGTTCGCATCCGTGCCTCGTCTTTACGTCTCGGACCTGCGCTGCCCTGCGAAGGTTCGTCTGCGCGATTCTCCGTCGAATCTTCTCGTCGTTCCGTGGTCGTTCCGACCTGCGCTCGGCAAGGGCCCTGACCCCACCGTTCAGTCAACCCGTTCGAGTTCAACCGTTCGGCTCCTCGCGACGCGCAGTGGACGACAACACCGACTGCACTAAGAGTGTCATAAGGCCCTGACCTATTTTTGTGCCTGAGATGGTTACTGGCGAGTTCTACGCACGAGTAACCGTGCCCGAGGTAACAGGCCGCTGAACTGACGCCGAGACCTAAGAGGACAAACGTCCTGCATGCAGGTGGTTACGGTCGAGTAGCTATAACTGCGCTGATCACAGCAGTACCGTTATGCAATCGTTACATTGTCATTCTGGTCACTCACCTGCCGACCCACCCCGCGCCTCCACGCAGCTACGTGACGGCCGTCAAGAAAATCGACGTTCGCTGAGCGCAGAATTGTTTGCTGGGGTACTACGACACAGCCGCGTACGGGGCCGGGCGAGGCTCGCCGATCAGTCCCACTGACCGAAGCTGGGCTTGAGGATGTGGTTGATGTCGACGCCGACACCGCCGACCTTGCGCTTGTCGATCTCCACCTGATGCAGGTGCGCAGCAGGGTGGGCCACCCGCCCCGGGGAACCCCAGTTGTGCTGCCAGAACCAGGAGCCGAGGCCATCCTGCAGCGCCCACTCGATGGTCTTGGAGTTGCCGTACACACCGACGCGCTGCTTGCCCACCACCGCTTCCCAACCCCGCAAATAGGGTGCGACCTGCTGTTTGTACTGCTCGAAGGAGGGGTCGTCGTCGATGGAGGCGTAGATGGGAGCGCCGTAGGAGCCGCCGGCAGCGACGTGCAGCTGCCAGCCCCGTTTGGCGTGCCGCACGCCGGCGGCTTCGCCCCCGAGCCAGTCGGCGGTCTCCGCCTTTCCGAACTGGTAATTCGAGACGATCTTGAGCCCGCTGCGGTAGAGATCGCGAGCCTCGGGGAGTTCGATCGGCTTTCCGAGCATCCACTGCCCGCCCGGCCGCCGGTCGGACACGTAGCGGATAGCTCCGATGGCCCCGGATTCCCGGATATCCCGGGCACTGATGACCCCGGCGGCGTAGTCCAGCAAGACACCCAGGGGGGCTCCGGCGGCCTGAGGTGCCGTGAGCGCGGCGGCCGCGGTTCCGGCCGCCAGCACTACCGGCGTGGCTGCGGCCATCCGCAGCATGTCGCGACGGGTGAGGGACACAACCTCAGAATACGACAAATACCCCACCGACAACTTCGACACCGCAGGTCACACCGGCATCAAATCTGTGGTCACGCGGTCGAGCGCATGACCTGCCCGCGGACGGCTTCGTCGACCTGGCGGGAGATGACGATCGCGGCCAGTTCCCGGTAATCCTGCAGTACCCGTACCGGCTCGACGGCGCGCTCACGTGGCGCTGCGACATCCAGCAGTTCGGCGGCGGCTTCCTCGATCACCGAATCCACATCCTCGGCGGCGGCCGCTATCCCCTGCCGCGTCGAGGCGAACACTTCCACGATCGTGGCCAGGTACTGCCGGCGATCGGGGGCTCGTGACACGATGCCGACGAGTTCGGGGTCCACCAACATCAGCTGGCCACCGACCGCGCAGGCCAGACCCGTCGCGATCATCCGTCGCGCGTCGCCGTCGGTGAGGTCGACGTCCAGCGGCAGGGCCGTCGGCGTGTCGGCACCACCTCCCCCGGCCGCGCCCGCGAAGACATCCTGCAGCCCGAGGAAGTCGGCGAGATCGTGGCCGGCCCGCATCGCCGAGAAGAAGTCGGCGATGTGCGACGAGGTGAACCCCTTGGCCAGCAGCTGGTTGATGACACGCAACTGCTCCAGGTGGACGTCGGAGTAGATCGCGAGGCGGCCATCCCGTCGCGGCGGATCCAGCAGCCCGCGTTCCCGGTAGGCCCGAATGTTCCGGGTGTTGACCCCCGACGCCTCGGCCAGGTCCCCGATTCGATACTGAGTCAACGCCGGCAGCTGACATCTGGTCGCCGGAGCGAAATCGAGGTACGCATCAACAGAGGGTACCCGAACTCACCGATTGAGCAAATAATAGCCCGCATCGGCGCGCCGACTGTTTGACACCTGTCCATAGCGGCTGAACAGCTATTTCGCCAGACTAAATACAAAGAACTAGACCATATTATTCAGATCTGGCCAATAATCCTTACCCACTTTGGGTTCGGTGAGCGTCGGATGCGAGTGAACTCACAGCCCCAGAATTTCGGGTTCGATCTCCCGATGAGGGACCATCAGGAGTCGATCGAGACAAATCCGCCGACGCCGCGACCGCAGTCCCCCACCTTGCCCGTCGACGAACACGTTGCCGAACGGGAAGGACGCAGGAACAGTGCGTGCCTGGATCGTGTGGTCCACGGGGCTCCTGGCGTACATCGTCGCCGTTCTCGACCGGACCACCCTGGGTGTGTCCGGCCTGGATGCCGCGGAACGCTTCAATGCCGCGCCTGGGGTGCTGTCCACGTTCGTCGTCCTCCAGGTCATCGTTTATGCCACGGCACAGATCCCTGCCGGCCTGCTGCTGGACCGGTTCGGTTCGCGGGTGATGATCGTCGCGGGCGGGTCCTTGATGGCAGCCGGACAGCTCACACTTGCCCTCACCGAATCGCTGCCGTCGGCCGTGGCCGCCCGCGCGGTCGTGGGGTTGGGCGATGCACTCACCTTCATTTCCGTGCTGCGCCTGGTGCCGTTCTGGTTCACCGAGCGCCGGATCCCGCTCGTGACCCAGCTGACCGGTTTCTGCGGCCAGTTCGGTCAGGTCCTGTCGGCCCTGCCGTTCCTGGCACTGCTCGCCGGGGCCGGCTGGCGCACCGCCTATCTGTCTGCCGTCGCGTTCGGCGTCTTGGCGTTGATGCTCGTGCTCGCGCTGGTGAGAGACACCCCCACCGGACGCGCGGTACCGGTCAAGTCGGCCGGCGTCCGCGAGACGCTGTCCCGCATCAAGACGGTGTGGCTGCGGCCTGGCACCCGGCTCGGCCTCTTCACGCACATGGGCACCCAGTTCTCGGTGACGGTGTTCGCCCTCATGTGGGGTGTGCCCTATCTGATGACCGCCCAGGGCGTCTCCCGCACCGCCGCCGGCACACTGCTGACGATCTCGGTGGCGGCCGCTGTCGCGGCAGGCATCCTGATCGGCATCTTCACCGGGCGCAATCCGCACCGGCGCTCACAGGTGGTGCTCGGCATCGTGATCAGCAATGCGACGATCTGGACCGTCGTGCTGGCGCTGCCCTCAGCCGCGCCGATGTGGTTGTTGGTCCTGCTGGTGATCGTCATCTCGGTCGGCGGACCGGGGTCGATGGTCGGCTTCGATTTCGCGCGTACGTTCAACCCGGCCAAAACCCTCGGTACGGCGCAGGGCATCGTCAACATGGGCGGATTCACCGCCTCGCTGATCGTCATGCAATCGATGGGCATGATCATGGCCGCCACCGGTGGCTACACCTTCGACTCGTTCCGATTGGCCTGGACCGTGCAATACGCGATCTGGCTGTTCGCCGGGGCCGCCATCCTCATCACCCGCAGGAAAGCGCGCCGCAGCATCGGTGACATCGACGAAAGCAAATACCTGCTCGAATACTTCCCGGACGCTCAGGAAGGTTCCCGTCCGACGCGTTGACGACGGCCTACCGGTTGCGCGCGGTGATCCGCCGGTTCGCCTTCTGGATGGCGCCCACCAGTTCATCTTTGGTCATGGTCGACCGGCCTGAGATGGCCAGCTTTCTGGCGACGTCGAGCAGGTGTTTCTTGGACGCGTTGGCATCGACTCCCTCGGCGGTCTCCCCGGCAGGGTTCGGGCCGCCACTTTCGGCGCGCTCGTCGGAGGGTCCTTTTTCTGCTTTCGCCTCCCAGTGATCACCGACCTTTTCGTAGGAGTGCTTGAGCGCGTTGTAGGCCACACGGTGGGCGCGTTCTTCATCGCCGTACTCCTCGGCGGCCGAGTCATAGGTCTTGGTGAACGTCCGCTGCGCTTTTGCCTCGGATTTCTGCAGCGTGCTGGGCAATTCGCTCTTCTTCGCGCTGCCGGATTCGGTGGTTTTCGGCATATTCGCCTGTTACCCACCGAGTCCGCCACGAAACGTCGGCCCGGTTGCCCTCGGCGATCAGCGGGTACTGAACCTGCCAGGAGGGTCGATACCGTGGCTTTTGATCTCACGCCGACGACGGCGCAGCACGATCTGGCTCGACGGGCTCATGAATTCGCCGAGACCGTCATCCGGCCGGTGGCCGCCGACTACGACCGGCAGCAGGAGTTCCCCTGGCCGGTACTCGAGGAGGCGGCCAGACGCGGCTTCTACAGCCCGCTGTTCTACCGTGACCTCATCGGCGATCCCACGGGACTGTCGCTGCCGATGTTCATGGAGGAGATCTTCTGGGGCTGCGCCGGGATCGGCCTGGCCGTAGTGATGCCGGCCCTGGCGTTGTCCGCCATCGGCCAGGCCGCCACCCCCGAACAGATGCTGCGGTGGGCGCCTGAGTGTTTCGGCACCGCCGACGACCTGAAGCTGGCCGCGCTGGCCATCTCCGAACCCGAGGGCGGCAGCGATGTGCGCAATCTGCGCACCCGGGCACGCCGAGACGGGTCGGACTGGGTGATCGACGGCCACAAGATGTGGATCGGCAACGGCGGCATCGCCAACGTGCATGTGGTCAACGCCGTCGTCGACGAGGAGCTCGGGCACCGGGGCCAGGCCCTGTTCATCGTGCCGGGCGGCACACCCGGGCTGACGATGGTGCGCAAGCTCGACAAGCTGGGTTGCCGGGCGTCCCACACCGCCGAACTGAGACTCGACAACGTCCGGGTGCCAGCTGAGAACCTCCTCGGCGGCCAGGACAAGCTGGAACACAAGCTCGCGAAGGCGCGCGACGTGGTGGCCGGCGGAAAACACTCCGGGTCGGCGACGTTGGGCACCTTCGAGCAGACCCGGCCGATGGTCGCCGCGCAGGCACTCGGAATTGCCCGCGCCGCACTGGAATACGTCACCGAGTACGCCAATCGGCGGGTCGCCTTCGGTGGCCCCATCATCGACAACCAGGGCATCGCGTTCCCGCTGGCCGATATCGCCATGCGCATCGATGCCGCCCGGCTGTTGACGTGGCGGGCCTCGTGGATGGCCGCATCAGGTGTGCCGTTCGAACGCGGTGAGGGCTCGATGTCGAAGCTCGCCGCCAGCGAGGTCGCCGTGGCCGCCACCGAACGCGCCATCCAGACGATGGGCGGCTGGGGTTACATCAGCGATCATCCGGTGGAGAAGTGGTACCGGGATGCCAAGTTGTACACCATCTTCGAGGGCACCAGCGAGATCCAGCGCATCGTCATCTCCCATGCCCTCGGGGCGGGTGACGGGGCGCCGCCGCTGCACGTCGACCTCGACCCGACCGGCGGGCCGTTGAACAAGTGGTTCGGCCGCGGCACCCCTGCGCGCACCCGGCTGGCCGATGCGGCGCTGGCCGCCAAGGACCGCGTGCCCGCCCCGGTGATGCGTGCGGCGATGGAGATGCTCAAACCACCGGGACGGTAACGGTTCTCAGTACTGAATCGCCTCGATCAGGTCCGACGGCTCGTCCATCAACGCCCAGAAGCGATCCCGGATCGCCACTGTCATCGGACCTGGCTCACCGTCACCGATCGCTTCGCCGTCGAGCGAATTGATCGGAGTGACACCGCCTGCGGTGGTGACCGCCATCAGTTCGTCGGCCTCGTAGAGCTCGTAGCTGGTGACATCGCGCAACGTGGCTTCGATGCCCATCTGGTCGGCGAGCTCGAAGACCGTCTTGCGCGTGATGCCCGGCAGCGCATTGCGCGACGGCGAGGCCAGCTTGCCGTCTTTGACGATGCACACGTTGAATCCCGGGCCCTCGGCCACACAGTTGTCGGAGTCCAACAGGATCGCCGTGCGGGCACCACGGTCCTTGGCCTCGAAACTGGCGGCAGTCAGGTCACCCCACTGGTAGTTCTTGATGGTGGGGTCGACGGTGTTGCGGCCCGCCCGGCGCACGTGCCGGGGCACGACGGCCGTGGTGCCGAAGATCTGCTCGGCCGGCGGGAACGCCCACAGGTAGGGAATCGCATAGATGTAGACCTGGTGGGTGAGTTTGGTCAAGTCCTTCTCGCCCTTGCGCTTTCCGTAGCCACGGGTCACGGTGAGGTTGACGAACGACTCGCGCAACTGCGACAACGAGACGCACTTCTTCGTGATCTCGGCGAGTTCGTCCTTGGAGATGCCGGCATCGAGGCGCAGCTTGCGCGAGCCGTCGAGGAGGCGGTCCAGGTGATCACCGAGCCGGAAGATGTTGCCGTGCCAGACATGCGCGACGGTGTAGGTGAGGTCCGAATGCCCGAAGCCGGTGTCGAACAACGAGATCTTGGCCTCCCCGGCGGGCATGTACTCACCTTCGATCCAGGCCACTCCACCGGCGAACGGGCTGGAGGTGTCCAACTCGTAGTCGCTGTACTGGATCACCGAGCCGGCGGGGGTGTCTTCGCGGATGGCGGCACCGGGCTCGACGGCGACGAGGTTGCTGGTGCCGATATCTGTTGCAGTCATGGGGGTTTCCTTTGCGGTTGTGCGTTTGCCCAACGGGGAGTTGTCAGACGTTTTTGGTTCAGACGGCGTGGGACTTGGCGTATTCGACGCCGGCCTCACCTCGGGCGAGGCGGGCTTTGAGTCCGGTGGCCCACCAGAGCGCCGCGATCGCGACGATGCCGAGGAAGACCCACTTGTTGTTGGTGAACTGCGGCAGGAACAGCAGGGCCACCGCGACACCGAGGAACACCACGAGGGCGGTGAGGTAGACCGGCAGCCGGAACTTCCCGAGATCGAACGTGCCGGGTTCCGGCGCGGGGATGGTGCCCCTGCGGTAGCCGACCAGCAGGCCGATGGTCTGCAGGATGTAGACGAAGAAGAACAGCAGCGACGCGATGCCGATGATGAAGTTGAACGCTTTCTCGTTCACCAGCGCCGACAGCAGCAACAGCGTCGACAGACAGCCCAGTCCCAAGATCGAGTAGGTGGGGGTCTTGCGGGTCGGCGAGACGTGCCGCCAGATGTGGGAGAACGGCAGCATGTTGTCGCGGGCCATCGAGTAGGTCAGCCGGGTGGCCACCAGGATGTTGGCCAACAGGCACGCCAGGATGTTCGTCAAGGCGATGGCCACAACGATTTTCGTGACGACGGGACCGGCCTGCTGGGTGATGATCTCTTCGATGGGGGCGGCGGAGTTGGCTTCCACGGCGGCGACGTCTTTGATGGCCAGGACGTAGACGATGTACATGGCCAGCTCGATCACGATCGAGGTGACCAGGGCGTAGAACATGGTCTTGGGTACCACGCGGCGCGCGTCCTTGGTCTCCTCGGCGACGTCGGCGCCGGACTCCACCCCGATGAGGCCGAAAAAGGGTCCGAGAGCGGCGGCGAGCCAGGCCAGCATGTAGGAGTCCTTGTCACCGGACTCGCCCCCGGTGAACAGCACCGAGATCGGCTGATGGTTCTCCGGCGCCGAGAAGGCGATGATCGCGATCACTGCGGTGGCCCCGACCGTGATCACCAGTTCCAGGCTGACGCCGATGTTGTTGACCATGGTGGCGAAGCGGACGCCGTAGATGTTGATCAGGACGCAGACGAACACCACGGCGATGGCCAGCAGGATCTGGGTGCTCTGGGTCAGGCTCCACCCCAGGAGACCACCGAGGTAGCCGGACAGGATGAAGCCGACGCCGGTCATGCCGCAGACCCAGCCCATCAGGGCGATGAAGCCGGTGAACCAGGCCAGGTTGGGGCCGTTGATGCGGCTGATCCACTGGTAGGAGTACCCGGCCAGCGGCAGTTTGGCGGTCAGGTCCGCGGCGATGAACGTCCACAGGGCGAACACCGCGCCTGCCAGCAGAAGGGTCCAGACGAAGGGGGCGCCTGCGGTGAAGTATCCGGCGCCGAAGCCGGTGAACACCGCCGTGGTGGCACTGATGGTAGCGAAGCCGATCGCGAAGGACGCGAGCTTGCCGACCGAGCGGTCGAGCTTCTGGGTGTAGCCGAGCTCGGCGAGTTTGGCGTCTTCGGCGTCGAGGGCGTTCTGGGGTCCGTCGGGCTCTCGCGAATGAGTGGACGAAGTCAAAGCATCGGTCATGATCACTCCAGGTCAGATGACATCAGAAAACGACTGATGACAGGTAAGCGCCATCTCGCGTCTACCGGAAGTTCCATCTTTTGATCTACTGATAACTTGCGGTTATCAGCGCAGTGTGGCGGGCACAGGGATCTCTTCACCATCACCGAAATTCCACTGCTCCTGCACGTGTCTGATCAGCGCATCTGACTGGGGGGTCAGCCGGGCGGGATGCCACGCCAGCGCCGTGAAACACGGCGGCCGATCGATGATCGGCACGTACACGATGCCCGGGCGGTCATAGAACCGGGCCACCGACGAGGTGGTGAAGCTGATCCCGAGGCCGCGGGCGATCAACGTCGTCTCCGCCTCGTACGTCGCCGCGACGGCGGCGATGGTGGGTGGCCGGTGGCCGCGCGCATCCATTGCCAACCAGTAGTCCCGCCAACTGCCCGCGGTCAGCGGGGCGCACACGATCGGGTCGTCGAGGAGTTCGCCGATCGTCACTTCGGTGCGTCCCGCCAGCCGATGGTCGCGGGGCAGGCACGCCACCCAGGACTCGGAATCCAGAATCAGCATCCGGTGCTCGGGCAGATCCACCGGCGGGCGGATCAACGCGACCTCAGCGGACCCGTCGGCCAGCCCCGCCGTCGGATCAGCGAAATCGAACTCGATGGGTTCGACGATCACGTCGGGAAAGGCCGTCTCGAAATGCCGAACGATCCGGAACAGCAGATCGGCGCCGGTCCCGATCAGGTACCCGAACCGCAGCCGGCCCTGCCGGGTGCCCGACAGGGTCACCAGATTCTCCACCACTGCATCCACCCCGCCGAGGGCCTGCTGTACCTGCGGCAGCCAGGCGGCGCCGAGGTCGGTCAGTGCCACCTCGCGGGTGCTGCGGGTGAACAGTGACACCCCGAAGTGGTGCTCGAGTTGCTTGATCGCGGTGGACAGCGCCGGCTGGGTGATGAACAGCTTCTCCGCGGCCCGGCGATAGTTGAGCTCGGTGCCCAGCACGGCGAAATAGCGGAGCTGACGCAGGGTGACGTCGTGGACTCTGGTGTTCGTCACTCTCCCCTTTCGCGGGCAGGTCTCTGCCCCAGAGTGTCACGCCACCACGCGCGCCGCCGCCCACAGTTCGTCGATTGCCGCCTCGGCGTCGGCCAGACTCTGGGCCGCCAACGGCCGCAGCTCGGCCATCGCCGGGTTGTCGTCGGCCATCGTCAACTCGGCGGTGATGAAACGAGGCTCGAGCCCGGTCAACAGAAGTCCGTGCGGCAGCCAGGATTCTGCGTGGTCCCAGCCCTCCCTCGGCGTGCCCGGTCCGTACCCGCCGCCGCGGGAGGCCAGCACGATGAATTCGGTACCACCGAGTAGACCCTCGTGCGTTGCCGGATCGAACGACACCCCGGCGACGATCACGTGGTCCACCCAGGCTTTGAGCGCACTCGGCGGCCCGAAGTTGTACAGCGGCAAGCCCAGGAGAACGGTGTCGGCCTCTTTGATCTCGTCGATCAGTGCGAGGCTGCGCGCGTACGACGCGGCTTGGGCCGGTGTGTGATCTGCCGGCGGCACCATCGCGGCCAAGCCGCCTGCGGCGTCCAGGTGCGGCACCGGGTCGCTGCCGAGGTCGCGGTAGGTCACGGTGCCGTCTGGGTGGGCGGTTCGCCACTGGTCCGCCGCTCGTGCGGTCAGTCGCCGACTGATGGACCGGTCGCCTTGGATCGACGTGTCGAGGTGCAGTAGATGCGACATGGGTAACCCTCCATAGATGGTTTGTGTAATACAAACTATCTATACCAGATCAAGCGTTGGTCTGTTCCACTAGAGTTGGCTCATGTCCGAACTGCCTGTCGTGTCGACGAACTGGCAGTTGGTGGGGCCGCTACTGGACCATCTGGCCCGTCGGTTACGCGCGGCCTCGGAGTCGGTGGTCGAGCAGTTCGGCCTCCGCGCCCGCCACGTGATCGCCCTGACCCTGCTGCG
>JBEVFK010000046.1:0-10563 GCA_040512325.1 Mycobacterium sp. | reverse complement strand
GCCTCGATGACCTCCCACTTGGACGAGTCGATCATCACCGGGACACGGCTGATGTCCGGCTCGGAGGCGATCAGTTTGGTGAACCGGTCCATCGCGGCGATGCCGTCGATCATGCCCTCGTCCATGTTGATGTCGATGACCTGCGCACCGACCTCGACCTGCTGCAGGGCCACCGACAGCGCGGTGTCGTAATCCTCGGCCTTGATGAGATTGCGGAACCGGGCAGAGCCGGTGATGTTGGTGCGCTCACCGATGTTGACGAACAGCGAACCCTCGGTGATGTTGAGCGGCTCCAGGCCCGAGAGCCGGGTGGCGACCGCGATCTCCGGCAGCTCGCGCTGCGGCTTGCCCTCGACGGCCTTGGCGATCTCGGCGATGTGCGCGGGCGTGGTTCCGCAGCACCCGCCGACCAGGTTGACCAGGCCGGCCTCGGCGAACTCTTCGATATACCCGGCCTGGCCCTCCGGGGATTCGTCGTACTCGCCGAAGGCGTTGGGCAGGCCGGCATTCGGGTAGCAGGAGATGAAGGTGTCGGCGATCCGCGCCATCTCGGCGATGTAGGGCCTCATCTCCGGCGCGCCCAGGGCGCAGTTGAGCCCTACCGCGAGCGGTTTCGCGTGCCGGATCGCGTTCCAGAAGGCTTCGGTGACCTGACCGGACAACGTCCGCCCGGACGCATCCGTGATGGTCCCGGAGATGATGACCGGCCAGCGGCGTCCGCGCTCCTCGAACAGTGTCTCGACGGCGAACACCGCCGCCTTGGCGTTCAGCGAATCGAAGATGGTCTCGATGATGATGAGGTCGGCACCACCGTCGATCAGCCCGTTGGCGGCTTCGAGGTACGCGGCGACCAGCTGGTCGTAGGAGACGTTGCGGGCGCCGGGGTCGTTGACCTCCGGCGAGATCGACGCGGTCCGCGTGGTGGGTCCGAGGGCGCCTGCGACGTAGCGGGGCTTGTCGGGGGTGCTGAACTCGTCGCAGACCTTGCGGGCCAGGGCCGCGCCGGCGTAGTTCAGCTCGTAGGCCAGCTCATGCATGTCGTAGTCCGACAGCGAGACCGCGTTCGCGTTGAACGTGTTGGTCTCCAGGATGTCCGCACCCGCCTCGAGGTACTCGCGGTGGATTCCCTCGATGATCTGCGGCTGTGTGAGGGTGAGCAGGTCGTTGTTGCCCTGGAGGGCGGTGGGCCACTCGGTGAACCGTTCGCCGCGGTAGCCGGCCTCGTCGGGCCGGTCCCGCTGGATGGCCGTGCCCATCGCGCCGTCGATCACCATGATCCGCCGGCGCAGAGCGGCCGTCAGTTCGTCGGTGCTGTCGGGGCGGATGTTCGGCTCCCAAGCGTTCACAGAGGTTCCTTCCACATGGCGGAAGGCGTCCTTAACTCTGCCGAGCGTGGCGGATACCGGGAGGGGATGGGCCCCCCAGATAACCGTTGCAACGCCTCTCGACCAGAAAAGTCTACGTCGTCCACCCGATCGACGTCGGGACGCCCAGTTCATCGCCACGGATCGGCGGCACAGAGTAGTCGGTCACCGCAGGACAGACAGGTCGCGCCTGTTGACACTTGAGCGGCACCCAGGCCTTACGCTGGATTGGTGACCCCGCCGGATCCGCGCAGAAGAGATCTGCCAGACCTCCACAACACCATCGTGGTGGCGGCGTTCGAGGGCTGGAACGACGCCGGTGATGCCGCCAGCGATGCGCTGGAGCACCTGGATGCCATCTGGGAAGCGGAGACCATCGTCGAGATCGACGACGAGTCGTACTACGACTACCAGGTGAATCGGCCGGTGATCCGGCAGATCGACGGGGTCACCCGTGAGCTGACCTGGCCGTCGATGCGGATCTCGCACTGCAGGCCACCGGGCAGCGACCGGGACATCGTGCTGATGCACGGCGTCGAACCCAACATGCGGTGGCGGACGTTCTGCTCGGAGCTGCTGACGATCTCCGAGAAGCTCAACGTCGACACCGTGGTGATCCTCGGCGCCCTGCTCGCCGATACCCCGCACACCCGTCCGGTGCCGGTGTCCGGCGCCGCCTACTCCCCCGAGTCGGCGAAGTTCTTCGGCCTCGAGGAAACCCGCTACGAGGGCCCGACCGGCATCGCGGGGGTCTTCCAGGACGCCTGCGTGACGGCGGGTATCCCCGCGGTCACCTTCTGGGCCGCTGTGCCGCACTACGTGTCCCAGCCGCCGAACCCGAAAGCCACGGTCGCGTTGCTGCGCAGGCTCGAAGACGTGCTGGACATCGAGGTGCCGCTCGCGGATCTGCCGACGCAGGCCGAGGAGTGGGAGGAAGCGGTCACCGAGATGACCGGTGAGGACGAAGAGATCGCCGACTACGTGTCCTCGCTGGAGCAGCGCGGTGACGCCGAAGTGGACATGAACGAGGCGCTCGGCAAGATCGACGGAGACGCGCTCGCCGCCGAATTCGAGCGTTACCTGCGCCGACGGGGCCCGGGTTACCGGGGTTAGTCAGACCTTCTCGGGCTGGGGCGCCTTCCAGACGCCGTTGAGGGCATCCGGTTTGGGCCAGTACAGCCGCAGGATCAACGCGAACGGACCTTCGGGTGCAGGCAGCCAGTTGGCTTCCTTGTCCGGCCCCGGCGAGTCTTTCTGCACGTAGAAGGTGTAGCCACCGTCGGGGTCGGCGACCAGGCTCGACAGCATCGGCGAGTTGATCAGGTAGCGCTGGATCGGGTTTGCCACCAGCTGACTCTGCGGCAGCTGGTACATCGTCAGCGACCAGAACGCGTTCACCGGCGGCAGCTGGTCTTTCGCGAACCGGAAGATGTAGTTGTCGGCACCGGTCAGCGGTTCGCCTGCCGCGTCGGCGGTGAAGCTGGGGTAGAGCGCCTCGGCGGCGGTGTTGCCGTAGATGCCGAGTGCGGCGCCGGCCATCCGGTAGAGGTAATTGCCCTCCAGCTGTTGGCGGGTGCCGAAGAACTGGGCCGAACCTACTTTCCCGGTGTCGATCTCGGCTGTCTTGAAGGTGTCGAACTCCGCCCACGCGTCGGCCATTCCACCTTCGACCGCGCTGCGGATCTCCGGGGTCAGCTTGTCGGCGTCGAAGTCACCGTCGGCTCCGATTCCCAGCGTGGCGAACCGGGAGCGCAGGTCTTCCTCGCCGGGCACGGTAGGGGCGAATCGCAGTGTGAAGTTCAGGATTTCGAAGAACTGGGGTGAGGTCTTCTGTTGCTCCGGGGTCAGCGGCGGGACGAAATCGATGACCGGTGCGGGGGCGGGCGGCGGCTGGTTCAGGAACGCCGACAGCGGCTGCACCTGATAGCCGGCCTGGACCTTCTGCACACTCTCCAGATCCGAGGGCCCGAAGAGCTGGGTCCGGTAGAGCACGTTGGCCAGGTCGGTGTCGGAACGGATCACCTCGTTGACGCCCGCCGGCGTTTCGCCCTGCCAGTTCGGGCCGGCCAGCAGGTATTTGCCGCCGCCGTTTCCGGTGGTGCGGCTGCCGAGGTAGGCGAAGTTGTAGGTGTAGCTGTCGATGAACTGCAGCGAGTAGTACCGGTCCTGTTCGATCGGCGGCACCGTCAGCACCAGCGGCTCGGTGCGCAGGTCCGCGCCGAGAAAGGAATACGGGGTGTCGGAGTTGGGTGTCTGGATCGTGGTGTCGGCCGGGGTGAACACCCGCGCGGTGCTGTGGATTTCATTCCACAGGCCCTTGTACTCCGGATCCTGCTCGTCGACGAAGTAGGAGTACTGCACCCGGTAGTTGTCGACCATCGGGAAGCCGTAGACATAGGCCTCTTTCGCGATCGCCCTGGCCTCGTCGGCGGTGACCGTGGCCGGCGGTGGCGGGGTGACGGTGGTGGTCGAGGTGGCCTCGGTACCAGTGGTGTCGGTGGCGCAACCCGCCAGGAGGAGGACGACAGAACTTACGGCGAGCAGCAACTTCACTCGTACAGCGTAAGCACTGCAGGCCGTGGTTCCGAGGTGCCGCGCGGGAGCTTAGAGCGCTATCCCGAGCAGCGCATCGACCGCGGTGGCCACCAACCGGGGGGCGTCAGCGTCGTGACCGCCGTAGTCCAGCGCGTCGGTACTCCAACCATCGAGGGCGGCAAGTGCTTTGGGCGTATCGAGGTCGTCGGCCAGGTAACGGCGCACCCGCGCGACCACATCGGCGGCGTCCGGGCCCGCAGGCAGGGCAGTGGCCGCCCGCCACCGCGCCAGGCGCCCCTGCGCGGCGTCGAGCACCTCGGGGCTCCAGAACCGGTCCTCGCGGTAGTGGCCGGCGAACAGTCCGAGCCGGATCGCGCCGGGATCAACGCCCTCGGCGCGCAGCTGGGACACCAGCACCAGGTTGCCGCGGCTCTTGGACATCTTGTGCCCGTCCCAGCCGATCATTCCGGCGTGCACGTAGTGCCGGGCGAATCTCCGCTCCCCCGTGACCGATTCGGCGTGGGCGGCCGAGAACTCATGATGGGGGAACACCAGGTCGCTACCGCCACCCTGGACATCGAGGCCGGACCCGATGCGGCTCAACGCGATTGCCGCGCACTCGATATGCCAGCCGGGACGCCCCGGTCCGAACGGTGAGGGCCAGGACGGCTCGCCCTCGCGTTCGGCGAGCCACATCAGCGCATCCAGCGGATCGGCCTTGCCTGCCCGGTCCGGGTCGCCGCCGCGCTCGGAGAACAGCGCCAGCATGGTCTCGCGGTCGAAGCCCGATTCGTACCCGAACTGTGCGGTGGCGTCGGCGCGAAAGTAGACGTCGGGGTACTGCGGATCGTCCACCACATAGGCCGCGCCGGAGGCCAGCATCTTCTCCACCAGCTCGATGACCTCGGCGATGGCCTCGGTGGCGGCGACGTAGTCGCGCGGTGGCAGTACCCGCAGCGCGGCCATGTCTTCGCGGTACAGCTGGATCTCGCGATCGCCCAGCTCGCGCCAGCCGATCCCGTCGCGGTTGGCGCGCTCGAACAGCGGGTCGTCGATATCGGTGATGTTCTGCACGTAGTGCACGCCGTGTCCGGCGTCGAGCCACAACCGGTACACCAGATCGAATGTCAGGTAGGTGGCCGCGTGACCCAGATGGGTGGCGTCATAGGGGGTGAGCCCGCACACGTACATCGTGGCGGTCTCCCCGGGGGAGACGGGGCGGACCTGGCGATCCGCGCTGTCGTAAAGTCGCAGCGCTGGGCCACGCCCGGGTAGTTCCGGAGCCTTGTCGGCCGACCACGATCGCATGGTTTGACTCTAAGGGGTGCGCTCAGCCGGCCAACCGCATGGCACCCAGCAGCACGTCGGCGAGCTCCGGGCGACAGAACAGCAGATCCGGCAGATACGGGTCGGGCCGGTTGTAGAGCATGGGCGATCCGTCGATGCGTGACGCGTGCATACCGGCCGCCAGTACCACCCCCGCCGGTGCGGCGGAATCCCATTCCCACTGTCCGCCGGCGTGGATGTAGGCATCGACGTCGCCGCGCACCACCGCCATGGCCTTCGCGCCCGCCGACCCGATCTGCACCATCTCGAAATCCATCTGCTCAGCGATCCGGTACAGCACGCGCGGCGGCCGGGTGGCGCTTGCGGTGATCCGGATGGGGCCGGACCGCGCCCGCGGCGCGGATGTCACGGTGTCGGTGCGGTACACCTCGCCGACGGCGGGCAATGAGACGGCCGCATCGGTGATCTGGCCGTCGGCGCCGCCGGTGCGCTGCCACAACGCCACATGCACGGCCCAGTCCGCATGGCCGGGCAAGGAGTACTCCCGGGTGCCGTCGACCGGATCGATGATCCACACCCGGTCGGACTTCAGCCGCTCGAGGTCGTCGTGAGCTTCCTCACTGAGCACCGCATCGCCGGGTCGTTCGGCGCGCAGCCGACGCTGCAGCAAGACGTTGGCTCTGCTGTCGCCCTCGTCGCCCAGTGACCACGGATAGTCGAATCCGATCTCGTCACGCAGCGCCACCAGCAACTTCCCGGCGTCTTCGGCGAGGTCCGCCGCCAGCGCCGCGTCAGTCTTCAGGTGTTGCACCCACACAGTATGGCCGTGACACCATGGTCGACGTGCACATGCTCCGGTCGGTCAGCTGGCTGTCGGTGGCGGTGTCTGCCCTGGCTGTTGCCGGCTGCGCCGGCCAGGACGAACCCCGCACGCTGGAGGGCACCAGCTGGCGGCTGGTGCAGATCGAATCGATGGACGATGCGCAGGGCGCCACACCGATCCCGGATCCCGGCGCCGTCACGGTGTCGTTCGGCGAGGACGGCACCGCGGCCTTCCAGCTCGACTGCAACTCCGGCAGTGGCAGTTTCGACGCCGAGCCAACCGGTGACGGCGCGACGGGCTCGCTGACGTTCGGCCCCATCGCGACCACTTTGATGGGCTGCCCCGAACCGTCGCTGGACCAGGATGTCGGTGCCGCCCTCCCGCATGTCCGGGGCTACGTTTTCAGAGACGACCAGCTGCACATGTCGCTGATGGCCGACGGCGGCATCCTGAGCTGGGCGCCACTGACCGGCTAGAAGGCCGGCCAGGGTATCGGCCGGTGCCGGTCGGGTGTCGGCATCCGGGCGGTGTCGAGCATGCTGCGGGCCCGGTCTTCGAGCGCGATCACCTCGATCGGGGTGATGTGCGCGCTCAGGACCTCCGCCAGCTCACCGTCCAGGGCCGTCACCAGACCGGCCACCGCTTCCAGCGTCTCGTCGTCCACCGGTTTGCCCGCCCACCCCCACAGCACGGTCCGCAGCTTGTCCTCGACGTGCAGGCACAGACCGTGGTCGACCCCGAAGACGTGGTCATCGACACTGTGCAGGATGTGCCCGCCCTTGCGGTCGGCGTTGTTGACCAAGACGTCGAACACCGCCATCCGGCGCAGCCGGTCGTCGTCGGCGTGGATCAGCAGCACGTCGTCGCCGGCGTAGTCGCGGGCCCGCAACACCGGCAGGTAGCCCGCGGGCAGCTGGCCTGCCGGGCACAGGTCCACCAGGTCGGGACCGGTTTCGGTGTCGTCTTCGTCGGTGGTTTCGGATTCTTCTGGGTCCTGCACGTCGCCGGGCTGTTCCACCCACAGCTGGCACATCCCCGGACCCGCGGGCCCGTCTCGAATGATGGTGCGCGGCACGATGTCCCAGTTCAACGCGCTCGAGACCAGATACGTGGCGAGTTCACGACCGGCGAGCGTGCCGTCCGGGAAATCCCAGAGTGGCTGTTCACCGGCAACCGGCTTGTAGACACAGTGCACACTCGCGCCGTCACGTTCGGCCTCGCACAGGAAGGTGGCGTTGCTGGCAGAGCGGATCCGTCCGAGGATCGTCAGCTCACCGGCACTGAGAACCTCGTCGGCCTCAGGCTTCGGGGTCATCGTCTGACCCGAAGAGCTCCGCGCGACGATATCCGTTGGTGCGCACACAGATGTGGCCCTCGGGGTCCAGTGGCTCCTCGCACAGCGGGCACGGCGGGCGGCCGGCCGAGATCACCCGGTTCGACCTGTTGGAGAACTGGCGGGCCGACTCCGGGCTCAGGAACACCCGCACGGCGTCCGGGCCGTCTTCGGCGTCGTCGAGCACCACCGAGGCATCGAATTCGGTGTCGGTGACCGCGAGCAGTTCCACCACCACCGTCTGGGCTTCGGAATCCCAGCCCAGTCCCATGGTCCCGACCCGGAACTCGGCGTCGACCGGGGTGACCAGCGGGCTCAGGTCCTCGACGACGGTGGTCTCCGGGGGCAACGGGGTACCGAAGCGCCGGTTCACCTCGACCAGCAGGGCATCGATGCGCTCGGCGAGCACGGCAACCTGCTGCTTCTCCAGGATCACCGAGATCACCCGAGCGTCGTGCACCGCTTGGAGATAGAACGTTCTGTTTCCGGGCTGCCCAACGGTCCCGGCGACGAAGCGGTCGGGTGTACGGAAGACGTGAATTGCGCGCGCCATGACTTCTCCAAAATACCGGGTGAACGACGTCGGCAGTAATCGGCGAGCTACGCCCAGGGCCGAAACTGCAGGGGTATCAGTCCGTGGAGCCACCGATCACCGCATCGGACGACGGGGTGTCAGCCTTGTCCGCGTCCTCAGCAGCTTTGGGAGGCGGTGCGCTCAACGCTGCGGCCAGCATCGCTCCGGTGTGGTTGACGTGCACCACGAACGGCCGCAGCGTGGTGTACCGAATGACGCTCATCGAAGCCGGATCGGCGGTGATCCGCTGGAAACTGTCGAGATGGGTGCCGAGCGCGTCCGCGAGCACGGATTTGATGACGTCGCCGTGGGTGCACGCCACCCACAGGGTGTCGGCACCGTGCTCGTCGGCCAGTCGCTTGTCATGCTCGCGCACCGCGGCCACCGCGCGGGCCTGCACCGCGGCCAGGCCCTCGCCGTCGGGGAACACCGCCGCACTGGGCTGCTGCTGGACCACGGCCCACATGGGCTCCTTGACCAGCTCGCCGATCTTGCGCCCGGTCCAGGCGCCGTAGTCGACCTCGGCGAGGCGCTCCTCGACCAGCGGATCGATCCCGAGTTTTGCGGCCAGCGGCTCGAGGGTCTGACGGCACCGCAGCAGCGGTGAGCGGATCAGTGCCTTGATCGGCAGGTCCGCCACCCGGTCCAGGAGGCCGGTGGCCTGCTCGCGGCCCTTGTCGTCGAGTTCGACGCCTTCGGCACGCCCGGCCAGGGTATGGGCGGTGTTCGACGTCGAGCGGCCGTGGCGCAGCAGGATGACGGTCACTGGGCTGCCACCACGCCGGTGCCGAGCAGCACCAGCAGCAGGACGCCCAGCGCCACCCGGTAGCCGACGAACCAGTACATGCCGTGCTTGACCAGGAATTTCAGGAACCAGGCAATCGCGGCGTAGCCCACGAAGAAGGCGATCAGCACCGAGACCACCAATTGGGCTCCGCTGGCACTCATGCCTTCGGTCACCGGCGCGAAAGCGTCCGGGATGGAGAACACACCGGAGGCGAACACCGCGGGGATGGCCAGCAGGAAGCCGAATCTGGCCGCCAGCTCGCGCTCCATGCCGAGGAACAGGCCCGCACTGATGGTGGCGCCGGACCGGGACACGCCGGGGACCAGGGCCAGGCATTGGGAGAATCCGACGATGACGGCGTCGCGCCAGGTCAGCTGCTCCACGCGGCGGGTCTGCCTGCCGAAGTACTCGGCGGCGGCGATCACGGCGGAGAACACGATCAGCGCGGTGGCCACCAGCCAGAGATTGCGGGCACCACCGCGGATCTGGTCTTTGAACAGCAGGCCAAGCACACAGATCGGGATGGTGCCGATGATCACCCACCAGCCCAGCCAGTAGTCGGCGTTGCGGCGGGCGGCGTCACGCAGGCCGGCGAACCAGGCCACCAGAATGCGGCCGATGTCTTTGGCGAAGTACACGAGCACCGCGACTTCGGTGCCCAGCTGGGTCACTGCGGTGAACGAGGCTCCGGCGTCATCGTCGAAGAAGACCCTCGAGACGATGGCCAGATGCCCTGATGACGAGACCGGCAGGAATTCCGTCAGGCCCTGAACGATGGCCAGTACGACTACCTGCAGCCACGACATCGCCGCCACTGCGGTATCCAACCCCGACTCCTCCCGATGCTTGCTGACCCAGACCGTACCGTGGGCGGCGATGTCCGACAGCACGGCCACAGGGCCGACATGAGGTTTTCAGCGCGGTGCGAGTCAGCGCGGGACGGGCTGAGCAGCGGAGACGGCGTCGCGTACCGCCGCGGCGATACTGCGCTCATCGGTGACGTCGATGTCCACCAGTCCGCGAGAGGCCGTGGCCACCACGTCCTCGGCTTGCGGGACCGGACCGGACAATCGCGGCCGGTACACCTCGACGACCAGCAGCTGTCGCTGAACGAAGAACGAAAAGGTGCGACCGTCGCCCACTTGGCCGAAGCCGCTGGCGTGAACACCCGGGGTGATGTCCTCGAATACGAAGTCACCGGACACGCCGCGTTCCGGAGCCAGCGTCATGCGTTGACCATACCGTCAATACGCAACCATGCGTAGCGTTTCCTAGAATTGCGTCTCCCGGCGCTGCTGATCAACACAGAGGCGAATTACCCGTTGTCCACACGAACAAAACCTGCACTTCACCGAATAGTCGTTGCGTTGCTGCTCGCATGGCTGTGCACAGCGTGCACGTCAAAGGCCATCGACGCAGCTCCGCCGACCATCCAGCCGGCAAGCCCGGCGGCGTCGCCCCCCTCGATCGGTGCGCCCGCCGGTACCGTGCGTCCACTGCCGGGCAGGCCGACCGCAGCTGTTTTCGACGCCGGGACCGCCGCGTTGGTGGTCCTGGATTCTGCTGCCGAGAAGTTGACCGTGCTCGGGTCCGGGAGTGCGCGCACGATCGAGCTTCCCGGACCGGCCACCGCACTGATCACCGACACCCAGGGCACCGCCTATCTGGCGGGTCGCGGTGGCTATGTCCGGGTCGACCTGGCAGCGGGGACGTCGGACAAGATCGAGATCACCGATGCCCAGGACACCGATTTCACCGCGATCGCGCGACGGCAGGACGGCACGCTGGTGCTCGGCAGCGCCGACGGCGCGGTCTACCTGTTGACTCCCGACGGCACCGGCATCGAGCACCGGGTGGAGA
>JBEVFK010000045.1:0-57768 GCA_040512325.1 Mycobacterium sp. | reverse complement strand
CCCAGCTTCTGCAGCTCGGGCACCAGTCCGTCGGTGATCTCGGTGACGTAGCGGCGGTTGAGCCGCATCACCGGGCTGGTGATCAGGAAACCGTCGCCGCCCACCAGTTCCATCACATCGCCCATCTGCTGGGCGACCTCCGCCGGGGTCCCGACGAACGGGATGCTGCCGGCCATCGCGCTGCCGGTGACCATTTCACGGAGGGTCTTGTCTTTGCCTCCTGCGACGAAGGCCGCCAGTGAACCCCGCTCACCGTTGGTGGTCAGCTCCGGCAGGGGTTCGTCGAGATCGAACTTCGAGAAGTCGATCTCGGTGATCGCCGAGATCTCGGCGAGCATGTGCTCGATGTAGTGCGGGTCGTTGTACCACCGATGACGCTTGGCCACTGCCTCATCGTGGGTGTCGGCCACGATCGGGGAGACGACGTAGAGCACTTTGCAGTCCCTCGGGTCTCGCCCGTTGGCCTTCATCCGGGCGTGGATGTCGTCGCGGTAGGCGCGCATCCTGTCGACATCATCGGCCGGAGCCACGATGGTGTCGGCGTGCTGTGCCGCCAGTTCACGTCCCGGCGGTGAGGCGCCGGCTTGGGCGATCACCGGACGGTACTGCGGTGAGGGCGCGGTGTTCAGGGGACCACGGGACTTGTAATATTTGCCCTCGAAGTCAATCGTGTTGACCTTCTTGTAATTTGCGTAGGTCCCGGTCTCGTGGTCGCGCACGATGGCGTCGGGCTCCCACGATTCCCACAGCTTGGTCACCAGCTCGAGATACTCGCCGGCGCGGGCATAGCGCTCGTCGTGTTCATAGAGTTTGTCCATACCGAAGTTCTGCGCTGACCGATCCTCGGCAGAGGTCACGACGTTCATACCGAAGCGCCCACGTGCGATGTGGTCGACCGTACTGGCCAACCTGGCCAGCAGAAAGGGCGGATAGAAACTGGTCGACATGGTGGGGACCACACCGATGTGACTGGTAGCGGCGGCGATCAGCACTGCCAGCGGAACCGGGTCGTGCTTGGGCACGAGACCCTGCTTCAGCGCATGCGCCATGGTGCCGCCAAAGGCATCCGGCACCATCAGCTTGTCTTCGATCAGGATGTAGTCGAATTTGGCCCGTTCGAAATCGCGGGCAATCTCGACATAGAAGTCGCCGGTGAAGTCACGCCCACCGTCGCCCCACGTGTCGTGCCACTCGTCGGCGACGAAGTTCAAGAACCACCCCAGGTGGAACATGTCAGTCATGATCTCTCCTATCGTCGGCCGGCATCGCCGAAAATGTGCTCAGAAAGGTTTGGTAGGCCACCCGTTGCCCCCTCGATGCTCAGGTTCGCTTCACGTACTGAAGCTTGAGGGTCATCGGGATGAAGGACTCGTTCACGAACCCGCTGAGATTGCTGTGCGCGATCGTGGTGTTCGGCGGGACGCACAGCGGAATCCAGATGGCGTCATCGAAGAGAATCTGGGTGCAGCGCTGATAGACCGCATTGCGCAGCTGCTCGTTGGGCTGCTGAATGGCTTCGTCCATCAACCGATCGAGCTCGGGATTGGAGTACTGGAAGAAGTTGACCGGTGCGGCGCCGGTGCGGGCGGCAATGCGGAACGTGGTGTCCGGGTGGAAGGTGTCGCCGCCGAGGAATCCGATCATCATGTCCGGACGCCGCTCGGGTGGCTGATTGGCGATGTCGAACTGTTCAGCCATCGGCATCACCCGCAGCGTGACATCGAATCCTGCTTCGGCGAGCTGGCTCTGCAGAAGCTCGGCCATCTGCTGACGAGGCGCCCCGCCGTCCACGGCGCAGGCCAGGTCGATCTTCTTGGACGGGAGTGCGGCCACCATCGTCTTGAGCGCATCGGTATTGATGTTCGTCGGCATCGGGGCCAGCTCGGGCGGGAAGCACTTGTCCGGCAACAGGCCTGGTTGCGCGGTGGTCATTCCGCCCCAGGCCGTGGCGACGATCGACTCCCGATCCACCCCGTTGAGCACGGCGGCGCGCAGTTCCTTGTCAGCGAAGATGCCCGCGGTCTGGTTCATATAGATGGCGTCACCGATCCCGCCGATCGCGTTGACGACCGTGAACTCCGGGTTCTCCTGGTAGGCGACGATGTCCGGCACCGCGAACCCTTTGGTCGCCAGATCGAACGCACCACCGTCGAGCTGCAGCTTCTGCGTGGCGATGCTGGGCGTGATCTCGATGCGGATGGTCTCGAACGCCGGCTTTTCACCCCAGTAGTCCGGGAACGCCGCCAGCGTGTAGTGACTCCCGGCCACGAATTCGGTGATCGTGTAGGGGCCGGTCCCGGCGTCATGGCTGGCCAACCACCCTTGCGCGTAGTCATCGCCGCTAGCGTTGTCCGACACCGCCGTCGGGCTCACGGCAGCCGGCTTGAACGGGCACGCCAGGTAATGGATGAACGCGTTGTTGGGCTCGGTGAGGGTGACCACGAAGGTGGTCGGGTTCGGCGCTTCCGTCCCGGCGACACCGGTCACCATGTAGCCCGGCCCTCCGCCCACCTCCTTGCGGCGTTCGAAACTCTTCTGCCAAGCCGCGGCGTCGGCGGGTGTTCCATCGTGGAACTTCACGCCAGGTTGCAGTTCGAAGGTATAGGTGAGCAGGTCAGGTGAGATCGTCCAGGCGGTGGCCAACGCCGGAACGATCTCGGCCGTCTCGGGCTTGTACTTCACCAGGCCCTCGTAGGTTGCGTCCATCACCTGGAGGCCCTCGGCCTCGTAGAAGGTGTCCGGATCAGGAACCATCATGTCGGCCAAGAAAGGCATTCTCAGCGTCAGGGTTCCACTGCTCGAGTTTGCGCCACCTCCGCCGCCCGCCCCACATGCCGCCAGGAGTGAGGCCAGACTGATACCGCCGACTGCTACCCCAGAAACTTTGAGGAAGCCGCGGCGATCAAAGCCATCGCGCTTCTGCGTCTTAGCTTCTTCTGTACCGTTGGACACAGTTGCCTCCTGTTTGGGTAAATGTTCGAGTTGCACTGCCAGAATTCATTCCGAGACGCCACGGTCTGGCTGAGTTGACCGGCGACGAGACCCTACCGGCCGAGTAATGCGTCAGTCATCGGCGCCATACAGCATCGGCCGCGATCGCACGGTCGCCCACCGCATCGCCTCTGAGAATCAGAACAGATGCGCTGGCGCTGAGGTGGCCAAACGTTGTCACATCTGTACCTTTCGATTGGCGGGGTGCGGTCACTTCGGGCGCCGGCTTCGGCTCGTTTACGACTCCAGTCTGGACTCAGGTTGTTTCGTCCCGATCCCGAGGTGTAAACGCTGCTTTACGCTGCACGTCCCCATCACACGAGATCCTCGGCCGAAAATGAAGACCCGCGGGACCCCAGCGACGAAAACGACAGCTGAGCAACGGCTTACGCGATCGAGCGCACCGTCACCCCCAGGAGATCCGGCCTGCCCCCTGAGACCGGCCGGTTGGCAGAGCTTGCACATCCGGATCTCCGGGTCTGGGCTCCACCATTTCTGCAGATAGACGCGTAATCGGGTGTTTACGGATGGCACTCTGCCAGAAACAAACCCCAGTTCAGACTGGGGTCGTGTCTGCGGTCAACTTGGTTTCTCTCGGTCGCATTCAGTATGCCGTCAACTACGCATCGTCCAGCGAGAACCGCTCCACCTGAGGTTATTTCAGTCTCTGCAGAACCGAGTTCCGATACCAGACAAAGCCTTCATAGTCGCTGCTCCGCATAGAAGCCGTGCACTCGTCGACATTCGGAACTTCAGGCGCTCTCCTCCTAACCGCATTGCGCGTCACTTACCGACCAGAACCCTTCAGGAAGGCTCGACACCATGGAGAACGCAGCATCCCCAAGAGAATCCGGACTGAACTCCATCGGGAGTCGGGCACTGTCGCGGCGCCGGTTCCTCGCTGGTTCAGCTGGGGCAGTCGGGCTCGCTACTTTGGGCGGTGCGCTCACTGCCTGCGGATCAGAATCCAGCAGCAAGGGCGAGGTCGTGGTGCTCAGCTGGGAATCGTATGTTGCCAAGGACATCATGGAGGGTTTCGAGAAGGCCACCGGAATCAAGGTGAAGGGGGTGGCCGCCGAATCGGACCAGGATATGTTCTCCAAGATCAAGGCAGGCGGCGGCTCCCAGTACGACATCGTTTTCGGAAACTGCGGGTGGGCTCCCACTTATCACGAGAACGAACTGACCGAGGTCCTGGACCTTGCGGAGATTCCTGCCTCGAAGGACCTGTTTCCGGTCTTCACCGAGGACCCGTCGCTGCCGTATGTCGTCTCACCCGGAAAAGTACTGCTCTACCCCAACATGTGGGCAGCCCTGAGCCTGGCCTGGAACGTTGACGCGCCATACCAGCCGAGTCAGCCGCTGAGCTGGAATGCGCTGTGGGAGGCCCCGAAGAACAAGACGATGTTGGAGGGTGGCGCGGAAGACTTCATCGCTCTGGCCGGCCTGGCCAACGGTGTGCCCCGGAAAGACATCTATTCCATGCAGGGATCGACGTTGGACGCCGCGGCTGCAAAACTAGGTTCGCTCAAGCCTTTTCAGATCAGTAAGAACAGCGATGATGCGATTGCGCGGGCGCTGGCCAGCCAAGGCGCGTACATCGGTTTTGCATCCAGCCTGGGGATGGCCCACCGGGCCAACAGCCAATTCGGCGAGGGCAAGGACATCGTCAAGGCCGAGGTACCGACGGAGGGCTCAATCGGCTGGATCGACGGTCCTCAGCTGGTGAAGGGTGCCAAGAATCGCGACAACGCCCTGGCGTTCATCAATTACTTCGGCGGTGATGTCGACAACCAGAAATATCTGTGGGGGGCGAACTTCTACTCCCAGTGCAGCAAGGTCTCGACTGACCGGGTGATCGCCGCAGGCGGCAATGACGCGATCATCGCGAAGTCACTGGGCGCGGATCGCCCCGACCTGGCCAAGGAGCTGGTGTTCCAGGCACAGCCCAAACATGCCGACGCCTGGGCTGCGGCCTACGACCAGGTCATGGGTTAACCCAAGGCCATGGATGTCAGAACAGCGGTTCGCTCCGAAGACCGGCCGACGCTGGATCGGCCGGAATCGCCGATACCGCTGCCTGCCAGAGGAACTCGTGGGCGGCACTATCCGTCGGCCATCGCCTTCCTACCCCTGCCCGCCACAGCCCTGGTGGTCGTCGGGTTCGTCCTCCCGCTTCTTGTCGTTCTCCTGTACTCGTTCCGCCCGACGGTGGCCGGTGAGATCATCGATACGTTCACCCTGGAGAATTACACCCGGTTCTTCACCACCGACACCTACTGGCAGTCGCTGGTCACCACCATGGGGTTTATCGCGGTGGCGTCGGCGATCACCGTTGCCTTGACCTTCCCGCTGGCTTATTTCGTGGCGACCAAGGTCTCCCCCAGGCGACGCCTGATCTGGGTACTGGTCGCCACCATCCCGCTGTTCATGAGTTATCTCATCCGAGTGTTGGCGTGGCTGAACCTACTTGGCAATGGCGGGCTGCTGAACACCTCGCTGATCCGATGGGGCCTCGTCGACAGTCCGGTGAGCCTCTTCGAGCCCGGGAAACCGGCGGTGGTGATAACCTTCGCCTACCTACTGTTCCCCTTGACCTTTCTGACCGCGTTCATCGCGCTGGAACGGGTCAGTGCCGGGCTGTACGAGGCAGCCTCAGATCTTGGTGCCGCACGGTGGCGGCGGTTGTTCCACGTCACAATCCCGTTGTGCCGCAACGGACTCGTCGGCGGGTTCATCCTGGCCTTCGTGTCGATGCTCGGCGACTACGTGACTCCGCAACTGATCGGCGGCACGGCCGGAACGTTTTACGCCAACTTGATAACCAATCAGTTCGGCAACTCCATGCAGTGGGGCTTCGGTGCCGCGCTGTCGCTGCTCCTTCTGGTGGCGATCTTCCTGCTGCTGGCGATCCTGAGGCTGACAGCCGGTTCCTCGCCCTCGGTGGGCGCCGACACCGGCACCTATGTGAAGCGGCGCTCGCCGGTGCTGGCTGCGTACGCATGGTTGATGATGGCATTCCTCTACCTGCCGATCGTCCTGCTGGTGCTGTTCGCGTTCAACGACAGTACGACGGTGGGGCTGCCCTTCCAGGGCTTCACCACCGAGTGGTTCAGCTCGCTGTTCGACGATTCGAGCCTGCACGACTCATTGATCATCAGTCTCGAGGTTGCGTTCAGCGCCACCGGCGTGAGTCTCGTACTCGGGACGGCCGCAGCGGTGTACTTGTCTCGATCGGTCGGATCGTGGCGCAGCCTGAGTATGGCGACCATCTCGATGCCACTCTTCCTGCCACCCGTCATCTTCGGCCTGGCGATGATCATCGGCCTCAACGCCCTGGATATCGATCGCGGGCTGTGGACGATCGTGATGGGGCACATCATCATCACACTGCCGATCGTGACGCTTGTGGTGATGATTCGGCTCGAAGGAGTCGACCGGAACTATGAACTGGCCGCCCAGGACTTGGGTGCCAAGCCCCTGACCGTGTTCGTGCGGGTGGTCCTCCCTCAGGTGGCACCGGGTATCCTTGCCGCAGGCATGATCTCGCTGGCCACGTCGATGGACGAGTTCATCATGACGTTCCTGATCACCGGTTCGGACATGACGTTGCCGCTCTACATCTACAGCTCATTGAGGTTTGGGCTGTCCCCTGAACTGACCGCCCTGTCAACGCTGATATTGGTGGCCTCATTCGTCCTCATCTTCACCGGCGTGCTGATCGCAGTCGGGCGTAGAGGACTCCAGATCCGTTCCAAAGAAGCAGGAGCAGTATGACCAGACTTCGGTGTATCGATCTCACCAAGACCTACAGCGACACTGTCGGATACGCCCTGGGCGGACCCGGCGGCGGCGTGTCCTTCGACGTCGAACAGGGTGAACTGTTTGCGCTGCTGGGCCCGAGCGGATGCGGCAAAACCACCACCCTGCGCATCATCGGAGGCTTCGTCGAGCCGACAAGCGGTCGGGTCGAGTTGGGTGGGGAAGATGTCACCCACAAAGCTCCGCACGCCAGGCCGACGAACACCGTGTTCCAGAGCTACGCGTTGTTTCCGCATCTGAACGTCGCAGCCAACGTCGAGTTCGGCCTGAAGATGGAACGGGTCGGACGCAAAGAACGCCAGACGCGCACCAACGAGGCTCTCGCCATCGTGGGCATGGAGCACCTGGCTGATCGGCGCATCTCCGAACTCTCAGGCGGCCAGCAGCAGCGGGCCGCCCTGGCGCGCGCCATGGTGAAGCGACCGGGCGTATTGCTTCTCGATGAACCGTTCGGCGCCCTGGATCTGCGATTGCGCCGGCAGATGCAGGACGAACTCGTACGGCTGAAGCAATCCACGGGTGCCACGTTCGTCCATGTGACCCACGACCAGGAGGAGGCCTGCGCCATCGCGGACCGCATCGCGGTGATGGATCGCGGACACATCGTGCAGGTCGACACCCCGGTGGCGCTCTACCGCGCACCCCGGACCGCTTACGTCGCGCAATTCCTCAACGTCGGCACGGTATTACGCGGCCGGACAGCCCAGCACGGCGGTGAAATCTCGATCGACACCGGCGGAGTCCTCGTGCACGGCGCAACCCCGGAATGGGTCCAACCCGGAATGCGGCTCAGCGCCGTATTACCCCCTGACCAGGTGACCATCACCGCAGGGCACGATGCTCCGACGGCACTGGACTGCGAATTCGCCTCCGGCACAATCGAACACGTATCGTTCACCGGCTCCGACTTTGCGGTCCACGTGCTCCTGGTGGATGGCACACGATTGATTGCCGAGGTCCCGCGGCACGCGATGTCGCCGGGATACCAACTCAGCACGCAACCCGGGGCGGAGGTGGTGGCGAGCTGGCGACCCTCCGAGGTCATCATCGTCGAGGACGATGTCGACGCCGACCATCTCACCGACAACGCAGCGAACCACGTCGAAAGTGCGGCCGCCTGATGCCTGATCAAAACGGCCGCCTGCAGGGCAAAGTCGCCATCGTCACCGGCGCCTCGCGCGGCATCGGACAGGCGATCGCCATCAGGTTCGCCCGGGAAGGCGCACACGTGGTCGCCGCGGCGCGGAACACCGATGACCTCGCCGAGACCGCCGCCTCGGGTGAGGGCCGCATCGTCACCCAACCGTGCGATGTGCGGAAGGCCTCGGACGTCCAGGCCTTGTTGGCTCGGGCTCTGGATGACTTCGGCGCAGTGGATGTCCTGGTCAACAACGCCGGAGTTGCCGTGCAGAAGTTATTGGTGGAGACCACCGAGGAGGACTGGGATCTCACGATGGACACCAACGTCAAGGGGACATTCTGGGGTCTGAAGTACGGCATCCCGGTGATGAAACGCGGTGGTTCGATCATCAATATCGGTTCGGTGAACAGCTTCAGCGGAGAACAGACTTCGTCGGCCTACGTGACCTCGAAAGGTGCTGTGCTGCTGCTCACCAAAAACGCGGCCGCGGAGACTGCTCATCTCGGGATCCGCGTCAACATAGTCTGCCCCGGCTCGACGGAGACCCAGATGTCCCGTGCCTTCTTCGAAGCGGCCATGGGATCGGCGGAGGCGGCCGATAAGTTCACCCGCACCTTCGCACCGCTCACCGGCATGATCCCCACCGACGACATCGCCAGCGCGGTGCTGTTCCTGGCCACCGATGACTCCAAGAGCATGACCGGGAGCTCCATCCTGGTAGACGGAGGACTGCTGGCGTCCTGGGACCATGTAGAAGCACCCTGACCTACCGAGCGATGATTCAGAAACGAACGCGATCCATCCGGCGTGGATCGATGGAGGAGTCGGTGCCGGCCACACTCAACAGCGCCCAGATGACGGTGCTCCGGGTGTGGCCGGCGGGCCGACTGAATGCTACGAAAGTGTCTGTGCCGTAACGGGCCAACGCCACGTTCGGCGCCACCGTGGTGATATCGACATCTGGACTGCCCGTGTCTTTCGCCGACACCGCAAAGGCTGTCGCGGCCTTCAGCGGACTGCCCAGCCAATTCCCGGCCACCACCTGCCGGCCTGTCGCAACCACCTGCGAGTCATCCAGCGCTGGTGTCTCGGCGATGGGCAGCGACGGCGGCCTCGCCATCGTGACGTTGACAAACAACAGCGAACCCCATTGTGCAAGAGGAAGTGTGACTGTCCTGCGGCCGTCACCGAGGAACCCCACCCTGGCCGTGCCGCCGGGGTCGGTCCGGCTGTCGAGCACGCCACCGTCCTCACTGAAGGCGCAGGCCAGTTGTGGACATCGGACGTTGCGGGTGCTGCCGCAGTGCACCGGTATCGACACACACCCGCCGAATGGCCGGGCATTGATCGCAGCCAGCAGCCCGTCCTCCGTGCGGCGGACATGCGCGCCGTGATAGCCGATGGTCGCCGGCAGCACCGCCCCCACCTCGGTGAGCTGCTCCACCAACCCCACACACACCCAGATCCCCGTCCAGTCCGATGTGTCCGCGGCAGGATGACGCCCCGTGGAGGTGGGGCTGAGTAGCAGATTGTCCTGCGCCACAAACGGCTTCATCAGGCCTCGATCTCCTCGGGCAGGTGATAGTTCAGCGCCGGGGTCGAGGAAAACCTGCCACGGGAGCGCAGTTCCGAAGCATCCGGTGCGGGCAGCGGTCCGTCCTGGGCGAAGTGGTTGAGTACGTTGGCCGTCAGTGTCGAGATGTTGTTGTCGTAGTTGTTGTGCGACAGGCTGCCGCAATACGAGATCGAACTGAATGACCACACCCCGCCACCGTTGGGGGTCTCGTGGAACGCCATGTCGGCCCGGATGCGCGGGTTCTGGGTGCCGGTATGTCCGGGCGCGTTGGTCAAGATCAACTCGGTGACCGTCAGATAGGCGTCGGTGTGCAGCCCGGCCGACGTCGCCACCAGCAAAGTGTGTGGCGGTGAGCCCAGCGTGGTGTCCACGTTGTCCACTTCGGCTCCGGCGGCGCCACCGCCGACCAGCCCGAAATCGCCGAGCCGCTCGTCGTAACCGATCCCCTCGAACGCCCACGCCACCCGCGGATCGTCACTCTCGGGGGTGCGCTTGAAGTACGTCGAGGCGTCGAAACCCTGTGCCACCATGGAAGTCCCGCTGACGGCAGCCATATCACGGCCCAGGAACCGCCACATCCCGCCCAGTTTGCCGTCGCTCTGGTGGTAATACTCGCCCGGCTGAGCCTGCCACGGCCGGATCCCCGACTCGCAGCGCCGCAGTTCGGTGACCTCACCGCGGCCGTACGCCGGGTGGAAGGTGTGCCGCCAGTAGAAGCCGTCCCCACCCATGTACATGAACCGGCCACCGCGATCGTTATAGCTGTGGATGGCATCGAGATAGCGGCTGTCCTTGTGTTCGGGGTGTGACCCGGTGATCAGCACGTTGTAACCCTCGATGCGCTCCAGACCGTCGTAGCTGATGTCCTCATCGGTGATCACGTCGAACTCATACCCGAGTTCGGTCAGCCAGTCGATCAGATGCAGGTCGGCGTTGAACTGCCACGGTGCCTGCATGGTGGGTGAGTCGCATTTGGGCCGGAAGTTCAGGATGGGGCGCAGCCGCGACGAGAGGTGCACTCCGGACCCGTCGCTGTGAGTGTCATAGGTCGAGTAGCCGTATTCACGGTGCACGCTGAGGAATACGTGCTGGGGCGCCATGATCGGCGTGCGGTACATCAACGCCTCCATGCTGCCGCCGTTGCTGGCCAGATGTTCGTTGGCGTAGGCCATGTAGTCGGTGGTCGACATGATCACAGCGATCTTGGCCTGCGGGGCACCCAGCGAGGTACGCACCATGAACGGGATGTAGTCCTCGTCACCGTCGTCGGTGGTGAGTTTCACGGCGTAGACGGCGCTCGGTAGGTCGTCCGGTACCGACAGCGTGAAGTCGACGTCCCAGCGGGCGTCATCGACATCGTCATCGTGGAAATGGATGGCCCCGTACTCACGGGAATCCGCCGCCCAGGACACCTGCGCGCCGCTCCAATTGTGGCCGGTCATGCCGCGGGCCGGCATCCCGACGAGTTCCCCGTCGAGCCGGTAGGGACCTGCGTCGACGATCGTGGTCGTCGGGATCTCCACGCTGAAATCCCAGGCGGCCACCATGGTGGCGCCCAGGTCAGCCGAGGGTCCGGCGCCGCGCCGTTCATCCATTCCCGGTGCTGCACCGAGTTTCATCGTTTCGATCTCGAGCCTGCTCAGGGCTCGAGAGCACAGCCGGACCGCATCGATTTTGCCGTTGTAGTGGTCGGTCATCACCCAACCCCGTGGTTGCAGCGACGAGGCGTCGGGCTCGGAGTGGCTCGGGTGCGCGGCGAAAGTGAACGGCACGCCCGCGTGTGTGGCGGCCTCGGTGAACACCGCCTCGACGGGTTCGGTCAACGGATCGAGCGCGTAGCGGATCTGCGGCTCGTGATACAAAACAGCCCGGCCGGTGTCGGCGTCGAACGTCGCGGCGAGGAAATGCCAGGCGCGGTCACGCACCGGCTCGGCGGCAGTGAGGGTCTGCCCGTTGATCCGTAGGCACACCCGTCCCGAAACATCCAGGAACAGACCGTAACCGTTGCCGTCAGCCCATTTGCCCAGGATCATCTGCTCGCCGGGTGACCAGTAGCCGTCGACCTTGGTGGGCATGGTGGGCCAGATCCAGCACTGCAGGGTGAAGCTCTTCACCCGCAGCGGGCGTCGATCAGCCACCATGCCGTACGAGCCGGCATGAATCGTCTGGGAGCGGCCCGGGTAACTGCCGTTCACCGGCGAGTCGATCACTGCTTCCTTGAAGCCCGGGCCGCTGGGGTGGGTGTCGCCGTGGATCAGCTTGACCAGCTCAGCGCGGTAGGAGGCCGGCCCGTCGCAGTTGACGAAAAAGTCGACACTGTCGCCTTGTTCGACCGACCACTTGCTGCCATATCCGGTCAGCCGCAGCATGTCGGGCCACATCTCGGTACCTGTCATGACCAGTTCTCCCCGCGCGTCTTCCAGGCCGGCGTGTAGTGCTCAGGCATTCCGTCTTCGGCGGGGTACTGCGTGAATCGCATCGCGAAGATCTCGTATTGCGCCTCCTGCTCGTCGGTGAAAGTTCGGTCATCGACGAACTCCGGTGGGATGCCCCGGATTCCGGACAGGCGGGCGATCCGCCACTCCTGCTCGGCTTTGGTGCAGATGATGATCAACTTGCCGCCGAAGGCACCCGTCGGCTGCATCCGCATCCGGGTCAGCACCCGGTCGAGCTGTACGTCGTCCTGGATGCCGCCGTGCGCGCCGATGGCAGAGCCGGGCCGTTCTGTGCGCAGGACGGAGAATCCGGCCACGCCGTGAAAGTCTTCGACGCTGGCCTGGACCTCGGCGAGCATCGCCCGTCGTGTGGCATCGTCTTGCGGAATCGGGATCATCAGCCGGCCTTCTCCTCAAACACGCTGTGGTTCACCAGGGCACACCAAATCGGTCACACTGAGGCGGTTGCCGTTTGTCGTTCGTGGTCAGCACGCCGCTGCGGCCACGACATCTCAGAAGTCCAGCAGGTTGTCGCGAAGCTGGGCGTGGCCGTAGGACTCGCGCACCACGCCCAGATCGCGCAACGCCGGCACCAGGCCTTCGGTGATCTCTGTGACATACCGTCGACTCATGTGCTGGACCGGCGTGGTGAGCAGGAAGCCGTCGCCCCCTACCTCTTCGAGAGCCTCGGTCATCTCGGCGGCCACCGACTTCGGAGTTCCCACCAGAGCCAAGGAGCTTGCGAAACCTGTTGCCTCGGTGACCAGCTCCCGCAGCGTCTTACCGCTGCCTTCCTGGGCAAAACGTTTCAATGAGCCCGCCTCCCCATTCGTGGTCAGCGGCGGAAGCGGCTCATCGAGCGGGAACTTCGAGAAATCGATGTCGGTCACCGAGGCGATCTGCCCGAGAGAGCTGACGATGAAGGCATCAGTACTGGTCATCGCGGCCCGCTTGGCCTCGGCGGCCTCCGGATTGTCAGCGAGGACCGGGGTGATCAGGAACATTAACTTGATGTCGTCGGGGTTTCGTCCGGCATCGCTTGCCCGCGAACGGATGTCATCGCGGTACTCCTTCATGCCCTCCACGCCGTTGGCGAGGGTGACGACACAGTCGGCGTTCTCAGCGGCGAACTGACGCCCACGCGGCGAGCCACCGGCTTGCAGATAGACCGGGCGACCCTGCGGGCAGCGGGGAGTGTTCAGCGGGCCACGAACCTTGAAGTATTTTCCGACGTGATTGATTTCACGCACCTTGGTGAAATCGGCATAGGTGCCGCTGGTGCGATCCATCACGATGGCGTCTTCGTCCCAGCTGTCCAACAGGGCCGAGACCACCGAGACGAACTCGTCGGCCATCTCGTAACGCTGTTCGCGCGGCGGCAGGGCGTCGAGGCCCATGTTCTGCGCCGCCTGGTCCTCACCACTGGTGACGATGTTCCATCCACACCTGCCATCAGAGAGGTGGTCGAGGGTGGAGATGGACCGGGCCAGCACAAAAGGCTGATACGCCAGCGTCGACATCGTCGCTATGACACCGAGGCGCGATGTGTTCTTGGCGATCATGGTGGCGAGCAGTACGGGATCGAGCTTGGGGGCCTGGAGCGCGTACTTCAGCGTCGCCTCGGTGGTACCGCCGAACGCATCGGACACCATCAGGGTGTCTTCGATCATGATGTAGTCGAAGCAGGCCTTCTCGAGCATCTGCGCCATTTCGACATGAAAATCGCCATTCTCCCAGGGCGTGTTGATCCGGTCGAACGGATCGACCCACTGGGGCGGCGCATAATTCATGAACCAACCCAAATGCATTTTCTTCACTGAGAACTGCTCCTTGCCCTGTGGCGTATGGCCTGCGTCGCACCTGCCATTGGACTCCTCCGGTATTGCGGAGGTGTCTCGCGCGGGAAACATCGCTTTACGCCGCCTCTCATTTGGATTCGCGCTGTTCAGGCCACCGGATTTGTCGATGACGCCGGTAGGCCCGCCCGCCCGGGGGCGAAAGCCCCGGTCCATTCGTGCTGAATCCGAATCGGCGCAATGTGACTGCCATATCGGGGTTTCACCCCGGTCACCGGCGACCCGTTGACTGGGGACATCACCGTCGGCCCTGTCCGACCTTCACGCGACCTACACGGAGACACCATGACTACCCCAGCGCATGCCCTCGATTTTCGCGCGCTCCGAGACGCTTTCGGGCACTTCCCCAGCGGCGTGGTCGCCATCTGCGCGGAAGTGGACGGCGAGCGCGTCGGCCTGGCGGCGAGCAGCTTCGTGTCGGTATCCCTCGAGCCGCCCCTGGTCGCATTCTGCATCCAGAACTCCTCGGCCACGTGGCCGCGCCTTCGTTCGGCGTCACATCTGGGCATCAGCGTCCTCGGTGAGATCCACGACAGCGCTGCCCGGGTCTTGGCAGCGAAGTCCGGTGACCGATTCGCAGGTGTGGAGACGGCCACCTCAGACAGTGGCGCAGTGTTCATTCACGGCACCAGCGTGTGGCTCGACACCGCTGTGCACGAGGAGATTCCGGCAGGCGACCACGCCATCGTGGTGCTCACCGTCAATGCCTTGACCGTGAATCCCGACGTGTCGCCCATGGTGTTTCACCGCAGCGGTTTCCGCCGCCTCCACCAAGAGGCCAGTGGTGTCTGACGCGGTGCGCTGCGCTGTCGCGGCTCTGCAGGCAGGGCTCCCGGTCCTGGTTGCCGACGACCACGACCGCGAAAACGAGGCCGACGTGGTGCTGGCGGCGGAGACCACCAGTACCGACTGGGTTGCCTGGACAATTCGGATGACCTCGGGCCTACTGTGCGCTCCGCTCACTTCCGAACTTGCACAACAGCTCTCATTACCACAGATGGTCTCGGACAATCAGGATCCGAAGGGTACGGCCTACACCGTCAGTGTCGACGCCCGGGACGGTGTCAGCACGGGGATCAGTGCCGGCGATCGACGCAGAACCCTCGAAGTACTTGCCGATCCACTCAGCACCTCCCACCATCTCATCCGGCCCGGCCATGTATTCCCGTTGCGGGCGCGAAGTGGCGGCGTGTTGGAGAGACCCGGACACACTGAGGCGGCGGTTGATCTGTGCCAACTGGCGGGACTGCGACCGGTGGCTGCTATCGCCGAACTGGTCACCGACACAGGCGAAATGATGCGGATGAGAGCCGCGGAGGAGCTGGGGCGCCGCCTCGACCTCCCCGTGCTCACCATCGCCGAGTTGGTGAGGTTCCGCCAGACCTCACGTCGCAGGCTCGAGGTGATCCCATGAGGCAAGCAGGCCACCGTCGATGAGTAGCGAGCTACCGGTCATGCTCCTCGACTCGTCGGTGGCCAGGAACAGAGCTGCTCTGGCGATGTCTTCGGTGGGAATCAGCCCGGTGAGGGGCGCGAAGGTCCGGACGAATTTCTCCGTTTTCTCCGCCGACCCCATCGTCGCCTCGAAATAGACCCGCGCCATGGGTGTGTCGACGGGCCCCGGGCAGATGATGTTGACCCGGATGCCCAGGGGGGCGGTCTCAGCGGCGGCGTTCTTGGTCAGCATGAGAACAGCGCCCTTGGATGTCACGTAAGCGCTCGAGGTCTGCTCGGCCGCGAAGCTGGTGATCGACCCCAGGTTGATGATCGAGCCTCCTGCCTTCATCGCGGGTATGGCAAACTTCAGACCCCAGAACGTGCCTTTGACGTTGGTGTTCATCGTGGTGTCCCAGTCAGCTTCGGTGACGTCGACGAGAAGGTCCTGCAGCGCCACGCCGGCGTTGTTGACCATCACGTCGAGGCCGCCGAATTCGTTGGCGGCCCGGTTGACCAACGCCTGCACGTCTGCCGCCTGTTGCACATCACAGGTCTGGGTGACGATTCGACCGGCGCCCTGAGCCGCAGTGTCCGCGAGGTCTGCAACGGTTCGGGCCGCCGCGATGACGGTGGCACCTTCCTCGGCGAACTTGAGCGCAATTGCCTGGCCGATACCCCGCGACGCTCCGGTCACGATAGCCACCTTGCCGTCGAGGCGGCCGATGTTTTGAACAGCCATGTGCGTTCGTATCCTGTTCTGACGCAGAGATTCCCAGGCAGTGGCCTTGGATATACGACGCTAGTCTAAACTCGAGTATATTTCCGGGAGTGCCTCGCGGGTCACATCCGCGTTACCTTTGCCAGGCCGAGCCGGATCTATTTCTTGGTGCGCGCGGCCACTCGCCCGCGCACCTTGGGCTCCGGTTCAGGTCCGGAGTAGTGAGAAAGATACTGGAAGAGCATGATTCGGATCTCTCCAACGATCTGTTGACTGCCGTCGGCATCCTCGGTGTACGCGTATTGGAAGAGACGCTCGAGCATCTCGACGGCGACCAGGCATTGACGCATCTCGAGCCGACCGAAGAGCGGCGCGAAACCCTGCAGGGCCGACAGCAGTTCTTGGGCCACCCCTTCCATCCACGCACGGTCGGCCGCGCGCGCGGGCGGGGTGAGATTCTGACCCACCCATAACTCCCGTACGAGCGGCCGCTCGTAACAGGCGATGTAGAACTCGATGATGGTGTCGACCACATCGTGCCAGTTCGTTATCGCGCCTGCCCGCAGCATGTCGTCGAGCAGGACCGCGGATTCCTGCATGCATTGGAATGCCAGTTCCTCGAGCACTTTCTCGGGAGTCTCGAAGAACGAGTAGAACGATCCGCGACTCACGCCCGACTCTTGCAACAACAACGTCGGCGACGCGGCCACCGCCTCATAACCCGCCTCGACCAACAACCGTTTGGCGGTTTCGAGGATCAGCGCAGTGGTGGCCTTCGAACGCTCCTGGAGCGGCTTCTTGCGCAAACCGCCTCCGGTCATACCAAGTCGCCTTGCGCCGGCCGAACGTCCTGCGAACCCTGTTCCCTCACTGCGCTCCTCGTCGAGGTAGGCCCAAGCATGCTGGCTGCACGCACTGGCGCAATTCCAAGTTCGACACGGGCCATCTTAGTGCGCCCCGTCGACGACGTACCCGCGAGGCGTGGGTCCTCCCCACAACCAGGGGTCTGTCGACGGCAGTTGCGGGCTCCCTGAACCGTCGTTGTCCTGACCGCGCGCCACTTCACCCGTGAAGTGACGCAGGCCCGTTAAAGTGCAGGGATGGCGCGTATCGAGGATCCGCAGTGGCTGACCCAGGAGGAGAAGGAGGCATGGACCGGGCTGGTGGCGCTGATGCTGCTACTCCCCGGCCGGCTCGAGTCACCGCTGCGTGAGGTCGAGCTGACGCTGTTCGAGTACCTGGCCCTGAGTCAAATTTCCGACGCGCCCGATCGTCGAATCCGGATGAGCGAGTTGGCATTTCTGGCCAACGGCTCGCTGTCGCGATTATCGAACGTCGTCAAACGTTTTGAACAACGCGGCTGGGTGACCCGTTCACCCGATCCCGACGATGGCCGCTACACCCTCGCAGAACTCACCGATGCTGGTTATCGGTTGGTGGTCAAGGCGGCTCCGGTGCATGTGCGTGCGGTACGTGAGCTGGTGCTCGACCCCCTGTCCCCCACCGACCTGCGGGCCCTCACTCGAATCGCGGACAAGCTGCGGGTGGTGCACCCCAACTTCGCCTGAGGCCGAGCGCGCGAGTCTGTACGGCAACACGCCGGCTTATCCGTCCACAACGGTGCGCTCGACCAAGGCACTGCGCGCAGCGGCCGGACAGCAGCGGACCCTACAGCGCGAACGCACGCGGTGGCCCGGCGAGAGTGGCCTTCGCCTCGCGTCCAAGCGGGTCCAGGATCTCGATCTCGCCGGCCTCCAGGCCGTCGAGCGCCAGCCGCACCAGATCAGCGGGGTCCATCACCGCACCTTCCGGGAGCTCCACGCCGGCGCTGTCGGCGAAGTCGAAAAGCGTCTGGGTGCCCACCAATCCGGGCACCAGAGCGGACACGAGGGTGCCCTGGCCGGCGAGTTCGATGCGCACTCCGTTGGTCAGACCCCACTGCGCCGACTTGGCGGCTGCGTAGGCAGTGTTGCCGTCGACGGTGGTCCATGCCGTGGCAGACAGCACATTGAGGATGGCGCCGCCGCTGTTGCGCGCGAGGATCGGCGCGAACGCCCGGATCATCGCCAGGGTGCCGTAATAGTTCGAGTCCATGGTGGACCGGATCGCGGCCAGGTCTCCGGTGACGAGGTTTCCGCCGGCGGTATCGGCGGCGTTGTTGATCAGTACTTCCACATCGCCGGCAAGCGCCGCTGCCGCCTTCACCGATGCCGGGTCGGTGATGTCCAGCCGCACCACCTCCGCACCGGGGACGTCCACGAGTTCGGGGCGACGCGCGGTGGCGTACACCTTGGCTCCTCGCCGTAGTGACTCGACAACGAAGTGGTGGCCGATCCCGCGATTGGCCCCGGTGACCAGAACTGTCGCACCGCGTAATTTCATCTGTCCTCCAAGCGTTTTCGACTGTCAGAACAAGATGACCCATCGGTCACCTTCGCCACCACCGTGTCATAAGATGACCGATCGGTCAACTTGGTATCCTCGACCGGTGACATCGACGGCCCGACCGATCCGTGCAGACGCCGCACGGAACAAAGAGTTGCTCTTGGCTGCCGCCGAGGCAGAGTTCGCCGAACACGGGCCGTCGGCCTCGGTGGCCGATATCGCGCGGCGGGCCGGTGTGGCGAAGGGCACGGTGTTCCGGCACTTCACCACCAAGGAGGATCTGATCGCCTCCATCGTCACCGGTCACATCTCCACGCTCGCGGAGACAGCCCGACAACTCGCCGATGCAGCGGACCCGGGGGCGGCACTACTGGAGTTCCTGACCGTCGCCGCCGACCACCGTCAGCAGCATGACCTGACGTTCCTCCAGTCGGCCAGCGATGGCGACCCCCGGGTCACCACGGTGCGCGACAAACTGCACGTGCACCTCGGGAAACTTGTCGATCGAGCCCGCGACGCCGGCGCCATCCGCCCGGACATCGCCGAAGCAGATATTTTTCTGCTGATGTGCGCACCTGTGCACGTCGTCGAAAATCTCTCCGCCCCAACACCATTGCTGTGGCAGCGCTACCTCGCCATCATCTTCGACGGGCTGCGGCCCGAGGGCGCCCACCCACTCCCCCAGCCGGCGCCGGTCTTGCCCTGAGCTCAGGTGTGCAACTTCAGGCCGTCTACGATCCTGTCCCGGTTCAGCGTCCAAGTGATCCGTGCGGCATCGGTGGTGAACACCATGGGCACATCCTCACGCGGCAGTGAGGAGCCGTCCATCATGGACGAACTCGATTCGGCGCTTCTGGCCGGGCTGCAGACAGAGGGTCGGCGCAGCGACCGCGAGTTGGCGGCCCAGCTCGGCGCCGCGCCCCCACCGCATTGGAGCGGGTACGAGCGTCTGCTGGTGCACGTGGTCGTGGCATCAACCGAGGCGCTGAGCGACTTTGTCCTCGACTCGCTGACCAAGCGGCGTGAGGTGGCCGGCGTCCGTGCGGAAGTCGTCTTCGAACACATCTGCAATCACGTCGTCCCGCCTGGGTGATGCCGAGATGATCGAGAACATCACGATGTTCTGATCGCGGTGCGGATCCAGCAGGGCGTCGCAGGACAGAGTCAGGCTGCCGAGCTCGTGATGCTCGAGCCGCTTGATCATGTGTGTGAGGGTGACGACGGTGGCGTCTTCCCACAGTGCGGCGAATTCGGGGCTCGCGGTCAGGAGCTCGGAGATCAACTCCCGGGTGAGCTGGTCACGGGGGTAGCGGGCTGCGGTGGCGCGCAGTTGCCCCACCACAATCCGCGAGAACTCCGCCACCCCACTCATCCCGTAGTGCGGTCGCAGCCCCGGGACGGGCAGAAAGTGCCGTCGGGCGATGTTGCGCTCCCTCGGGGCCAGAGCACCGAAGTCCTCCATCAGGATCATGGCCTCGGCGTTCCAGGCCAGGATGTCGAAGCGGGCGCTCAGCACGATGGCGGCGGTGGTGCCCAACCCCTGCACGAGTTCGGCGACGCTCGGGGTGACCTCCATGCTGGGCTCGGTCCCCCATGGAACGCTGCGCCCGAGGAGCTGGAACAGGTGCCGCCGTTCATCGTCGCCCATTCGGAGCGCGTCGGCGACTGCCGCGATCACCTGCTCGGAGGGGCCGGAGCCGCGTGCCCGTTCGAGGTTGGTGTAGTGCTCGACCGAGATGTGGGCCAGCTCGGCCACCTCGGAACGGCGAAGTCCCGTGGTGCGACGACCAGCTGCGCTCAACCCGAACGCTCGAGGGTCACGACTCTCGCGAATCGCTCGCAGGAACTTGCCGGCCGCTTGTCCATCCATACTTCGATAGTGGCACGGGCGCGCATCATCACCAGGCGACCAGCTCCCCGTTGTAGCTGAAGAACTGGCCGGTGGGCGTCTCCCCAGCCAGGGCGATCGCGACGATGCCGGCCGCGCCCTCAGCAGGATCACCGGCACCTTCCATGGGGCGGCCGTTGTCGAGGCCGGTCGCGCGGTAGCCCGGGCTCACGGAGACCACCGAGATGCCCTCCGCGGCCAACTCTTTGGCATAGAGCACGGTCAGCATGTCCAGCGCGCTCTTCGACGCCTGGTAAGCGGCGGCAGAAACCGACGAGTACGGCCACGTCGGGTCATTGACCAGTCGGGTCGATCCCAGTTCGCTGGACACATTCAGAATCCGTGGCTGCGCCGACGCTCGCAGCAGGGGCAGGAACGCGTTGGTGACCGCGGTGATGCCCGCGACATTGGTGTCGAACGTCCGCGACAGTTCGGCGCGGCTCACCTGCGACGCGGGCGAACCGTCTCCCGAGATGGCGGCGTTGTTGATCAGGAGGTCCAACCGGCCGTAGGTGTCGGTGACGTGCCGGGCAACGGAGGAAATGGTCTGGTCATCGGTGACATCGAGGGTCACCGGGTGCACCTCGAGTCCGTGCCGCACCAGGTCTGCGGCGGCAGCTTGTCCGCGCGCCGGGTCTCTGGAGCCCAGCAGAACCCGCACACCAGCGCGGGTGAGCTGCGCCGCCAGATGGAAGCCGATACCGGCGTTGGCTCCGGTCACCAGTGCAATAGTCGTGTTGTTGTTGGTCATGGGTCCATCACAACCCGGCTGAGCCCGCGCAGACAGGCACAAGATGTACCCCGTCGCCGGGGAATACGATGTCTCAGATCAGGATCGTCAGCGGGTTCTCGATCCGGCGAACGAAGGCGGCCATCCACTGCGCCGCCACCGCGCCGTCGATCACGCGGTGATCGGCCGACAGGGTGACGGTCATGACGGTGCCGACTGCCAGTTCCCCGTCGACGACCACGGGGCGTTGCGTGGCACCACCGACGGCGAGAATGCCCGACTGCGGCGGGTTGAGGATCGCAGAGAACTCGGTGACGCCGTACATGCCGAGATTCGACACCGAGAAGCTACCTCCTTCGAGTTCGGCCTGCTTGATCTTCCCGCCACGGGCACGGCCGGCGAGATCGGCCACCTGCGCGGTGATCGCCGTCAGCGGCAGATTTTCCACACCGCGGAGCACCGGGGTGAGCAGCCCACCGTCGACCGCGACGGCCACCGCGATGTCGACGCTCTCGAAGCGACGGATCGAGTCACCGTTCCAGATCGAGTTCGCCTCAGGAACTTCCACCAAGGCACCGGCGACGGCCTTGAGCACAAAATCGTTCACCGACACCTTGGATGACGTGGTGTCATTGATGGTGCGACGCAATTCGAGCAGAGCGTCGACGCGGCAGTCCGCCACGACGTAGAAGTGCGGCACCGTGGTCTTGCTCTCGGTGAGCCGACGGGCGATCGCTTTGCGCATGCCGGTGAGTGGAGTGTCCGTGTAACCCGTTGCGGTTATCGGCTTTTCCGGCAGCTGACGTGCAGGCGCGGGGGCGGGAGTGGGCGTGGGCAGTCGGTCCAGGTCGCGTCGTACGATGCGGCCGCCGGGTCCCGTTCCGGTGACCGCGCCGAGGTCGATTCCCCTCTCCTTGGCCAGCTTTCGTACCAGCGGGGTGGCGAAGAGCCGACGGCCGTTCGTCACGGCCGGAGCTTCGTCGGGCGTTCCGGTGGGCACGTCCGGCAGCGTCTCGGTCGTTTCTTCCAGCACGGGAGCACCCGATTCGGGGTCCTGCGGCACCGCGCCGGTCAACAGACCGGGCGCGACGTCGGTCTCGGCCTCACCGGGAGCCGACACCACGGCGATCGGGTCACCGACCGTGATGGTGGCACCGGCTTCGGCGAGCAGTTTCGACACCACACCTTCGACCTCGGCGGCATACTCGACAACCGCTTTCTCCGTTTCGATCTCGGCGATGGGATCGCCGATGGCGATCTCCTGGCCCACCGACACCAACCAGGTCTGGATGATCGCTTCACCCGTATTGGCCAGCACCTCGGGCATCCGCACCACGGTGGCCATCAGTGTCCATCCCCCGTCGCTTCGCTCGCCCCGAGTTTCCCCATGCCGAGGCGCATCTTCTCGAGGCCCGCGACCACTTCTTCGGTGCGTGCGATCGCAGCCCGTTCGAGTACCCGCGAGATGCTGGGCGAGGCCTCCCCGCCGGAGACCCGTTCGACGGGTTGGTCCAGCCAGTCGAAGAGTCGGCGCTGGATCTCATCGGCCAACCACCCGCCATAGGAGCTACCGCGGGCACCCTGCTCGACGATCAGCACCGCGTTGGTCTTCTTGACACTGGCTTCGATGGTCTCCCAGTCGATCGAGGCCCGGTCGAGCCAGCGCAGGTCGATCAGTTCGGCATCCATGCCGGTCTGCTCGATGGCTTCGGCGCAGTGCGCGACCATCGACAGGTAGCTGATGACGGTGACGTCGTTGCCGGCCCGCCGGATCGCCGCGCTGCCCGGCGGGATGATGTAGTCGAGGTCGCCCTCGGGTACCTGGTCAGCGGTGCCGTAGAGGTCCACGTGTTCGATGACGAGCACCGGATCCTGAAGCGCCAGAGCCGCATTCATCAGGCCGACGTAATCGGCGGCCGTCGACGGTGCGACGATGCGCCAGCCCGGGCTGGTGGCGAAGATCCCGGCGGGGTCCATCAGATGCTGCGACCCGTAACCCGAGCCCATCGCCACCTTGGTGCGCAGGACGATCGGCACGGGGTTGTCGCCGCCGAACATGTGGCGCGCCTTGCCGATCTGATTGAACACCTGGTCGGCGGCCACCCACATGAAGTCGGGGTACATGAACTCCACGACGGGGCGGAACCGGCCGTCGAGCGCAAGTCCGCCCCCGAGCCCGGTGAAGGCGTTCTCACTGATGGGCGTGCCGACCAGCCGGTTGTCGCCGTACTTGGCCAGGCCCTTGGTGGCGCCGTTGGTACCGCCGTTGAGCCGGTGGACGTCCTCGCCGAAGATGACGATCCGGTCATCGGTTTCCATGCGCCGGTCCATCACCCCCGCGACGGCCTCGACGAACTTCGTTTTCCGCCAGGGCCCTTCGTAGGTTGTCGGCTCCAGCACCGCAAGGGCCTCGAGCTCGCTGGCATCGCCGCGGACACCGACGTTGACGAAACCCGGATCCGGCCACAACTCGGGGCGGATGCGTCGCTTACCGGCCGCGTCGGGGTTGGACTCCAACAACTCGCCCACCGCGGCCGTCATCGCGTCCTGCGCCTGCCTGCGCAACGCGGCGACACCGGCGTCGTCGATGAGACCCAGGGCGATCATCTGTGTTGCCGTCTTCTCCAGCGGGTCGCGGGCGCGCCACAGCGCCTCCTCGGCCTTGTCGCGATAACCGAATGCACTACCCGGGTATGACCCGTTCTGATGGAAGAACCGGTACACCTCGGCTTCGATGACCGCGGGACCGCCGCCGCTGCGCATCTGGTCGGCGGCCTGCTGGGTGGCGAGATATACCGCGAGGGGGTCCATGCCGTCGACGCGCCAGCCGGGAATTCCGAAACCCTGGCCGCGCACCGACAGCCGCGGGTCAGCGGTGATTTCGTCCACTCGTGTCGAGACGGCGTACAGGTTGTTCTCGATGAAGAAACAGAACGGCAGCTTCCAGGCGGCTGCGAGGTTCATGCTTTCCAGCACGGAGCCTATCTGCGAAGACCCGTCGCCGAAGTAGCTGACTGTCAGATCTGTTGTGCCACTGTGCTTCTGTGCCCACGAGTTGCCCGCACCCATCGGGACTCCGCCACCGACGATCGCGTTGGTGCCCAGCGCGCCTGCCTCGAACCACTGCAGATGCATCGAACCACCGCGGCCGTGGCAGAACCCCTGCGCCAGGCCCAGGATCTCGGCAAGGGTCTGCTGCAGCACCCGCGCGATCTTGGGCGTGACCGCAGCGGCCGGGTCGATGTCGCCGCCGGATACGTGGGTCAGCGCTTTGGCCAGGAACTGGTGGTGACCGCGATGGGAGCCGTTGACCGCATCGGTGGACCGCAGCCCGACGATGGATCCCACCGCGCCACCTTCCTGGCCGATGCTGGAGTGCGCGGGACCGTGCACCAGACCTTCGCCTGCCAGCTCCAGCACGGTTTCCTCGAACGCCCGGATCAGGTGCAACTCGGCGAGCATGGTGCCCAGCAGTGCCGAGTCGGCGGCTTTCCAGTCGTCATCGGTTGTCGACAGTTCGACCCAGGGGGCGCCGGTATCCAGGCGGTTCAGCTGTGGCATGACCCTCATCTCCGTTGGGTGTGAGCTGGACCTCAACCTAGCTCAATTGGATACACTTTGGCTAGTTCTTGCCGGATTGCTGCGGAATATTGTCCGTTTGCGCCTATATTGGATCCACTACGAGCGGAGGTTGGTATGGCGTTACCTGGCCTGGTGGGCACCGATCACATCGGTTTCACGGTTCCGGACCTGAACGAAGCGCACGATTTCTTCGTCCGGGTTCTCGGCTGCACGCACGTCTACACGCTGGGGCCGTACGCCCATGATGACGACTGGATGCAGGTGCACCTCAATGTCCATCCGCGCACGATCATGCGTGAGCTGCGCTTCTACCGCTGCGGCACCGGCGCGAACTTCGAGATCTTCGAATACCAGCCGGCCGACGGCCAGGCACCGGCGCCGCGCAACAGCGACGTGGGCGGGCACCACCTCGCGTTCTATGTCCACGATCTCGATGCCGCCGTCGACTACCTCCGCGCGGAAGGTGTGCGCATTCTGGGTACACCGACGGCCAGCCGGAACGCCAGCGAAGGCCAGCGCTGGGTGTACTTTTTGAGCCCGTGGGGCATGCAGTTCGAACTGGTCAGCTTTCCCGACGGCAAGGCCTACGAAGTCGACGCCGACGTGTTGTTGTGGAATCCGAACAACCCGGCCGACTGATGCGCACATGACCCAACCTCAGATCCGCGACGGGGTGACCGGCGCGCGGGTGGCCGACGAGTTGCGCCGCGCGATCCTGCACGGGGCCTATCCGCCGGGAACCCGGCTGCGGCAGGAAGAACTCGCCACCCAGTACGGCGCCAGCCGGGTCCCGGTGCGAGAAGCGCTGCGCATCTTGGAGTCCGACGGGCTGGTCACCACGGTGGCCAATGCCGGCGCGTGGATCGCGCGGCTGAGTCTCGACGAATGTGTCGAGCTGTACCAGGTGCGCGAGAGAATCGAACCGCTGCTCCTGCGTTACAGCATGCCGCAGTTGGACTCCGGCCAGATCGACCGTCTCGCCGAGCTGGCCGAAGAGATGCAAGGTTCCGACGACGTGGAACAGTTCCTGGAGTTGGACCGCGAGTTCCACCTCGGCAGCTACGCCGGCGCCGGCACGACGTTCCTGGGTCCCACGGTGGAGCGGCTGTGGAACACCACCCAGCACTACCGTCGCGCCTTCACCCGACTGCTCGACGGCGACAGCCACCGCATCTTGCACGACGAGCACCACATGCTGGTGGCCGCCATCCGCGAAGGCGATTCCGATGAGGCCGAGCGGGTGCTGCTCGGCCACATCCGCCGCACGCGACGCCAACTCGCCCGGCATCCCGAAGTCTTCGAATAACCAAGATCCTCAACCGAACAGGAGTTCCACATGGCGATCGCCACCATCAACCCGACCACCGGTGAAACGGTCGAGACCTTCGAACCGCACGACAGCGCCGAGGTCGAACGCCGCATTGCCGAGGCCGCCGACGCTTTCCAGGCACTCAAGGCCACCAGCTACGCGCAGCGGGCGCAATGGATGCACGCCACCGCCGACCTGCTGGAGGCCGAGGTGGATCGCGCGGCCGCCATGATCACCCTGGAGATGGGCAAACCGATTGCTCAATCCCGCGGCGAGGTACTCAAGTGCGCCAAGAACATTCGCTTCTACGCCGACAACGCCGAAGCGTTCCTCGCCGGCGACGAGCTCGCCGACCCGTCGTCGGTGTCCGCCTCGTCCGCGGGCACGGTGTGGCAGCCACTCGGTGTGGTGCTGGCGGTGATGCCGTGGAATTACCCGCTGTGGCAGGTCATCCGGTTCGCCGCGCCTGCGTTGATGGCCGGTAACACCGGGCTGCTCAAGCACGCTTCGAATGTCCCGCAGTCCGCGCTGTATCTCGACGAACTCTTCGAGCGGGGCGGCTTTCCCACCGGGTCCTTCCGCACCCTGCTGGTCGGCTCGGGCGCCGTCGCCGCCGTGATCGAGGACAGCCGGGTCAAGGCCGTCACCCTCACCGGCTCCGAGCCGGCCGGGCGGTCGGTCGCCGCGACTGCCGGCCAGGAGATCAAGAAAGCCGTCCTGGAACTCGGCGGCTCCGATCCGTTCATCGTGCTGCCCAGCGCCGACCTCGAGGCAGCAGCTACCACGGCGGTCAAGGCCCGCATCTCCAACAACGGCCAATCCTGTATCGCCGGAAAACGTTTCATCGTCCACGCCGAGGTGTACGACGAGTTCGTGGAGCTCTTCACCAAGAAGATGAGCGCACTGGTGGTCGGTGACCCGATGGACGAGGCCACCGAGGTCGGACCGCTGGCCACCGAGGGCGGGCTGTCCGATGTAGCCGAACTGGTCGACGACGCCGTCGCCAAGGGCGCCCAGGTGCTCACCGGCGGAACGGCCCCCGAGGGGCCGGGCTTCTTCTACTCCCCCACCGTGCTGGCCGGGCTCACCGAGGACATGCGGATCGTGCTGGAGGAGACGTTCGGGCCGGTGGCGTCGGTGTACAAGGCTGCCGATCGCGACGAGGCCGTGCGCGTGGCCAACCAGACGACGTTCGGGTTGAGCTCGTCGGTGTGGAGCAACGATGAGGCCGAACAAGATTGGTTCATCGCCAATCTGGATGCCGGTGCGGTGTTCGTCAACGGGATGACGGTCTCCTACCCCGAGCTGCCGTTCGGCGGGGTCAAGGATTCCGGCTACGGACGCGAGCTGGCCGCGGCGGGCATCCAGGAGTTCTGCAACCTCAAGACGGTCTGGAAAGCCTGACCTCGGCGGCCGTGGCCTGACCTCGGCCTGCGACAGTCCCTGGCGCTGCGCGTGTTTCGCGTCGGCGACAGGGACTTTGTCGTGGGGCCACCCTTCCAGATCCCTCATTGCAATCGGTTGCAGAGCAGTGCAATACTTCACATTAAGTGGTGCACTGTGTCCGTCATCACTTGAATTCTGTCAGACAGGCCGAAGCCACAACCTGGACGGAATCACCATGACCATGAAGTTCTCGCTCTACCTCAACGCCCAGACCCGCGGGCCTCACGAGGATGTGCAGATCATCGAAACGCTTGCCGCACAGGCGGTCCAGGCGACCACTGCCGGCTTCGCAGGCATCACGCTGACCGAACATCACTTCTCGGGCTACAACACCTACGGCGACAATTTCATGCTTGCCGCACACCTCACGCCGCAGGTCCCCCGCGACACCATGTTCACCATGGCGGTGGCGGTGCCCACCTTGCACAACCCGTTGCGACTGGCCCAGAAGTGCAACCTCATCGACGTTCTCACCCAGGGCCGCGTGATCGTGGGCTTCGCACCGGGCGGATCACCGGTCGAGTACGCCGGACTCGGCCGCGACCCCAGCACCCGTCACGAGGCGATGATGCACAACCTGGACATCCTCGAGAGGGCCCTGGCGAAATCGCCCGAGGATCCGCCACTGGAATGGGAGACCGAGTTCGAGCGCGGACTGTTGCACACCCGGATCATGCCGGCGGGCTTTCACCGCGCCCACCCACCGTTCGCCCGCGCCACCCAGAGCATCGACGGTGCCCGCTGGACCGGCCACAAGGGGTGGTACTTCTTCACTGCCCGGGAAACCCCCGATGTTCTCGAAACCTGGTGGGTGGCCTATGAAGCGGCGTTGCGTGAAGCCGGCCACGATGAGGCGACCATCACCGAGCGGTTGCGGTGGAGCATGGTCCAGAAGCAGGTGTATGTCGCCGATACCGACGCGCAGGCCGAGCGCGAGATGCGCGAACGGCTCTCGTTGATGGCCGAGAACCAGAAACGCAGTTTCAGTCTGGTGTCCGGGCTCCGAGATGCCAAACACCTCAAGAGCGTCGTGGGTGTCTCGCCGCAGAACCCCGACGAATTCCTCGAGCGCGCGATGATCATCGGCTCGCCCGAGTCGGTGGCCGAGCAGCTTTCACGCTACGACGCGATCGGCGTGCACCACATGTCGTTGCTGTTCAACTTCGGCTTCATGACCCCGGAGATCTCCAACCGTTCGCTGTCGCTGTTCATCGACGAAGTCTTGCCGCGGGTCAGTACCCACACCATGGCACCGACGCACTGAGGAGGACCGCAATGGATGAAGCAATGCTTGTACTTCGGATCGTGGTGGGGACGGTGATGTTCTTCCACGGCAGTGAGAAACTGTTCGGCTGGTGGGGCGGCGAAGGACTCAGCGGCGCCACAGGCTTCTTCGCTCGACAGGGCTATCGCCCGCCCGCGCTGATGGCCGTGGTCGCGGGCGTGAGCGAGACGGCGGCGGGTGCTCTACTCGTCGCCGGCCTGGCCACCCCGTTGGCCTGCCTGCTGTTGGTCAGCACCCTGGTCAACGTCGTGGCGCTGCACGCGCGCAACGGTCTGTCCCGACGGGCCAACGGCTACGAATACGAGTTGGTGTTATTGGCAGGCACGGTTGCCGTGCTACTCGGCGGTACCGGACGCTGGTCGCTGGACGCGCTCCTGGGCCTGCCCCATCCGACCCTGACCGAAGCCGCCGCAGTTCTTGCCGTAGGCGTGGTCGGCGGCCTCGTGGTGGTTGCCAGTAGACGATCGCCTGCACCCACCGGTGGTGCCCGATGAGCGGGCCGGCGGTGGCCGGATCCCTGGCCGGGCCCCTGCGTGCCAAGCCGGCGCAGCAGGCGAAGCGCCCTGCCCGCCCGCAGCGGCACCGGCTTCAGCTCGATGGACTCGGGGCCTGGGCCGGCTCCGCGGTCCGCGGTCTTGTCGGTCTCGCTGCCCTCGCCGGTCTGTACGAGGTGCTGAGCCGCCTGGAACTGGTGGACCCCACACTGCTGCCACCGTCGACCGTGGTGCTGCCACGCGCAGCCGAGATGGCAGTGTCACCGGAGTTCCTCATCGAACTTCTGGCCACCATGCAGGCCGTCCTGCTGGGCGTGGGCATCGCAGTAGCCATCGCTGTTCCCGTGGGACTACTGATCGGCAGCTACTCATCGGTGGCAACCGCCACCACGCCGATCGTCGACTTCGTGCGGTCGGTTCCGGGCATCGCGATCATCCCGCTGCTGGTCCTGGTGCTGGGCCAGGGACTGTCGATGAAGATCTGCATCGTCGTGTACGTCACGCTGTGGCCGCTGCTGTTCAACACCATCTACGGAGTGCGCGGGGTCGACCGCGTAGCCGTGGAAACCGCCAGGAGCTTTCGGATCTCCACCCTGCAGACCTGGCTGCATGTCATCCTGCCCAGCTCGATGCCGCTGATTCTGACCGGTGTCCGGCTGGCGCTCGCAACCGGCCTCACCGTCGCCATCGCCGCCGAGATCACGGTGGGAACCCAGGATGGAATCGGCTATTTCATTCTGCTGCAGAGCTATTCGGGCATGCATCACGATCGCATCTTCGCCGCGGTGGTGTTGGCCGGCCTGGTGGGCTTCTTTCTCAACTGGCTGACTGTCGTTGCGTCCCGTCGCTGGGTCGCCTGGGATTCGAGAGGGGCGAAATGATGACCACAACCCTGGGCACCACCGGCACCCCCGACACCACCGCAGCATCGCCTGCTTCACAACGGTTCCGTCGCATTCGACGGACGCACAGGGGTCCCGCGCCCCAACGTTCCCGACCGATGACGTGGCTGCTGCGCGTAGGTCCGGCACTGAGCCTGCTCGGCCTCTGGGAGGTGGCCACGGTAGCGGGTGATTCGGTCTTCTTCCCGCCGCCGTCGAAGATCCTGGCCCGCGTTCATGAGAACTGGTTCAGTGCCCCGGCGTCGTCGTTCTTCCTGACTGCGGAGTTCTGGTCTGATGTGGTGCCCAGCATCGGCCGGGCGTTGGCCGGCCTGGCCATCGCTGTCGTCATCGGTATCGCTCTCGGCGTGATCGCCGGTCAATGGTCCAGTGCGGCAGCGTATATCGATCCGCCGGTGAACTTCATGCGCTCGCTGCCGAAACCGGCGATCGTGCCCATCTTCCTGCTGGTGCTCGGTGCCAGCGACGGTATGCGGATCGGGTTGATCGCCTTCGGCTGCATCTGGCCGATCCTGCTGAACACCATGCAGGGTGTCCGATCGGTGGACCCGGCCTACCGCGAGACGGCCACGGCCTTCCACATCTCGACGCCGGTGACGTTCTTCCGGGTGATCCTTCCGGCCGCCAGCCCCAAGATCGCCGCCGGTATCCGGGTGTCATTGTCGCTGGCCCTCATCCTGATGGTGCTTTCCGAGTGGATGCTGGCCATGAACGGCCTGGGCTACTTTCTCATCAACGCGCAGCGCAAGTTCCAGGTGCTCGATCTGTGGTCGGCGATCGTGCTCCTCGGATTGATCGGCTACGGCCTCAACGTCGCCTTTGTGGCGGTGGAACATCGATTCCTCGGCTGGCACCGCGCAACCAGCCTGCAGAGCTGACCCGACTCTCCCTTCAGACAAGGAATTACGATGGCAATACTAGAGATTCATGATCTGAACAAGACCTACGGCGACGGGCCCGATGCCCACATCGCGCTGTCTAATGTGGATCTGGCGGTGGACGAGGGTCATTTCGTCTCCATCGTGGGACCCTCAGGATGCGGCAAGACCACCTTGATGAAGTGTGTGGCGGGGCTGGTCACTCCCACCTCGGGGGGCGTGACCGTGATGGGCCGTCCGGTGAACGGGGTACCCGACGACCTCGCCGTGGTTTTCCAGGACTACAGCCGCTCGTTGTTCCCGTGGATGCGGGTGGCCCAGAACATCGAGTTCCCGCTCAAGGCACTGGGACTCGACAAAGCCCAACGGCGCACCCGGGTCGCCGAATCGCTGGCGGCAGTCAATCTCGCCGACAAAGGCGCCCGCTACCCGTGGGAGCTGTCCGGCGGCATGCAGCAGCGGGTAGCCATTGCCCGGGCGCTGGCCTACCGGCCCCGGGTGCTGTTGATGGATGAGCCGTTCGCCTCGGTGGATGCCCAAACCCGCTCGGAGTTGGAAGATCTCACCCGATCAGTGCATCGGAGGTTCGGGATGACCATCCTGTTCGTCACCCACGACATCGACGAGTCGATCTACCTGGCCGACCGGGTGGTGGTGCTGCGCCGCTCACCCGGGGGAATCCTCACCGAACTCGACGTCCGGCTGTCCGGCGAGCGCGACCAGATCGCGACGAAGGCGGCACCTGAGTTCGTCGCGATGCGACGTGAGGTGGCCCAGCACATCCGCGACGCCGGCACCCCGGCCAACCTCACGTCCGCCTGAACCCCTATACCCACAAGGAGACTCACCATGACGTCAGTCCGATCCAGTATCCATCGTCGTGCGACAGCACTGTGTTTTGCGGCCGTGACCGCCCTTTCCCTGTCGGGCTGCGGCGACGACGCCGCGAACGTGTCCGAAAGCCCCGACGGACTCGAAACCACGACCATCCGAATCACCAATCCGGCCAACATCAGCAATGTCCCACTACACATCGCCCTGGACGAGGGCTACTTCACCGAGGAAGGGCTCAACGTAGAGGCCGATATCGATCTGGGCGCCGGTAGTACAGTCGAGGCCGTCATCGGCAGCCAGGTGGACATGGCCTGGGTGAATCTCGGTGGTGCACTGCAGCCGTACGCGGAAGGTATTGACCTGCGGCTGGTACAGATCAGTGATCACGGCCGGCCGGGCGGCATGGAGGTGCTGGTCAAATCCGATTCGTCAGCGCAGGAACTGTCCGACCTCGTCGGCGGCACCCTGGCGGTACTCTCCCCGAGCACCACCTGCGTCTGGTTGGTCAAGAAAGCACTACTGGACGCCGGTCAGCCGGTGGATGCCATCACGATGACCGAGGTGTCCCCTCCCGATCACCCCGTGGTGCTGCAGTCGGGGAATGTGGATGCCACCTGCACCACTGACCCGACCCGGACCATGATGACCTCCGAGTTCGGCGCGCGCCCGATCTTCGACGCCGCCACCGACAGCGCGCCGGAGCTGCGGTCCTACCCGGTGGGCGGGTACGTCGTCTCCGGCGAGTTCGCCGAGCAGAACCCCAAGGCCCTGGCCGCCTTCCAACGCGCGCTGACCAAAGCCGCGACCTACGCCAACACCCACCCCGATGACGTCCGGGCCAAGTTGTCGACGTTCACCACCGCCGACCCCGAGGTCGCCGACAAAGTGGTGATCAACGAGTACGTGGAGACCACGGACATGAGCACTCTGACGGCGGAAGTACAGAAGGTCGCCGAGGTCATGGTGGAAACCGGTGTGCTCAGCGAGGTCCCCGACATCAACGGCTTCGTCTTGCAGAACGCGCAAACCGGTGGTGCCTGACGCTATCGGCGGTGGCCTCGTCGGCCGATCCGCCGATCCGGAGTCCACCGCCGGCCACACCGACGAAGAACAGCGCAACCTCGAGACGGCACTGGAGTTGCGACAGGCGTCCTTCGAGCAACGCAAAGCGTTTCATGGTCCTGGCTTCGTTGTGCACCGGCGAGGGATGGCGCACCTGGCGTCGGCGTCGGGTGGCGACTACCACCCGTCGGCCATCGCCGACCGGAAGGACGAGATCCTGGACATCATCGCCAAGGGCGACCGGGTCTGGTGTGTGTGGAAGATCCGCGGCACCCACACCGGCGAGCTGTTCGGGATCCCGGCGACCGGCCGCGAGATCGAGCTCCTCGAAATGGGGGCATGGCGGTTCGCGGATGGCAAAGTCGTCGAAGCCTGGTTCTTCGCCGACGAATTCGCGCTTGCCGCCCAACTGGGTGTGAGCAGGGTCTAGTGTCGCCGATGTGGGACAGCGCACGGCGGGTCCGGGTGTGGCGCTGAACGACTGCGCCCTGCTCCAGGGCCAGTCGCCGGATGCCGTACGTGCGTTCAAGGATCTGGTAGATCCGTTGTCCCTGAACCGTGGCGACACACTTTTCAGCGAAGGTGAACCGGGCGGCAGCATCTACGTGGTGTTGTCCGGCAAACTCAAGGTCACCCGGCCGGCCGACGAAGGCAAGGAAACCATCTTCACGATCGTCGGCCCCGATGACCTCCTCGGGGAGCTCGCCGTGTTCGATGACGGTCCCCGCCAGGCGACGACGGTCGCCCTGCAGCCGTGTCAGCTGATGATGGCCTCCAACACCGACGTCCGGGCCTGGTTCGATACCTACCCCGCCACCCTGCGCCGTTTCTCGGAGTTACTGGTGGCTCGGGTGCGCCGGCTCAACGACTCCTTGGAGGACGTGTACGGACTCGACGTCGCGACACGCCTGGCCCGGGTACTGGTGCGGCAGAGCGCGCAGTTCGGCCGCCGCACCGGTCTGGGAGTGCAGGTCGACCTCGATCTGAACCAGGAAGAGCTGGCTCTGCATGTCCGGGCGTCGCGAGAGCGAGTGAACCAGGTGCTCAACGACTTTGCGCGTCGGGGCTGGTTGCGGCGGGAGGCCGGCGGAATCGTGGTGGTCGACTGGGAGGCGCTGGAGCAGCGCGCCCGGTTCCGGGATGAGGTGGCCCAGCGGCGAGTGACACGGAGCTGACGACGGATCAGACTTCGGAGAAGACCTCGGCGGCCGTGGCCAGCAGCATGCCGTCCTCGCCGGCAGGTGCCGAGAGCAGCAGTCCGCTGGGCATCCCACTGTCGGCGCCGGGCACCGGCAGCGTCACCCCGCAGGCGCCCAGGTAGCTCAGCACCAAGGTGGTGCGCAGCGTGCTGGCATTGGCGGCGTCGTAGGCCGCATCGCTGACCAGAAGGTCGGCGATGCGTGGCGGTTCGTGGCGCACCGTCGGGCACAGCAGGACAGCCCCGGCGAGGTCCCTGGCCGTGAAGAAGCCCTCGATGACGTCGGTGGAGCCGGTGGGGCGCTCGGGGCCGTCGCCGACGACGATCGTGATGACCGCCAACGGCGCGGACGGGTCGATCCCGAACGCCCGCAACCTGTCCTGCACGTCGGCTGCCCGGGCGGCACCGGAGAGGATCATCTCCAGCAGCTCACTGGAGAAACGCGACTCGATCGCCTGCAATGCTTGCTGTTTGGTGACTTCCAGGCTGAGGAACCGTGCCGCCTGGTCGATGGCTCCGCGCTCCACCTCCGTCAGGTCCGCCAGCGGTCGGAGGCAGAACAGGCCGGCGTCGACCTCGCCCATCGCACCTTCGACGAGGTACACCGCGGCGCGTCCGGCACCGGGCAGATCGACCTCCAGCGGCGGTGGCCGGCGCACCAGTGCCTCGGCGGCGGCGCGATCTGCCTCGGGGTCGGCGCTGCCTGCCAGCCGACGGCCCAGCCGGTCGACGACCAACAGTGGCAGGTCATGGTCGCGCCGCAGCACCTCCAGCACCCCTTCGGCGCCACCGCCGCGGGAGATGGACGTCGCGAGCGCGTTACCGCGCCGGACCAGACCGGCGAGCGCGTTCTGTCGCGCCGCCCCCTGGATCCGCGCGGCGGCCTCGGTGATGGCTGTGAACGGCACCGCGATCGACACCGAGGCCAGCGGAATCCCCGCCTGTGCGCAGGCGTCGACGAGACCCGTTGGTGCGACCGGGTTCTGTTCGGTGAGTCCGAAAACCAGGCCGGCAGCGCGGGCCCGCACCAGAGCGGCGACGAACTCGCCGGGCGCCACCACCGCGCGCCACAGTCCGTTGGTGAGTACCAGTTCGGTGGGCCGGATATAGGGCGACGGGTCGGGCAGCTCGGTGTTGTGCAGCCACAACACTTCCCGGTCCAGGGTGCCGGGCGCCCCGGGTGTCAGCAGCGTGAGCTCCAGCGTGGTGTCGGCAAGAAGTGCACCCACAGTAAGCATCGGTGTACCTATGTCCACTCACGGGAGTGCATGGTGGATGTTTATACACTCTGCGGCTCGACCCGGCGGTGTTTCGATAGGCGAACGCCCACATTACCGAGGAGCCGCCCCATGTCGACCAGCCCGCTTGACACCCGACCGGATGACGACGCCGCAGTGCCGTTTGATGCCAACGGCATCGAACCCATTCCCGACGACAGCAGGAACTGCTCGCCGTGGGAGCTGTTCTGGATCTGGTCGGGGGCCAATATCGCGCCCATCAACTGGGTGCTCGGCGCGCTCGGCATCACGCTGGGCCTGAGTCTCGTCGAGACTCTCGTAGTGGTAGCTGCCGGAAATATTCTCGGCTGCAGCATCTTCGGGGTCTTCAACGTCATCGGGCACCGCACGGCGGTGAATCAGATGGTGCTCGGCCGGGCGCCGTTCGGGCGGTGGGGGTCCATCGTGCCGGGAGTGGTGCAGTTCCTGCTGACCATGGGCTGGGTGGGGGTGAACACCTGGGTGGTGCTCGATCTGGTGCTGGCGATCCTGGCGGAAGTGGGCGTCACCGGTGGCGCCTGGCTGGAGGTCGCCGTCGCGGCGAGCATCATGGCGATTCAGCTCGGCCTCGCGCTGTACGGCTTCTACGCCATCCGCAGCTTCGAGAAGTACACCGTGCCCGCCACCGTGGTGGTGATGGCGGTGATGACCGTCGTGGCGATCGCCACCACCGACGTCAACTGGTCGCTCGCCGGAGCCGAGCTGACACCTGGTGAGAAGCTGACGGTGTGGCTGGCCGCTCTGGGTGCCTGCCTGGCCAGTGCGGGCAGCGGCAGTGATCCGTCCACACTGGTGGTCGGAACCTTCGGGGTGATGGCAATTCCGGTGCTAACGCTGCTGATCCACGGTCCCATCGCCACCAACATCCTGAACCTGTACTCCTGCTCGCTGGCGGCACTGTCGATCGGCGTCCGGTCCGCACGGTGGAAGGTCACGCTGGTCGACTACTTCGCTGTCCGCCGCGGCCGGCTCGACGCCGCCTCGCTCTATCTGTCGGCCGAGACCTCGGCCTACGGGAAGGTCAACTCCGCCGGCCTGCTCAGCCTCGCGCCGGCATCGCGGCGGGCTGGGTCTGGCAGTTCGGCCTGGTGCCCGCCATGCAGGGTCCGCTGGCCGTCGCCTGGGGCAACACCGACTTCTCCTGGCTCTCAGGCAGTCTCGTCGCCGGCGAGCTGTACTTCGTCCTGGCTCGTAAGGTGCGGGCATGACTGAACTTCCCGCCGTGGTCAGCGCAACGCAGCTGTCCAACAGCTTCCTCGGCAAACTGATCGAGATCTGCTTCGTCACCACCGATCATCGCCGCACGATGGAGGGTCTGGTGCGGCTCGGCATCGGGCCGTGGCGGGTCTACACCTTCGACTCCACCACGGTCACCGAGCGCAGCTATCGCGGTGAGGCGGCCGACTTCGCGATCAAGGTGTGCTTCGCCGACGTAGGCGACCTGGCGGTGGAGATCATGCAGCCGCTCTACGGGCCGTCGATCTTCCAGGAGTTTCTCGACACCCACGGCGAAGGCATCCAGCACGTCGCGTTCGACTGTGACGAGACACCGTGGCAGGACCGCATCGATGAGTTCGCCACCCGGGGTTTCCCGCTGGTGCAGTCGGGCCGGTTCCAGGACGCCAATGCCTTCGCGTTCTTCGACACGGAGAAGGCGACCGGCACGACGTTCGAAACCTATTCGATTCCAGAGGGTTTCGTGTGGCCCGAGCCCGAGGAGTGGTATCCCGCCCCGCCGCCGGCCGGGCAGGCGCCGCCGGTGCGGCAGCAACGGCACTGATTTCTGCACCAGGGTCGTGGACCGGGGAGGGTGCACGACCCTGGCGCAGATTTCGGCGGAGCGAGGGGTCCCCGCCTAGTATTCGTTCGCGACGAACAGCTCTTGCGCCGGGAACTTCGTCAGGATCACCGGGCCGTCGTCGGTGACGACGACCTCTTCTTCGATACGTGCCGCCGAGATTCCGTCGGAGGCCGGCGCGTAGGTCTCCATCGCGAAGACCATACCCGCCTGCAACTCGATCGGGTTCTCCAGCGAGTTCAGCCGCGAAATGATCGGCCGCTCATGCAGACCCAGACCGAGGCCGTGCGCGAACTGCAGTCCGAACGCGGCCATCTCGTTCTCGAAACCGAAATCCTCGGCCTTGGGCAGCAACCGGGCGATCTGGTCGGTCCCCACACCCGGACGGATCGCGTCGATGGAGCGGTCCATCCACTCGCGGGCGGTCTTGTAGGCATCGCGCTGGCTCTGGGTGGCACTGCCCACCCCGAAGGTGCGGTAGTAGCAGGTGCGATAGCCGTTGTAGGAGTGGATGATATCGAAGAACGCCTGATCGCCGGGACGGATGATGCGGTCGGTGAAGTTGTGCGGATGCGGGTTGCACCGCTCCCCCGAGATGGCGTTGACGGCCTCCACCTGATCGGAGCCCAGCTCGTAGAGCCGCTTGTTGGCCAGCGCCACGATCTCGTTCTCCCGGATACCGGGTTTGAGCACATCCACGATGTCCTGATATACGCCATCGACCATGGCCGCGGCCTGGTTGAGCAGCATGATCTCGTCTTGGGACTTGATCACCCGGGCATCGAGCATGCTCTGCTGCGCATCGGCCACCTTCAGGCCCTGGCGTTGCATCTCGAACAGAAACGGCGGTTCCACGATGTCCAGGCCCACCGGGGCGTCCGCCAGACCCGCGGCGGTGAGGATGCTCTTGATCTCGGTGACCGCGTCGCGCATCAGACCGGCTTCGGGCGAGACCGCTCCACGAAAGCCCAGGAACCCGGCCCTCCAGTTCTCCTGCGGCAGCCACGGCGAATACAGCTTGTGATGGCGCACCGCCGAACCGAAGTCCCACAGAATCGGCTCACCCTCGCGGGTCAGCAGGCAGTACCGAATCATCTTGTCTCCCAGCGCACCCCCGATCCAGGTCTGCGTGGTGTAACGGATGTTGTAGAAGTCGAACAACAGGAACGCACCACACCCGGACGCCTCCAGCGCGGCCTTCGCCCGGCCGATCCGGTACTCGCGCAGCCGGGCGAAGTCCACCCGCTCCTCGTAGTCGACGCCCATGTGGCCGGGCGCACCCAACGGGCGCGGAGCCGTCATGAATGCACCGGCGGGGTCAGACCGTCGTCGACGGAGACGTTCTCGGATTCGAGTTTGATCCCCGCACCGCGCGCCACCTGGAGTAGCAGCGTCGCGAAGTCTTCGTCGATGCCCAGGCCGGCGCCCGCAGCTTGAGCCACGATCTGCCGGGTGGCCGACGCAATGGGCATCGGCGCCTTGAGCTCGTCGGCGGCCGCCAGACCCAGATCGAAGTCCTTCTGCAGCAGCTCCATGGTGAACGTCGGCGCGAAGTCGAGGTTGACGAACGCCGGCGTCTTGTACTGCGTGAAGGTCGATCCCATCACCGAGTCATTGAGGAAAGCCAGGAAGTCGGCCCGGCTGACGCCGCCCTTCTCCACCAGCACGGTGATCTCGGCCAGGCACTGGGTGACCACACCGAGCATCAGGTTGTGGGCGATCTTCACCAACCGCGCCACCTCACCCTCACCGACGTAGGTGACGCCGCGGCCGAACACATTGAGCACCGGCTCGATCGAATCGAACACCTCACGCGGACCCGACACCGCGACCGTCAGCTTGCCGGCCGCGATCACCTTCGGATTGCCGCTGACCGGGGTGGCCAGGAAGTCGCAGCCGCGAGAGTTGGCCGCCGCGCGGATCTTGGCGCTGGCCTCCGCCGACACCGTTGAAGAGTCGGCGATGATCCGCGGCGACGACGGGCCGGTGAGCAGGCCACCGTCGCCGAGCATCACCTGCTCCAGATCCTTCGACGTGGACACCATGACGAACACCAGATCGCGGTCGGCCAGCTCCACCGGAGTGCTGACCACCGACGCGCCCTTCTCGACCAGCGCCGAGGCCTTGGAGGCGGTGCGGTTGTACACCGTGACGTCATAACCGGCGTCGAGCAGGCGGGTGACGAGCTGGGCGCCCATGCGGCCTGCGCCGATCCAGCCGATCTTGAGGTTTGTGGCAGACATGTGTTTGTGTTCCTTTGCTTTCAGGCCGTGGGTTGGGTGGCCGGGCTGTCGGCCGTGCTGGGCGCGTGCACCGCTCCGCCGAAGTACAGGTCGGCAATCTCGGGGTTGTTGAGCACCGACTGCGCGGGCCCGGTGAGCAGCACTCGTCCGCTCTCCATGACGATGCCGCTGGAGGCCATCCGCAGACCGAAGCGGACGTTCTGTTCCACCATCAGCACAGCCTTGCCGCTGGACCGCATGATCGAGACGGCTTCGTCGATCACGGTGAGCGACTTGGGATCCAGTCCCAGTGAGGGCTCGTCGAGCAGGACGAGCTTGGGGTCGAGCATCAGTGAACGGGCGAACTCGACCATCCGCCGCTGGCCGCCGGAGAGGTTGCCGCACCGGATCCCGGTCTTGTCCTTCACCAGGGGGAACATACCGAGCACCTGCTCGTAGCGTTCTTTCACCAGCGAACGCTGCCGACGAATGATGTAGGCGCCCATCAGGATGTTCTCCTTGACGGTCAATGTCGGGAACAGTCCGTTGCTCTGCGGCACCTGGGTGACGCCGCAGGCCAGCACCTCGTCGGGTGCCAGACCCGTGATGTCCTTGCCGTCGAGGATGATTCGGCCGGCGCTCGGCTTGAGGATGCCGCTGACCGCGCGAAGCACGGTGGATTTGCCGGCGCCGTTGGGCCCGACGATACAGCCGAGTTCGCCGGCGCCGACTTCCAGATCGACACCTTGCAGGACGTTGCCGCCGCCGTAACCGGCGACGATCCCTTCGAGTTTGATCATGCTGGATTCCTCTCCGCCACTGATACTTTGGAGGCCTTGGACGGCGCTTCCAGCAGGTAGTCGTCGCCGAGGTAGGCGTCGAGCACCAGCGGGTCCTTCTGGATCTGCTCCGGGGTGCCCTGCGCGATCACCGAGCCGCGGGCCAGCACCCGGATGGGGTCGCAGAGCCCGACCACGAACGGCATGTTGTGCTCCACCAGCAGGAAGGTGGTGCCCTTGGCGTTGAGTTCGCGGATCAGATCGCCCATCCGCTCGATCAGCGTCGGGTTGATGCCGCCCGCGGGCTCGTCGAGCAGGATCAGCTTCGGATCCAGCATCAGCACCTGGGCGAGCTCGACGAGCTTCTGCTGCCCGTAGGACAGCTCCCCGGCGCGGGCGTCCCGGTAGGCGGCCATGCCGACGAACTCCAGGAGTTCCTCACCGCGGGCGGCTTCGGAGCCGCTGACGGCGCCGAGCCCGAGCTGGCCGACCGAAAAATCGCGCAGCGGTGCGACGACGTTCTCGAGCACCGTCATCTCCCGGAACAGCCGGGTGATCTGGAAGGTCCGACCGACTCCGCGGTGCGCCCGCGACCACGGTGAAAGTCCTTCGATCGGTTCACCATTGAGCAGGATGTCGCCCTTGTCCGCGGCCATGGTGCCCGAGATCAGGTTGAACACCGTGGTCTTACCGGAGCCGTTGGGCCCGATCAGGGCCGTGATCGACCCTTCCGGCACGGTGAAACTGCAGTCATTGACGGCGTGGTTGCCGCCGAAGCTCTTGTGCAGTCCGCGGACCTCCAGCAAGGTGCGGCCGGTCGGTGCGGGCTTGCGTACCTCGGTCGCCGCGGGTGGACGGTCCAGGGGGTTGAGCCTGGCACCGGAAAGGCCCACAGTGCCTTTGTTTCTCGCCTTCTCGATCACGCTGGCCAGGGTGGGCAGGATGCCCTTGGGCAGCAGGATCACCAGCAGCACCAACATGCCGCCGAACAGGACGAGGCGCGCGTTGCCGCCACCGAATGCCGTGTTGGCGTAGATGTTGACGGGCTGGATGATGAACGCGCCCAGCACCGGACCGAACAGTGTGCCGCGGCCACCGAGGATCACCGCGAGCACGATCAGCGCGGAGGTGATGATGGAGAACATGCCGATCGGGTCGACGAAGGACAGGTAGTACCCGTAGACCGAGCCGGCCATCCCGACGAACAGCGCGCTCGCGCCGAACGCCAGCAGCTTGTAGACGGGGGCGTTGACGCCGATGGTGCCGGCCTTGCCCTCGTCCTCACGGATGGCGATCAAGCCCATGCCGAACTTGGTGCGACGGATCCACCAGGTCATCAGCAGGGACAGCCCCAGCAGTGCCACCAGGGTCAGATGAAACGGCCAGTTGCCCCACGCCTCAGGCCAATCCGGCAGCGGCAGCGTCAGGCCCGCGGTGCCGTTGGTGACCGGCACCCATTCGATGGCCACGAACTGGATCAGGAACAGGAACGCCACGGTGATGATGACGAAGGCCGGGCCGCGGGAACGGTAGGTCACCAGACCGAGAAGCATCGCGATGCCCGCGGCGATGAGGCCCGCGATCGGCACCCAAACCAGCGGCTCGATCTCGGGGAACCGGGTGGCCAGGATGGCACCGACGTAGGCGCCGATGCCGATGAACGCACCCTGGCTCAGCGACAGGTAGCCGGTGAAGCCGGTGATGATGTTCAAGCCGCTGGCGCCGATGGCCAGGACCAGCGACAGGATGACGATGTTCTGGGCGGACATGCTCGGTGAGAGCGGGAACAGCAGGATCACGATCGCGGCGACCGCGATCAGCCCGCGGGTCACCCAGGTGTGTGTCTTCGCGTCCAGCAGGCGGGTTTTCAGATCGGTCATGCCACCGCGTCCTCTCTGAGTCGGGTGCCGAGCAGGCCCTGGGGCCGGGTGATCAGGACGACGATGATGACCAGGAACGGCACCGCGACCGGCCACGCCGCGCCGACGTAGGCCGTGGCCGCCATTTCGCCGACCCCGATCACCAGCGCGCCCAGGATGGCGCCCGGCAGGCTGCCGAGACCACCGAGCACCACGATCGCCAGCAGCCGGGCGATCCACTGGTAGTGCGTGCCCGGCAGGAACGGATAGATGGTGGAGAGCATCGCCCCGCCGGCACCCAGGGTGGAGACGCCGATGGCGAAGGTGAGCGCGGCGATGGTCGCGACGCTCACCCCCACCAGCAGCGCACCGCTTTCGTTGGAGGATGCCGCCCGGATCGCCCGCCCGGCCCAGGTGTGGTTGAGCAGCAGATACAGCGCCCCCATCACCGCGACCGCGATGACCGCGGCGATGAGCATGGCCTGCGGGATGTAGATCGAACCGAGCGTCAGCGACGAATCGGTGTAGGACACCACCACCGAGGTGGAGGTGTTACCCCAGATGAAGCCCATGATTCCCTCGAGCATCAACGCGATCCCGAAGGTGGCCAGCACCGTCATGGTGACGTGCGCCCCGCGGACGTGGCGGATCACCAGGACGTAGACCAGCCAACCGAAGCCGAACATCACGGCCATGACGATCGGGATGGACAGCAGCGGGTCGAGTCCGAGCTGCTTCCACAGCGTGTAGGTGAGGAACGCCGCCAGGACGGCGAAGGCGCCGTGGGCGAGGTTGATCACCCGCATGACCCCGAAGATCAGGGTCAGGCCGGACGCCATCAGCGCATACAGTGCGCCGACGAGAAGGCCGAGGATGAGCGTTTGGACGAGGGAGGTCATGAGATCAGATGTCCCCGCCGCGCCAGCGCATGATCTTGTCCGAGGTCGCGACGTCGGCGGGCAGTACCACCTGAGACACGCCGGCCTGCCACTGGCCCACCAGGAAGTCACCCTTGGGGCTGCCGTCGGCGTTCCAGCTCAGGGTGCCGAGCAGGGTGTCAACGCTGTTGGCGTGCAACCAGTCTGCCAACTTCGCCTGGTCGTCGAAGGAACCGACACCGTTGACCGCGGCGGCGAGAACCTGGCCGGCAGCAAAACCGTCAGCGGCATCCTCGGGCGGGCTCTGGTCGAACTTCTCCTCGAAACGCTTGGCGAACTCGGCGTTCTGCGGGGTGTCCGCCAGCGTGCTGTAACTCGACGAGAAGAACACGCCTTCGGCGTTGTCGGCGCCGACGGCATCGAGGTACTGCTGACCATAGGTGGGCGAGCTGCTCTGGTACAGGATGGCCGGTTGGTAGTTCGCCCGGTTCATCGACCGGATCATGTTGACCCCGTCTTCGAACTGGGCGCCCTGGACCACGATCTCGGCTCCGGCATCACGCATGGCGTTGACCACGGAGTCGAAGTTCTTGGTGGTGGCCGGGTACTGGTCCTTGTAGACGGTCTGGATGCCGGCTGCGGAGAGGATCTTCTCAGCACCCTCGACGACGGGTCCGGCGAACGGATCATCCAGCGACGGGTAGGCCGCGGTCTTCGGGCGCTGCTCCGGGGGCAGTGCCGCGACCCAGTTGGCGAACACCTTCGCCTGGTCGGTGGCGATGGCCTGCTGCGAGAAGAAGATGTAGGAGAAGCCACGGCTGAACATGTCCGGCGAACCACACGACGGGCAGACGAACAGCATCTTGTTCTTCTCGGCGATGGCCGAGGCGGGGATGTTCAGCAGCGAGGACTGGCTGCCGAGCAGCAGGTCGACCTTGTCCTGGGAGATCAGGTTGTTGTAGTTGCTGACCGCGGTCTCCTGCTGAGTCGCGTCGTCCTTGACGATGATCTCGACCTGTTTGCCGAGCAGCCCGCCGGCCTCATTGGTCATCTCGACCCAGGTCTCGTACCCGCGCTGGGTGTCGAGCCCGCCCTGGCTGAACTCACCGGTCAGGGGCAGCGATGCGCCGATCCGAATGGTGTCGCTGTCACTGCTGTCATCCGCGGAACACCCCGTCGCCGCCAGCGCAATCGCGGCGGTCGCCGCGATTGCGCGAAAAGTAGTGGTAAATCGCATGTCCAACCTCTCTGTCAGACCGACTGCCCCGGCGCGTCTACGATTGTTGCGTAGCTCACTTGCAATCGATTGCAGTGAATCGTCACACAGCGTGCGGACGGGTGTCAACACCCCTCCCTCCGGGGTGGATCGCCGACGTCGGGACACCGCCGGAGAATTCGCGCCGGCACCCCCGCTCACCACCACCGGGTCTTCCCCCACGCCGTGGAGGCGGTTTATAGTCAGCCGCAATCGATTGCACCATCGGTCGATTCGAAACTCACACTGGAGTGCAGATGACCTTGACCACCACCCGGATCGGCAGGCCCGGACCGCTCGAGCGCCGCGAATGGGGCGCCTTCATCGACGGCGAGTTCGTGGCAGTCGGCGATTCGGCGACCTTCGAGGTCATCGAGCCTGCGACGGCTCAACCCCTGGCCAGCGTCGTGTCCTCCGATGCCGCCCAGGTGGACCTGGCGGTCAGATCCGCCCGCGCGGCGCTACCGGCGTGGCGCGCCCTGTCGGGCCGTCAGCGCGGGGCCTACCTCCGCCAGGTCGCCGACCGCATCCGCGCACACGCCGACGAGCTCGGCGAACTGGTCTCCCGGGAGAACGGCAAGCCCAAGCGCGATGCACTGGCCAACGACGTGTCGTTCAGCTCGAACTGCTTCGACTTCTTCGCCGGGCTCGGCGATAACCTCCCCGGCGAGATCATCGACCAGGGACCCATCGAAACGCGGGTGCTCTACGAGCCCTACGGCGTCGTCGCGTGCATCCTGCCCTTCAACTGGCCGCCCATCCATTTCGCGAAAAAGGGTGCGCCCGCGCTGATCACAGGCAACACCGTGGTGATCAAACCGGGTGAGCAGGCACCACTGACCGTGCTGCGCCTCGTGGAGATCGCCAACGAGGTGCTGCCACCCGGCGTCCTCAACGCGGTGTCCGGCCTGGAAGCCGGTGCAGCGCTGGCCGGCCACCCACAGGTGGAGCGCATCAGCTTCACCGGCGCCACGGCCACCGGCAGGCGCGTCCTGGCAACCGCCGCGCAGAACCTCACCTACGCCACCATGGAACTCGGCGGCAAGAACGCGTTGATGGTGTTCGCCGACGCCGATCTGGATCTGGCCGTGGAGGTGTCCATCGAGGGCATGTTCTACAACCAGGGTGAGGCCTGCACGTCCACCGCCCGGATCCTGGTGCACGACGCGGTCTATGACACCTTCCTGGCCCGCTTCACCGCTGCCGCCGAAGCGCTGGTGGTCGGCGACGGCCTGGATCCCCGCACCGATGTCGGACCGATGGTCGATGCCAAACAGCGCGATCGGGTCCTGGCCTATCTGCAGACCGCGCTCGACGAGGGCGCCCGGATCGTCGGGCAGGGAACGGTACCCACCGACGCGCAGTTCGCCGACGGTTACTGGGTGCCGCCGACCGTGCTGGCCGACGTCACCCCCGATTCGACGGTCGGTCAGGAAGAGATCTTCGGGCCCATCGCACTGATCATGCGGTTCTCCACCATCGACGAGGCTGTCGAGATCGCCAACGGCACCAGCTACGGCCTGACCGCGGCCATGATCACCCGCGACGAAGCCCGGGCCTGGCACATCGCCCAGCGGCTGGAAGCCGGGATGATCTTCGTCAACAACTACATGCGGCGGTCTTTTCTGGGATCACCGTTCGGCGGCATCAAGGGCAGCGGGTTCGGTCGCGAGAACGCCCCGGAGACACTGCACGAGTTCGTCCGGTCCAAGGCGGTCCGGTTCCGCTCCGGCCGCGGAGAGGTGCCGGTGTGGCCGCCTAGATGATCAGGAAAAGGCAGCGATGATCCTCATCATCGCGGCATTCGTCTCGATGATCGACCGATCGGTGATGCCCACCCTGGTGCCGGTGGTGGCCGCCGACCTGAGCGCGTCGATCGACGCGGTGGGCCACTCACTGACCGTCTACGCCGTTTCGTATGCCGCGCTGCAGTTGGCGTGGAGCACGCTCGCCGCCCGGTACGGGCGGGTGCGGGTACTCGTGATCTCGACTGCCCTGGGCGGATTGGCCAATCTCGGCTCGGCACTGGCCACCGACGCGGTGCTCTACAGCGTGATGCGCGGACTGGCTGCCGCGGCGTTCTCCGCGACCATCACGACGGTGCTCATCTACTACGGCGACACCCTGGCCATGAAGCAGCGCGCCGTCGCCAACTCCAATCTGGCGGCAGCGATCTCGATCGGCTTGGCGGCGGGCACTGTCGGCGCCGGCGCGATCGCCCAATGGTTCAGCTGGCGCTGGGTTTACGCCGGAGTCGCGGCCTGTTGCCTGGTGCTGACCATCTTGCTGGCCCGGGTGAAGGAGTCGGCACCGGGCACCAAAGAGCGTCTGGTGCCCTCGATTCGGCTGTTGTTCCGGAATCGCTGGGCGCTGATCATCCTGGGGTTCACCGTGGTGGAAGGGGTGCTGCTGATCGGCATCTTCAACTACCTCGCAGTGGCGTTGCAGGCAAGCGGCGAGAGTGTGCTGGCCGCGGGCCTGGCGACCGCGGCGTTCGGCGCCGCCGTCGTGATCACGAGCCAGCTGATGAAGTTGATCCTGGGCCGCTGGCCGTCCTGGGTGCTGCTGGTACTGGCCGGCCTGTCCATCGTCAGTGCCTATACCGCGGTGGCGCTGTCTGTTTCGATCGGCGGTGTGCTGACGGCCGCCACCCTGCTCGGCATTGCCTGGGCGCTGGGCCACACCACCATGCAGACCTGGATGACCGACGCCGCCGCCGACACCAGAGCGATCGGCATGTCGTTCTTCTCGATAGCGCTGTTCGTCGGAGCCTCGATCGGTGCGGCCATCGGCAACCTCGCCGCAGGCGAACACCGGTTCGGGGTGCTGTTCGTCGCAACGACGGTGGTGGCAGTGGCTTATGCCATCGCCACCAGCATCGCCCGGGCTAGGTACGTCGAGCGCGAGTAACCCCGTCGGCAGAGATGTCATCCAACTCAGGGGCGGGCAGGAAACGGCGACGCAGATTCACCAGGGTGGTCAGTGCGGCCTCGTCCACCGTGCCGTCGGCGACCAACCCGCGCAACGGATCCCGCAGCAGCGCAACGTGCTCAACGGCGATCTCGGGTGACAGGCCCAACAGCCGGCCCGCGGCCTCGCGGGCTTCGTCTGCGAAATCGCCGCCCACAATGGCGTGCGCGGTAGCGACCAGCACCGCCACCAGCCGGTCCACCTCTTCCGCGCCGGGTGCCTGGCGCAGACGCGCCACGACGGTCCCGAGATAGGGGCCCAGCCGGGTGACGTCGGCCAGCAGTGTGCACCCGTGTGTGCGGGCCACCAGTTCATTGCCGGCATTGAGCACGGTGACATCGCACCCGCCGCTGTGTAAGGCATTGGCCCGCTTGGGTGTTGAGCCAAGCGCCACGACGTCGAGCTCGTCGCGTGAGATGCCGAGTTCGGCCAGCAGCGCGTAGGCCACGAAGGCGAATCCGGAGTTCGGTACGTCGACGCCCAGGCGCCCGCCGCGCAGCTGCGTGGGATCCGTCAGCCCGGGTCGCACACCCAGGCACAGCCCGAGACCACGGTCGATGCCGGCGACGATCTCCACATCGAGCAGCTCTCCCAGCGGGTTTGCCGGCAGGAACCGGTAGGCCAGCACGTTGTCGGGGCTGGTGAACACCGCATCGAAGTCACCGGCACGCAGCGAGGTGAACTGCGCGGGCGACGACGGGACCGGGACGGCACGGACCTCGAGATCAGCGTCGGCGAGCCGGCCGGTGGTACGGGCGACCTCGAGGAGGACCGATGGACTGAAGACACCGAGAGTGAGCTGATCCATGATGGGACAGCCTATCTCGGCGCCGGTCCCGTCGAGCCTCGAATCACCAGCGACACCGGCAATGTCAGCGTCGCGCCCTCCTGCTCGCCCGCCTCGATACCGCGCAGCAGCAGCCGGGCGGCTTCGGCCCCGATCTCCCGCAGCGGCATGTGCACGGTGGTCAGCGGCGGCCAGAAGTCCTCGGCGAACGGCATGTCGTTGAACCCGACCACCGACACCTCTTCGGGGCAGTGCAGGCCTGCCGCCCGCAGCCGCCGGATCAGTCCCAGTGCCACCAGATCGTTCCCGGCCACCAGGGCCGTCGGGCACTCGACCCCGCGCGCCAGGATCTCCTCTGCCACATCGAAGCCGGCCTCGATGGTCAGTGCCGCCGCGTAGATGGTGTCATGCTTGACATCGGCTCTGGTGGCGGCGATTTCGAATGCCTCAGCTCGGGAGCGCGTGGTGGAGAAGTTGGGTGGGCCGGCGGCATGCACGATGTGGCGGTGCCCGAGTTCCACCAGATGCGCTATGGCCAGATCGATTCCGCTGGCATTGTCACCGGAGACCAGCGGATAGCCACCGGGACCGGAACCGCGGTTCACCAGCACCACCGGAACGTCGGCAGCGGCAGCCTCGTCGACCACCAGCTGATCGTCGAGCCGACCCGTGGCCAGGATGAACCCGTCGACCCGGCGCTGCAGCAGTGACTCGAACACCGAGATCTCGACGTCGTCGTGTGAATCGGTGTTCGCGATGAGCACGGTGTACCCCTGCGCCTGCAGCACGTGTTCGATACCGCGGATGATCGGCGGGAAGATCGGGTTCATCAGATCGGGGATGATCACACCGATGGTCATCGACCGGCTGGTGCGCAACCCGCGCGCCATGGCGTTGGGCACATACCCGAGTTGGCGGGCGGCCCGTTTCACCCGCTTGAGCGTCTCGACATTGACCTGGTCGCGGGTCTGGGCATTGAGTGCGCGGGAGACGGTGGCCTTGTGCACTTCGGCCAGGCGAGCCACATCGTCGATGGTCACGCGTCGCGGCATCTTCGGTCACCCCCTGGCACTCCCCTGGAGTCCCCGGCGCTGGACTCTGGCTGAGACATTACCGTTGCTTGCCCCGGCTGCAGTCGGTGCTGTGCAATCGATCGCATTCGGCGGGTCACCTACGCTCGACACCTATGACGGTTCACCGGCTGCAGCCCTTTACCACCACGGTGTTCGCCGAGATGTCGGCGCTGGCCGCGCGCATCGGCGCGGTCAATCTCGGCCAGGGCTTCCCCGACGAGGACGGGCCGCCCGCCATGCTCGCGGCGGCCCAGCAGGCCATCGGCGAGGGCGTCAACCAGTACCCGCCCGGGCCGGGCATCGCCCCGCTGCGCCAGGCCATCGCCGCCCAGCGCAAACGTCGCTTCGACGTCGACTACGACCCGGACACCGAGGTGCTGGTCACCGTGGGCGCCACCGAGGCCATTGCCGCTGCCGTGATCGGCCTGGTGGAACCTGGGTCCGAGGTGCTGCTCATCGAACCGTTCTACGACTCCTACTCCCCCGTGGTGGCCATGGCGGGCTGTCACCGGGTGACGGCCCCCCTGGTACCCGACGGCCGTGGATTCGCCCTGGACCTCGACGCGCTGCGGGCCGCGGTGACCCACCGCACCAAGGCGCTGATCATCAACTCACCGCACAACCCGACCGGAGCGGTGCTGCGCGAACACGAACTCCGCGCGATCGCAGACCTTGCCGTCGAGGCCGACCTGCTGGTGATCACCGACGAGGTGTACGAGCATCTGGTCTTCGACGGGCGCACACACCTACCCCTGGCCGCCTACCCGGGCATGGCCGAGCGCACCCTGACGATCTCGAGCGCGGCCAAGATGTTCAACGCCACCGGTTGGAAGATCGGCTGGGTCTGCGGGCCCGCCGATCTCATCGCCGGGGTGCGCGCGGCCAAGCAGTTCCTCACCTACGTGGGCGGCGCACCGTTCCAGCCCGCGGTGGCACTGGCCCTCGACACCGAAGACGCCTGGGTGGCCGGCCTGCGAGAGTCGCTGCAGGCCAAACGCGACACCCTGTCCGCCGCACTCACCGACATCGGCTTCGACGTGCACACCAGTTCTGGCACCTACTTCGTGTGCGCCGATCCACGCCCGTTGGGGTTCAGCGACAGCACCACGTTCTGCGCGGAGCTACCGGAAAGCGCCGGGGTGGCGGCCATTCCGCTGTCGGCGTTCTGTGATGCCGGCGGACCCTACGCCGCGCAGTGGAATCATCTGGTGCGCTTCGCCTTCTGCAAACGTGACGAGACGCTGGACGAAGCGATCAGACGGCTACAGATTCTCCGCCGCTGAAGTCGCGCAGCACATGCGCCGACAGCAGTCCGACCGATACGGCGTAGGACGCACACGATGCCCGGTTGGCGGCCCCGAATTTGACTGAGACGCTTTCCAAATGGTGACCGGCCGTCCGGGCGCTGATGAACAACCGCGCCGCGATCTGGGTGTTGGTGAGCCCACACACCGCCAGCGTCAGCGCGTCCAACTCCCGCGGGGTGATGCCCATCGGCAACGGCGCACGTGTCACCAGGAGCACCGCGCCGAGGCTGTCCCCGCGATAACGCGGTGAGGTACCGATGCGCCGCACATGCAGCCAGCCGGACCCGTCGTGCCAGCGGATCACCTCGGGCCGCACCATGGGAGCGGCCGCCCCGAACGCCACCGCGAGATCGCTGACCAAGGGCGCATCCAGTGTCGTATCCAAGGTGTCGCCCTGCCGCAACAGATGCGCGCGGCCCAGATCGTCGACGGCCCAGGCCTGGGCGTCGGGGGCCACCAGTTCGGCCACCATCCTGGGCCGCAGCGAGAAGTCCAGTTGCTCGGCCATCTGCGCACGCAAGGTGTTGATCTCGACCACATCGTCATCGCTGGGATGACGCGGGTCATCACAGTTGACGTGGATGGTGCCCACATAAGTACCGTCGGTGGTGATCAGCCGGGCGGACAGGCCTTCGTCGAACCCGGCGGGGCGGAACACGCTGTTGACCGAGTAGCCGTTGCGGTAGTCCGGAAAGTCACGCCACCGCAGCGCACCGAGTCCGCGAGCCCGCATGGCATCGAACAACGGATCGTGGTCGATGAACCAGTTGTTGAGATGGTCCATCACCGGTTCCGGGTAGTCGTGGTTGGCGATGCCGACATGCCGCTGCTGAATGGGATCCCACAGGCAGATCGCCGAAGCCGACGACGCCGCGCGCCCGCGCAGCGCGTCCAGAAGATCGTGGGCCCGGGTCTCGATGTTGGCCGCACTGCCCAGCACATCACCGTAGATCCCTGCCATCGCCGCTTCCTCCGCCGTCACCCCCGTTCGGTCATCATCAGCAGTCCATGTTTCGGCGACGTTTCCTCACGGAGGCGGGGGCGAAAATGGTTCGCGAGAAATGGGAGATTCCTCCCATAGTCAGCCTGGCCTGGGACTTCTTACGCTGAGCGCCATCCTCATTCCCCTCAAAGGGCGGCAACCATGAAACGAATGCGCACCACCATCGCGCTGCTGGCGGCAACCACGGTCTTGGCGGCCGGCTGCGGCAGCCGGGCCAGCGACCCGGCCGCGAGCCCCGATCAGGAGGGCTGCGCCGATACCTCCGGCGATACCGTCACCGTCGGCGCCATCAACTCTCTGTCCGGCGGGCTCGCCGTGAGCGAGTCCGTCATCCACGACGCCATCGCGATGGCTGTCGACGAGATCAACGCCGGCGGTGGTGTGCTCGGCAAACAGCTCGAGCTGCTCAGCGAAGACGGCGCCTCCGATCCCACGGTGTTCGCCGAGAAGGCTCAGAAGCTGGTTCAGAGTGATTGTGCTGCGGTGGTTTTCGGCGGTTACACCTCGGCGAGCCGCAAAGCCATGCTGCCGGTCTTCGAGGATGCCAACGCGCTGCTGTACTACGGCCAGCAGTACGAGGGTCTGGAGTTCTCGCCGAACATCTACTACACCGGCGCCACCACCAACCAGCAGATCATCCCCTCGCTGGACTACCTCAAATCCCAAGGCGTGAAATCGCTGTACCTGGTGGGCAGTGACTATGTGTTCCCCCGCACGTCCAACGCGATCGTCAAGGCGTACGCCGAAGCCAACGGCATCGAGATCAAGGGCGAGGACTACGTTCCCCTGGACAGCACCAACTTCGCCACCATCGTCAACAAGATCCGCACCGCCGACGCCGACGCGGTGTTCAACGTCGTCGTCGGCGCGTCTCTGACCTCGTTCTTCCGCGAATACAACAGCGCAGGCCTCACCGCCCAGACCATGCCGGTGATGTCGATGTGTGTGGGTGAAGAGGAGGTCAAGAGCATCGGTGCGGACACCCTGGTGGGGCAGCTCTCGTCGTGGAACTACTACGAGACGCTCGACACCCCGGCCAACGCCAAGTTCGTCGCCGACTTCAAGGCGAAGTACGGTTCGGACCGGGTGACCTCGGATCCCATGGAATCGGCCTACACTGCCGTCAACCTGTGGAAAGCGACTGTGGAGAAAGCGAATTCGTTCAAGGTAGCCGATATCCAGAGCGCCTCGGGCGGGATCACCATCGACGCGCCCGAGGGTTCGGTGACCATCGACGGCGAGAACCATCACGTCACCAAGACCGCGCGGGTCGGCGTGGTGGCACCCAACGGATTGATCGACCAGGTGTGGCAGTCGCCGGAACCGATCACTCCCGATCCGTTCCTCAAGACCTACCCGTGGGCCGAGGGAATCGCGGGCTGAGCACATGCATCTGACTCCGAAAGACGAAGACCGGCTGCTGCTGTTCCTGGCCGCCGAGCTGGCACGCAAGCGCCGGGCGGCCGGGCTGGCCCTGACCTACCCGGAGGCGCGGGCCCTGATCGCCGACGAGGTGGTCGAGACCGCACGCGCCGGCGGCAACGTCGCCGACGCCGCCGCCCACGGCGCCCAGATTCTCACCGACGACGACGTCCTACCCGGGGTCGCCGACCTGCTGGGATCGGTTCAGGTGGAGGCGTTTTTCGAAGACGGACAGAAGCTCGTCACGGTGCATGACGCGATCCGTCCCGGCAGTGGCTTCACCGAGGCGGTCCGTCCCGGCGAAGTGCTGCCGACCGACGGCGAGATCCTGTTGAACGAGGGGCGCGACACCGCCACGATCACCGTCACCAACACCGGCGACCGCCCCATCCAGGTGGGCTCGCACTTCCATTTCTTCGAGACCAACCGGGCGCTGCGGTTCGATCGCACCGCTGCCTTCGGTATGCGGCTGGACATCCCGTCGGGCACCGCGGTGCGTTTCGAATCCGGCGAGCAACAAGAGGTCTCGCTGACCACCTACGGCGGGGAGCGTGTGGTGATCGGCCAGAACGCCATGACCAACGGCTCCACTACCGGCTCGGCCGAGCCGTATGTCACCGCTCTGCGCGCCGCCGGCTACCAGGACGAGGAGCACTAGATGGCCTACCGCATCAGTCGCGCGCGCTACGCCGAGCTGTACGGACCCACCACCGGCGACCGGGTACGCCTCGGAGACACCGAGCTGTTGGCGCGCGTCGAACACGACAGCACCGTCTACGGCGACGAGGCTGTGTTCGGCGGCGGGAAGACCATGCGCGAAGGTATGGCCGTGCACGGCGACATCACCAATGCCGAAGGCGCACTGGACTTCGTGATCACCAATGCGCTGATCATCGACGCTGTGCTGGGAATCCGCAAGGCCGACATCGGGATCCGTGACGGCAAGATCGCCGGCATCGGCAAGGCCGGCAACCCACGCACCATGGACGGCGTCGACCCCGATTTGATCATCGGCGCCGGCACCGACATCCGCTCCGGTGAGGGGATGATCGCCACCGCGGGCGCCATCGATGTGCACGTGCATTTTGACAGCGCAGGCCTGGTGGAGGAAGCCATCTCCAGCGGTATCACCACCATGATCGGCGGCGGCCTGGGACCGGTGACCGTCGGCATCACCTCGTCGGGGCCCAACAACCTGGCCCGGATGTTGCGTTCCGCCGAGGCATTCCCGATGAACTTCGGGTTCATCGCCAACGGCAGCGCATCGAGCACCGCTCCGCTGATCGAGCAGGGCCTGGCCGGGGCCATCGGTTTCAAGATCCACGAAGACTGGGGCGCCACCCCGGCCGCGATCAAGGCGTCGCTGGATGCCGGCGACGAACTGGACCTGCAGGTGCAGATCCACACCGACACCCTCAACGAGTCCGGTTTCTACGAAGACACCATGCGCGCCATCGGCGGCCGGACCATGCACACCTACCACGCCGAGGGCGCAGGCGGCGGGCACGCACCCGACATAATGCGCGTCGCCGGCGAACCGTATTGCCTTCCCTCGTCGACGAATCCGACCAACCCTTACACGCTCAACACCTTCGATGAGCATCTCGACATGGTGATGGTGTGCCACCACCTCAACCCGCGGATTCCCGAGGATGTGGCGTTCGCCGAATCCCGGATCCGGCGCGAGACCATCGCCGCCGAGGATGTGCTGCACGACCTGGGTGCCATCTCGGCGATGGGTTCGGATTCCCAGGGCATGGGCCGCATCGGTGAAACCATCGCCCGCACCTGGCAGCTGGCTTCGCACATGCGCGCCACCCGCGGACCACTCGCTGCTGACGCCGGTGCAGGCGATGACAATGCCCGAATCCTGCGCTATATCGCCAAGCTCACCATCAACCCGGCACGGTTGTTCGGAATCGATCACGTGGTCGGCTCACTGGAGCCCGGCAAGCTGGCCGATATCGTGCTCTGGGAGCCGAAGTTCTTCGGCATCCGTCCCGAAGTGGTGTTCAAGGGCGGATTTCCGGCCTGGTCGGTGATGGGCGAGGCCAACGCGTCGCTGATGACGTGCGAGCCGCTGAAGTACCGGCCGCAGTGGGCCGCGTTCGGCAAGACCCCGGCGGATGTGTCGGTGAACTTCGTCGCCGCCGCGGCCGCCGATTCCGACCTGGCCTCCCGGCTGCGGCTGGAGACCCCGCTGGTGGGGTGCCGCGGCGCACGGGCCCTCACCAAAGCTGATCTGCTGCACAACGATTATCTGCCGAAGATCACCATCGATCCCGACACCTACCGCGTCGAGGTCGACGGCCAGGTGTGCGAGAGCGTGCCCATGACATCGGTTCCGCTCGGCCGCCGCTACTCGATCAAATAGGAGCTGCTCATGTCTGACCCCATACGGATCGGGATCGGCGGCCCGGTCGGCTCGGGCAAGACCCGGCTGGTGGAAAGGCTGGTTCCCGAGCTGACCCGAGCCGGGTTCGGCGTCGCGGTGATCACCAACGATCTGGTGACCGACGAGGATGCCCAGCGGGTGCGGCGCAGCGGCGTGATCGACCCCGCCCGGGTGTTGGCGGTAGAGACCGGCGCCTGTCCGCACACCGCGATCCGGGAGGACCCGTCGGCCAACCTCGCTGCCATACAACGGTTGTGCGCCCAATTCGACGACCTGGACGTGATCCTGGTGGAATCCGGCGGCGACAACCTGGCGGCGACGTTCACCTCCGATCTGGTGGACTTCTGGATCTTCGTGATCGACACCGCCGCCGGCGACGACATCCCCCGCAAGAAGGGCATCGGCCTGCTGCAGGCAGACCTACTGGTGGTCAACAAGATCGACCTGGCCCCCATGGTCGGCGCAGACCTGGACCGGATGCGCCGCGACTGCGCAGTGGCGCGGCGCGTCAAGCCGACCGTCTTCACCGATCTGAAGGCCGGCGTGGGCCTGGACGAGGTGGTGTTGCGGCTGATCGCCGGGGCCATGTTGGAGCCGGCCCCGACATGATCAGTCCGGGCGAGCTGATGCTGCGGGTGGTGCGCGACGACGCCGGACGCACCCGCGCTGCCGCGATGCATCAGCGGTACCCGCAGCGCATGGCCGCTCCCCTGTACTCCGACCCGTCGTTCCCGGACACCGCTGTGGTGTGTGTGCAGAGTCCCAGCGGCGGCACGTTCTCCGATGACGACCTCACAACGACGGTGCAGGCCGGGCCGGGCACGCATCTGCGCCTGATCACCCAGGCCGCCACCCAGGTGTTCGCCGGCACCGGACCGGGCACCCGGCACCGGTTGTCGTTCCGGGTCGATGCGGGTGCCACCGTCGAGTACCTCCCGAAAACGACTATTCCCCATGCTGATTCGCACTACACCCAAGTGATCGACATCGATCTGGACGCCACCGGGTGCTATATCGGCTGGGAAGCGCTGGCCGCAGGCCGACTCGGACACGGTGAACGGTTCCGATACAGCTGCTACGACAACACCATCCGGGTGGGTGTGGCCGGCCGCACCGTGGCCAGGGACCGTCAACGCTTCACACCCGCGTCCACCCCGACGCCTCGCCTGGTAGGTGCCGACTACCTCGCCACCCTGCTGGTGGTCGCGCCCGGTGCCGACTGTGCGGCCCTCCTGGGCGGCGTGCGGCAGGTGCTCGACAGTCTCCCGGCCGAAATGCATGCCGGTGCCAGCGCGCTGCCCGACGACGTGGGTGTGCTGGCCCGCCTCACCACCGACAGCGCTCCGGACCTGCAGCGAGCGCAGACCCAGCTGCTGACCGCGGTGCACCACGAACTTCTCGTGCCCACCCCCTTGCCCAACCACTTGCCCACCCACTTGCCCACCCACGAACGGAGCAGGCGACTGTGAATGCCGAAGCGATCCTTGGTGACATCGACGATTCCAAGTTCACCGGCCGGCGCCGCCACTACGTCGACATCGGCTGGGGTGATGCCACCAAGCAGCGTCAACTGGCGACCGCAGATTCCGGTGCCGAGGTACGGATCAGGCTGCCGCGCGGCACCTTTCTGGCCGATGGTGCGGTGATCGCCGACGACGGTGAACAGGTGGTGGTGGTGCGGCGGCCACCGGAGCCGGCCATCACCGTCCGGTTCGATCAGAACAGTCAGCGCAGCATGCTGCTGTTGGGGTATGTGCTCGGCAATCAGCATGCCCCCATCGACGTCGATCACGACACACTGTCGGCACCGTTGTTCACCAGCGCGCACGCCGCCGAACACCTGCTCGCCGATCTCGGTGTCGTCGGCAAGGTGGCCGATATCCCGCTCGCCCGTGCCGGCTGGTCCCGTACGTCCGCCGATCATCACGGCGGGCATTCTCATGACTGAAGATCCGACCGCCCTTGCCCTGTGGCAACAGTTGCACGACAGTGCTTTTCCCGCGGGCCGGATGGTCCACAGCAACGGCTTCGAGGAATGGCTGGCCCGACGACCCGACGCCCGTGCCCCGGAAATCGAGGCCGCCGCTCTGGACTATCTGGCGTTCGGCGTCGCCCCACTGGACACCACCGTCACCGCGGCGGCCTGGCGGATGGCTCCGGTGCTGGTGCACATGTGCGATCTTGATGTCCTGCTGTCGTCTTACAAGCTCTCCAGCAATGCGCGCACTGCGTCGCAGTCGGCTGGCCGGCAACTCGCGGTGACCGCCCGGGAGGTCGGGCTTTGTGATGGTGACGGCTATATCGCAGCGGTGGTGGCCGGTGACGCCGCGGGGAACCTCGCGGTGGTCGAGGGTGCGCTGCAGGCCCACATCGGCGTCAGCGCCCACACTGCGGCGGTTGGGTCGCTGCGTTCAGCATTGGCGTCGGTGCTCAGCGCCGCGGTGCGACTCGGCCGGCTCAGTCCCTTAGCCGCACAGCGTATTCAGATTCGCCACGTCGGCGCTGTCGTAGCCCTGGCTGCCGAGTCCTGCGCCCGCCCGATTGATGACCTACACAGTGCTGCAATCCAGCTCGATATCGCCGGCATGTGCCACGAGAGCCGGACACAACGCTCGTTCGCGAGCTGACCCTGCCACATCAGGACCGTGGCGGCTTGTTCCATTCGAGGATGTGGGCGTCGTTGAGTGCGCGCTCTGCGGCGATGCGGTAGGCGCGTTGTTGGGCTTTGGAGCGTTTTCGTTTCGGGATTTTGGCGGTCTTGTCGACGGCCGCTT
>JBEVFK010000044.1:0-25542 GCA_040512325.1 Mycobacterium sp. | reverse complement strand
CGGACCCGGCGCCATGTGCACCACCAGGATGATGACCGGGGTGGGCCGGCCGCAGTTCTCGGCCGTCGTCGAATGTTCTTCGGCGGCAAGGGAACTCGGCGGCCACGTCTGGGCCGACGGCGGCGTCCGCCATACCCGCGACGTGGCGCTGGCGCTGGCGGCAGGCGCTTCCAACGTGATGATCGGATCGTGGTTCGCCGGCACCTACGAATCACCTGGTGACCTGATGCGCGACCGCGACAACCGGCCGTACAAGGAGAGCTACGGGATGGCCTCCAAACGCGCGGTCGCCGCCAGGACCGCCGCCGACGGCGCGTTCGACCGGGCCCGCAAGGCCTTGTTCGAGGAAGGCATCTCCACCTCGCGGATGGCGCTGGATCCCGAGCGTGGCGGCGTCGAGGATCTCCTGGACCACATCACCTCCGGAGTGCGCAGCACCTGCACCTATGTCGGTGCGGCGACGCTGCCCGAGCTGTACGAGAAAGTGGTCCTCGGTGTGCAATCGTCGGCCGGCTTCGCCGAGGGACATCCGCTGCCCGCAGGTTGGTGACGATCTGCCGCTAAAATAAGCTTCCTATGACTTTGCGCGGGTAAAGCTGCAAGGTGAGCGAAAGGAAGTACGTGCCGCAGGCACCCAGTGACACTGTCACAGTGGTCGTTGTCCACGATCACACGGCTGAGGCGCAGGACGCCGAGCCATCCTCTAGTCAGCCGGGTTTCAAGCCCGGCGCACGCCCGGCGGTGACGCGGCCATGAGCGTCTGGTTCACCGTCTTGTCCCTGCTGGCGATCGTGGTGCTCACCGCGGGCACGGCGCTGTTCGTGGCCGCGGAATTCTCTCTCACCGCACTGGAACGCAGCACCGTCGACGCCAATGCCCGCACCGGCGGCCGGCGCGACAAATACATCCAGCGCGCTCACCGCACGTTGTCGTTCCAACTCTCCGGTGCACAGCTGGGCATCTCGATCACCACGCTGGCCACCGGCTATCTCGCCGAGCCGGTGGTGGCCCGGCTCATCGCTCCGGCACTACGCGCCGTCGGTCTGCCGGAGGGCAGCGTCACCGGCATCGCACTGGTACTGGCGCTGCTGATCGCCACCTCGGTGTCGATGATCTTCGGCGAACTGGTGCCCAAGAATCTCGCGGTGGCGCTACCGCTGCCCACCGCACGGGCCGCCGCCGGGCCGCAGCTGGTGTTCTCCATGCTGCTCAAACCGGCGATCATCGCCACCAACGGCAGCGCCAACTGGATCCTGCGCCGGGTCGGCATCGAACCGGCCGAGGAACTGCGCTCGGCGCGCTCGCCCCAGGAGTTGGTGTCGCTGGTCCGCAACTCGGCCCGCCACGGCTCGCTCGATGCGGTCACGGCCACCCTGCTGGACCGGTCGCTGCGGTTCGGCGAGCTCACCGCCGAGGAACTCATGACGCCGCGGCCCAAGATCGTGGCCCTGGAAGTCGATGACACGGTCGCCGATCTGGTGGCCATCGCCACCGAAACCGGCTACTCCCGCTTCCCGATCATCGACGGCGACCTCGACCAGACCATCGGCATCGTCCACGTCAAGCAGGTCTTCGAAATCCCGCGCGACCAGCGCCGACACACCAAACTCGCGTCCCTGGTCCAGCCGGTGGCCGTGGTGCCCTCCACCCTCGACGGCGACGCGGTGTTCGCGCAGATCCGGGGCAACGGCCTGCAGACCGCGCTGGTGGTCGACGAGTACGGCGGCACCGCGGGCATGGTCACCGTCGAGGACCTCATCGAAGAGATCGTCGGCGACGTCCGCGACGAACACGACGACGCGACCCCCGACGTCGTCGAAGCCGGGGGCGGCTGGCAGGTGTCGGGGCTGCTGCGCATCGACGAAGTGGCCTCCGCCACCGGTTACCGCGCACCTGAGGGCGAATACGACACCATCGGCGGCTTGGTGCTCCAGGAACTCGGCCACATCCCGGAGGTCGGGGACTGCGTGGAACTGGGGGCACACGACCCCGACAAGCCACTCGACGACCCGCTGCGCTGGCGGGCCACCGTCCTGGAAATGGACGGCCGACGCATCGATCAGTTGGAGCTCACCAAATTAGGCCGGACCGGCGACACCCACGACGGCGACCACGCAGGCGAATCGACCGGCGGGAGGTCCGCTGATGGGTAGCGACATCTTCGGCGTCCTGCTGACCGTCGTGCTGTTGGCCGCCAACGCGTTCTTCGTCGGTGCCGAGTTCGCCCTGATCTCCGCGCGGCGGGACCGCCTCGAAGCGCTCGCCGAACAGGGCAAGAAGAGCGCCGTCGCGGTCATCCGGGCCGGCGAGAACCTGTCGTTGATGCTCGCAGGCGCCCAGCTGGGCATCACCATCTGCTCGATCCTGCTGGGGCGGGTGGGCGAACCGGCAGTGGCGCATCTGCTGGAAGGGCCGTTCGGGCTGCTCGGCATACCCGATGCGGTGTTGCACACGGTGTCGTTCATCGTCGCGCTCGGCGTCGTGGTGACGCTGCATGTGCTGCTGGGCGAGATGGTGCCGAAGAACATCGCCATCGCCGGGCCGGAATCGGCCGCGATGCTGCTGATTCCGCCGTACCTGCTCTACGTGCGGTCGGTCAAACCGTTGATATCGTTCTACAACTGGTGCGCGAACACCACCCTGCGCGCGCTGCGGGTGGAGCCCAAAGACGAGCTCGACGTCACGGTCTCCATGGTCGAGCTGTCCGAGATGATCGCCGAATCGATGTCAGAAGGCCTGCTCGACCCCGAAGAGCACACCCGCTTGACGCGGGCGCTGCAGATCCGCAACAGGGTGGTCTCCGATGTGGCCGTCCCGCTGGCCGAGATCCGCGCGGTCCCGGTGGCCGCGGCCGGCTCCGGACCAACAATCGGCGAGGTGGAGCAGGCGCTGGTCGAAACCGGTTATTCGCGCTTTCCGGTGACCGGTGTCGACGGCATCTACGTCGGCTACCTGCACATCAAGGACATCCTGGCACTCGGTGACGACCCCGACACCGTCGTCGACCTGGCCGTGGTGCGCCCGCTGCCGCACGTCCCGGAGCGGCTGCCGCTTCCCGACGCGTTGTCCCGGCTGCGGCGCACCAACAGCCACCTGGCCCTGGTCACTGCCGGGGACGGCGGGCCGACAGTACCGGTGGTGGCGATGGTGGCGCTCGAGGACCTGGTGGAGGATCTGGTGGGCACGGTGCGCGACGGGACGCATCGTGTCTGAGGTCATCACCCGCGACTCCGTCCTCGCCGAATCGGACTGGACCGCCCAGGCCGACGCGCACCGCGACCGCGCCGAGGTGTTCCTGGCACCGCACCGCCGCCGCGCCGCCGCGGGCGAGCCGCACCCGGTCTGGGATTTTTTGTTCACCTACTACAGCCTGCGGCCGCGGCACATCCGGCGCTGGCACCCGGGCTACGGCGTGGTGCTCACCGGCTCGGCGGCACGCGATTACCTGGGTCGCAGCGGCTACCGGCCGCACCGCGACGGAGTGACCGTGAGCGCGGATCATCTGCGGGCCCGCCTGGACACCGTGGCGTTCGTGAGTCGCCTGCTGGCCGCCACTGCGCAGCGGCCGGCTCAGCTCAACTGTTTCGGGCTGCACGAATGGGCGATGGTGTACCGCACCACCGAGGTCCGGCACGGGGCGGTGCCGCTGCGTCTGGGGTCGGCCGGCACCGACGAGGTGGTGGAGTCCATGCCGTTGCGGTGCACACATTTCGACGCGTTCCGCTTCTTCACCCCCGGCGCCGCTCCCCGCAACACCACCGCGTTGACGCGCGAATCCCAGGTCAGCCACGAGCAACCGGGCTGTATCCACGCGGCGATGGATCTGTACAAATGGTCGGCGAAACTGGGTCCGCTGATCAACTCGGCGCTGCTGCTGGATTGTCTCGAATTGGCCGCAGATGCGCGGGAAGTGGATATGCGTGCCAGTCCCTATGACCTCTCCGAGTACGGTTTTGCAGCGATTCGGATCGAGAATGCGACCGGCCGCGCCGAGTACGTGCGTTGCCAGAGCGAGTTGTCGCAACGTGCCGCATCGCTGCGGTCTGCGCTGCGCGACCGCTGTGACCTGCTTCTGGTGGCTGACACCGGGCCGGACACAGGTTACTGACGGGTAAGATGAGTTGATTGCCGGCCGAGGAGGACCAATGACTGAGCGTGTGACTGTGGGGAACCTGCGGGTCGCCAAGGTGCTGCACGACTTCGTGAACAACGAAGCGTTGCCGGGAACCGATCTCGATCCCGACAGCTTCTGGTCCGGCGTGGACAAGGTCGTCACCGATCTGGCGCCGCAGAATGCCGATCTGCTGACCCGCCGCGACGAACTGCAGGCCCAGATCGACAAGTGGCATCGCCAGCGTGTCATCGAGCCACACGACGCCGCGGCCTACAAGGCGTTTCTCACCGAAATCGGTTACCTGCTACCGGAACCCGACGACTTCACCATCACCACCTCCGGGGTGGATCACGAGATCACCTCGACCGCCGGACCGCAGCTGGTGGTGCCGGTGCTCAATGCCCGCTTCGCGCTGAACGCCTCCAACGCCCGGTGGGGCTCGTTGTACGACGCGCTTTACGGCACCGACGTCATCGCAGAAGACGACGGCGCCGAGAAGGGTTCGGGCTACAACCAGATCCGCGGCGACAAAGTCATCGCCTATGCGCGGGCGTTCCTGGACGACACCACCCCGCTGGACTCCGGTTCCTGGGTCGACGCCACCAAGGTCACCATCGAAGACGGTGCCGTGCGCGTCGCCCTCGGCGATGACGAGACGGCCGGACTGGCCACCGCCGAGCAGTTCGCCGGCTATCTCGGCAACGCCGAGGCCCCGACGTCGGTGTTGCTGGCCAACCACGGCCTGCACATCGAGATCCTCATCGACGCCGACTCCCCCATCGGTGCGGGCGACGCCGCAGGCATCAAGGACGTCGTGCTGGAGTCGGCGATCACCACGATCATGGACTTCGAAGACTCCGTTGCCGCCGTCGACGCCGAGGACAAGGTGCTCGGTTACCGCAACTGGCTCGGACTCAACCGCGGCGATCTCGCCGAAGACGTCACCAAGGGCGGCAAGACCTTCACCCGCGTCCTCAACGAGGACCGCATCTACACCGCCCCCGACGGTGGTGAACTCACCCTGCCCGGCCGGAGCCTGCTGTTCGTACGCAATGTCGGGCACCTGATGACCAACGACGCGATCGTCTACCGCGGCGGCGCCGACGAGGACCTCGAGGTTCCTGAAGGCATCCTGGATGCGCTGTTCACCAGCCTGATCGCGATTCACGGGCTCAAGGACAGCGAAGCGAACGGTCCGCTGGTCAACAGCCGCACCGGGTCGGTGTACATCGTGAAGCCGAAGATGCACGGCCCCGAGGAGGTCGCGTTCACCTGCGAGCTGTTCTCCCGCGTCGAAGACGTGCTCGGCCTGCCCGAGGGCACCATCAAGGTCGGCATCATGGACGAGGAGCGTCGCACCAGCGTCAACCTCAAGGCCTGCATCAAAGCTGCCGCCGACCGCGTGGTGTTCATCAACACCGGCTTCCTGGACCGCACCGGCGACGAGATCCACACCTCGATGGAGGCCGGCCCCATGGTGCGCAAGGGCACCATGAAAGCCCAGCCCTGGATCAAGGCCTACGAAGACGCCAACGTCGACATCGGGCTGGCCGCCGGGCTGTCGGGCAAGGCACAGATCGGTAAAGGCATGTGGGCCATGCCGGACCTCATGGCCGACATGATCGAACAGAAGATCGGCCAGCCGAAAAGCGGCGCCACCACCGCATGGGTGCCCTCACCCACGGCGGCCACTCTGCACGCGCTGCACTACCACCAGGTCGACGTGTTCGCGGTCCAGAAAGAACTCGAAGGCAAGACCCGCACCACCATCGACGAGTTGTTGACCCTGCCGTTGGCCGACGCCTCACTGACCTGGTCGCCCGACGATATCCACCAGGAAGTCGACAACAACTGCCAGTCCATCCTCGGCTACGTGGTGCGCTGGATCGACCACGGCGTCGGTTGCTCGAAGGTGCCCGACATCCACGACGTGGCGCTCATGGAGGACCGCGCCACCCTGCGGATTTCCAGCCAGCTGTTGGCCAACTGGCTGCGCCACGGCGTCATCACCCCAGAAGACGTGCGTGCCAGCCTCGAACGGATGGCACCGGTGGTGGACCGCCAGAACGACGGTGACGCCACCTACCTGCCGCTGGCACCCGATTTCGACTCCAGCATCGCGTTTGCCGCCGCCGAAGAGTTGATCCTGGCCGGCGCTGCGCAGCCCAACGGCTACACCGAGCCGATCCTGCATCGCCGCCGCCGCGAGTTCAAGGCAGCCGCCACTCAGTGATTAGACTCGGGCCCCGGAACGATTCGCGCGCAGGCGTGAACGGTCGGAGGAGAGGTCCACGAGTGTTAGGCGTGTCCAGGCATGGGTAGACACAGCGCCCCCGGGCCCGACGATGACGACGACATCGACATCGACTACACCGATGACGATGAGTACGACGAGTACGACGACGACCGAGCGGCCGCCGCGGACTCCGACTCCGTCGCCGGCGATCCCGACGACGCCGCCGATGACGGACCCCGGTATGACACCGCGACCGATCTCACGCCGGTGTCCTACAGCGAAGAACAGACCGCGGTAATTCCCACGCAATCACCTTTGCGAGCGGAAAACCAAGGCGGACACCGCAATGACGGTGAGTGGACAGGCAGCCACCGCACTGTGGTCGCCGGTCGCCGGGGCGTGAGCCTCAGCGTCATCGCCGCGCTCGTCACCGTCGTCGTGGTGGTGGCCGCGGTGATCCTGTGGCGCTTCTTCGGTGACGCCCTGTCCGATCGAGACAATGTCGCCGCCGGCCGCTGCGTGGAAGGCGATTCGGCGGTGGCGGTGCTGGCCGACCCCGCGATCGCCGACAGCCTCGGCCCGTTCGTCGAGAAGTTCAACGAGTCGGCCTCCCCGGTCGCCGACCACTGCGTCGCCGTGAGCGTCCGGGCCGCCGACTCCGATGCCGTGATCGACGGGTTCGCCGGCGACTGGCCTGCCGACCTCGGCGACAAGCCCGCACTGTGGATCCCGGGCAGTTCGGTGTCCTCGGCTCGTCTGCAGGCCGCCGCCGACCCCAAGACCGTGAGCGCGAGTACGTCGTTGGTGACCTCGCCGGTGCTGCTGGCCGTGCGTCCCGAATTGCGGCCCGCTCTCGACGACCAGACCTGGGGCACCCTGCCCGGCCTGCAGTCCAACCCGACCGCCCTGGACGGACTGGACCTCCCTGGCTGGGGGTCCCTGCGGCTGGCGTTGCCGACCACCGGCGACAGCGACGCCTCCTACCTGGCAGCCGAGGCCGTCGCGGCAGCCTCCGTACGCCCCGGCGCACCCGCCAGCGACGGCACCCGGGCTGTCAGCGCGCTGCGCGCCGGCCAGCCCGACCTGTCCGACACCTCCACCGACGCCGCCATGAAGGCACTTCTCGACGGCAATCCGGCGCGGGCCCAGGTGCATGCCGTGGTGATCACCGAACAACAGATGTTCGCCCGCAGCGCCGACCTGCCCGACGCCAAGGCCACGGTCGCGTCCTGGCTGCCGCCGGGTCCGGTGGCCGTCGCCGATTTCCCCGCCGTGCTCCTCGGCGGCGACTGGTTGTCCACTGAACAGGTCAGCGCGGCCAGCCAATTCGAGCGGTTCCTGCGGGAACCCGAACAGTCTGCTGCGCTGGCCGCGGCCGGTTTCCGGGCGGCCGACACCACCCCGCCCACCAGTGACGTCGTCTCGTTCGCGCCCCTGTCCTCCACCCTGGACATCGGCGACGACGAGATGCGGGTGACGTTGGCGAATGCCCTGACGGCACCGGCGGCCGCTCCCGCGGTGTCGCTCATGCTGGACAGTTCGCTCGACGCCTTGGCGCCGGTGGTGGCCGCCATCAATGAGCGGATCTCCGCTCTGCCGCCCGACGCGGCGGTCAGCCTGACCACGTTCGACGGCGGGTCCAGCACCAGCCCGATAGCGCTCGGCCCGCTGCGCGATGACGTGGGCGGCCGGCCCCGCAGCGAAGCGGTCACATCCGCGCTGTCGGGGCTGACGCCAGGATCGGCGGGTGCGGTGTCGTTCACCACCTTGCGGAATGTCTGGGGCGAGGCACTGTCCGATTTCCGCCCGGGACAAGCCAATTCGATCTTGGTGATTACCGCGGGCCCGCACACCGACCAGTCACTGAGCGCGTCCGGTCTGCAGGATCTCGTCCGCTCCGGGGCCGACCCGGCCCGCCCGGTGGCCGTCAACGTCATCAACTTCGGCGACGATCCGGACCGGCCGACGTGGGAGTCCGTCGCCCAGATCAGCGGGGGTACCTACCAGAACGTGCCGGCATCGAGCTCGCCGGAACTGGGCGCAGCCCTCGACGCCGTGCTGGGCTGACCCGACTCAGGTAGTCCGCTACGCGCGAGCCATCCCGGTGCCGGCCCGACACTGACGAAACGCCGTAATCCGACGGCGCTTTCGTTCTGGAAGGCTCGACCATGATCCTCAAGCATCAGGTGGCCGGCGGCGACACGCTCTCGTCGCTGTCCAAGACGTTCTACGGCGACGCCGCGCTGTATCCGGTGATCGCCGTGCACAACAAGCTCACAAATCCGGACCACATCCTGGTCGGCCAGGAACTCGAGATCCCCTACGTGACGTTCCGGCATCGGGTGCACACCGGCGACAGCACCGCGTCCCTGGCACAGCACTACTACGGCGAGACCGCCATGAAGACGGTCGTCGAGGCGGCCAACCATGCCGGGCAGCGCGATCTTGTTCCCGGCGAGCTCCTTTTGATCCCCGATCTGCAGAACGTCGGGCATCACACCGTCGTCGCCGGCGAGGACCCGCCGATACTCGCCGAGCGCTGGTACGGCGAAGCTGCCCTGTGGCCCGTCATCACCGTGGCCAACCACCTCGGCGACACCGATCCACCGGTGGGGCACGTGCTGATCCGGCCTCGGCTGAACCGGCGCCACCACGTCACCGGCGGCGACACTCTGTGGCAGCTGGCCGTCGACCAGTACGGCGACCATGATGTCGCCGCCCGCGTCGCACTGGTGGCGGCGGCCAACCGCATCGCTGACCCCGACCACATCGAGGCCGGCCAGGTGATCTTCTTCCCGGAGTTGGGTTGAGGTAGCGCGCTACGCGCTCATGACCAATTCGGAGCACCGACACTGAAGTCATGGACGATGCGGCCAACTTGCACAGTCTGCTGTACCTAGTTTCGTATGACCGTGCCCGACAGCGCTTCATCAGCCGAGGCCCTCTGCTGGAGTTCTCCCTGCGCGCTGCCATGCTCACTGATCTGCATTTGAGCGGCCATCTCTACGATGTGAATGGCAAAGCCACGCAGGCGAACTCGCCTCCACCCGATGATCCGGTCCTGCGGTGGGCGTTTGACACCATCGGGCCTGATGGGTGCCGGTGGGCCAATGCGATCGCCCGTAGCAATCATGCGGTGCGGGTAGTGCGGGATCAGCTGAGGACCGACGGTTGGCTGCATCGGCGTCGACATCTGGTGCTCGGAATTTTTCCGTCGTCCGGGGAAATTCCCACTGACGACGGTGCCGTCGCAGCGTTCGCCGAGAAGGCCCGTGACGCCGTACTCCGTGCCGTCGCCGGCCGGCCATGTGAGCCACGTCCCCTTGCTACCGGCCTGCTTGCAGTGCATGCGCAATTCGATACCGTGCTCAGCCGCCGCGAATGCATCGATCTGCTACCAGAATTGCGGCAGCTGACGGCGGCCACTATCGCGCCGATTACTGGGTTAGCCACAGCGATAGCGTCGCACAACGAAGACGTGCGCAGGCTGGTGGGCGACGCCGGCTGACTCAGGGAGTCGGCTCGGCGGTGACGCCTCGAAGCCCCTTGCGAGCCAGCGTGTTCCACAGGAGGGCGCCGATACTGCTGTCCGCGAGGCCCACTTCGAGAGATGCCCCCACCAGGGCTCCCGTGCGTACCATCATCATCGCCAGCGCGGTGTCGCCGGCATCGTCGTGCCCCATGTCGGCGAGCACGCGGCCCAGGAAATCGGTGAACCATTGGCGGTGATTGATCGCCAGTCGGTGTGCCGGGTGCGCGGGATCGGCGAATTCGGCTGCGGCGTTGATGAATTCGCAACCGCGGAAGCCGGGCTGGTCGCGGTAGCTGTCGACCACATCGGCGATCGCCGCCAATACCCGTTCCGGTTCGTCGCGGTGCGCGTCACGTAGGGCTTCCAGCATGGCCCGAGCGCGCAGCGCGCGGCGTTCCAGATACGCGGCGATCAGGTCGTCCTTGGTCCGGAAATGGCGGAACAGGGTCGCGCGGGCCACACCGGCCTCGGCGACAATGCGATCGACGCCCACCGCGTGGACACCGACGCTGAAGAAGAGTTCGTCTGCGGTGTCCAGAACCCGATCGCGAGGTGAAGGGGTCACTTCCCAGTCCTGCGTACGAGTGTCACGTTCGCCGAGTTTAGCCACCAGGCGGCGGGGACGTCCTCAGCGCCGGTCGTCGAAGAATTCCAGCAACATCCGGGTCATCTCGTCGGGATGTTCTTCGTAGATCCAGTGGCCGGAATCAGTGACCACCTTGACGGTGACGTCACTGGCGTAGTTCTTGACCTGATCGCCGACGGATGCGCCGAGGCTGCCGTCGGCACCGACAGCCAGCACGGGCATCGGGAGCAGGGTCTGCTGTGACTCCGCGGAATCCGTCATGTCCTCCGGCAATGCGCGGAACCAGGCCAGGTTGGCCCGCAGATGCGCCGGATCACTGAGATAGCCGGCGTAGACGGCGATATCGTCCGGAGTCACCGAACCCTTGACGACTTCGAGTGCGTCGATGAACTTGGTCACCCAGATCGTTTCTTTCCCCACGATGAGTTCCTCTGGAAACCCGTTCATGAGGTTGAAGAAGCCGAAATGCCAGGCCCCGGGCCCCTGCGGGGTGAGCGACGGAAAGGCATAGATGGTCGGGTCGGGGATCGGCGCTTCACTGAGTACGAGTTTGTGCACGTCAACGGGATGAGCGGCGGCATAGGCGTACGCGACCATGGTGCCGATGTCATGCCCGACGAGTCGGATGTCCTTGTCATGGCCGATCTGGCTGAGCAATCCGTGGATGTCGACGGCAAGCGTCTTCTTGTCGTAGCCGGTTGAGGGCGCGTCGCTGCCCCCTGCGCCTCGCAAGCTCGGAGCGATCACCGTGTACTGCTCGGCGAGCCTGGGCATGACGTGCCGCCATTCGTGCCAGGTCTGCGGATACCCGTGCAGCAGCACCAGAGTGGGGCCACTGCCACCGATCACGTAATCGATTCCGACGCCGTTCACGGACTCCTTGTGTCGGGTGAAGCCGGCCGGGACCTGTTCCTCCGGCGGTGTCGGCTCCGCGCTCGTCGTTCCGGCGCAGCCCAGGGTGCCCAGCGCGATGGCCACCGCCAGCAGCGACCACCTCCGTGCTCCACAACCAGTTCTGTTCACGCGGCCTCCACCCAGCGGGTAGACAGATCGGTCTATCTACCCGCTTAAGGTAAGGCCGGGCGACCCGGAACGCAAGACATCCACGATGGCCGCAGCGTCACACAAGAGGCTCAGGCGAACGCTTCCACCGGCGGGCACGAGCACACCAGATTGCGGTCGCCGTAGGCGCCGTCGATACGGCGCACGGGCGGCCACACCTTGGGCCGGAAGTTCTTGCCCAGCGGGTAGGCGGCCTGCTCGCGGCTGTAGGGATGTTCCCACTTGTCGACCAGCAGGCACTCCGCGGTGTGCGGGGCATTGCGCAGCGGGTTGTCATCCACGCTCCACTGCCCCGATCCCACCTTGTCGATCTCGGCCTTGATCGCGATCATCGCCTCGCAGAACGCGTCGACTTCGGCGAGGCTCTCACTCTCGGTGGGCTCCACCATCAGGGTGCCCGCCACCGGGAAGCTCATGGTCGGAGCGTGGAAACCGTAGTCCGCCAAGCGCTTTGCCACATCATCGACGGTCACGCCGGTGGCCTTGGTGATACCGCGCACATCGAGGATGCACTCGTGGGCCACCATGCCGTTTTCGCCGGTGTAGAGCACCGGGTAATACTCGTCGAGACGGCGGGCGATGTAGTTCGCCGAGGCGATCGCGGTCAGCGTCGCGGCGCGCAACCCGGCCGCGCCCATCATCGCGATATAAGCCCAGGTGATCGGCAGGATCGACGCCGAGCCGTAGGGCGCAGCCGAGACCACATGCCCGGCAGGCAATTCCGGGGCCAGCGGGTGGCCGGGCAGGAACTCGGCGAGATGTGAACGCACCGCCACCGGCCCGACGCCGGGCCCACCGCCCCCGTGCGGGATGCAGAACGTCTTGTGCAGGTTCAGGTGGCTCACGTCGCCGCCGAACTTGCCCGGCCGCGCCAACCCGACCAGCGCGTTGAGGTTGGCACCGTCGACGTAGACCTGGCCACCGGCATCGTGCACCGCGGCGCAGATGTCGGCAATGTCGTGCTCGTAGACACCATGGGTGGACGGGTAGGTGATCATCAGCGCCGACAGGTTGGCCGCGTGCTGGGCCACCTTGGCACGCAAGTCGTCGAGGTCGACATCACCGTTGGTGCGGCACGCCACCACCACGACCCGCATTCCGGCCAGCGCGGCCGAGGCCGCATTGGTGCCGTGCGCGCTGGACGGAATCAGGCAGACGTCGCGGTGGGTGTCGCCGCGGCTGGCGTGGTAGTCGTGAATGGCCAGCAGCCCCGCGTACTCCCCCTGCGACCCGGCGTTGGGCTGCAGTGACACCGCGTCGTATCCGGTGATGCCCACCAGCCAGGCTTCCACCTCGGCGATCAGGGTCCGCAGACCCGCGGTGTCGCCGGCCGGCCCGAACGGGTGCTGACGGGAGAACTCCGGCCAGGTGATCGACTCCATCTCGGCAGCGGCGTTGAGCTTCATGGTGCAGGAGCCCAGCGGGATCATCGTGCGGTCCAGCGCCAGGTCCTTGTCGGACAGGGCACGCAGATACCGCATCATCGCCGTCTCGGTGCGATAGGTGGTGAACGCGTGGTGGGTGAGGAACTCCGAGGTGCGGGTCTCGATCTCGACCGGTTCGGTCTCGACCGGCGACACTCCGAAGGCCTGCAGCACCGACTCGACGTGGGCGTCGGTGGTGGCCTCGTCGCAGGCGACCGACACCTGGTCGGCGTCGACCCGCCACAGGTTGATGCCCAGCGTCTTCGCCGCGGCGACGATCTCGTCGGCGCGGCCCGGAACCCGGGCCAGCACGGTGTCGAAGAACGTGTCGTGCACCAGGGCGTCACCCAACGCGGCGGCGATCTTGGCCGCATGGCCGTGCACCCGGCGCGCGATACCGGTCAGGCCTTCGGCACCGTGGTAACTCGCGTACATCGCAGCCATCACCGCCAGCAGCACCTGTGCGGTGCAGATGTTGCTGGTGGCCTTGTCGCGCCGGATGTGCTGTTCGCGGGTCTGCAGGCTCAATCGGTAGGCCGGCGCTCCGTCCGCGTCGACCGACACGCCGACGAGGCGGCCCGGCAACTGGCGGGCGTGCTTGGTGGGCACCGCGAGGTAGCCGGCGTGCGGGCCGCCGAATCCCATCGGGACACCGAACCGCTGCGCACTGCCGAATGCCACATCGGCGCCCATGTCGCCGGGCGGTGTCACCACCGTCATGGCCAGCAGGTCCGCGCCGACGGCCACCAGTGCGCCGCGCTCGTGGGCCTGTTCGATCAGCGCGCTCCAGTCGGTGATCCGGCCACTGGCCCCGGGAAGCTGGGTGATGACCCCGAAGAACTCGCCTTCGGGAAGGCCGTCCCGCAGGTCGGCGGTGACGATCTCGATGCCGAGCGGTTTCGCCCGGGTGGCCAGCACGGCGGCGGTCTGGATGAAGACGTCGACGTCGACCACCAGCCGGGTGGCCTTGCCACGGACCGCACGCTGCATCAGCGTCATGGCTTCTGCGGCGGCGGTGGCCTCGTCGAGCATCGACGCGTTGGCGATGTCGAGGCCGGTGAGATCGGCGATCATGGTCTGGAAGTTCAGCAGGGCCTCCAGCCGGCCCTGGCTGATTTCGGGCTGATACGGCGTGTAAGCGGTGTACCAGGCCGGGTTTTCGAGCACATTGCGCAGCAGCACCGGCGGCACGAGCGTGTCGTAATAGCCCTGCCCGATCATCGACACCGCAACCGTGTTGCTGTCGGCCATGGCGCGCAGCTGGGCCAGCGCAGCGTGTTCGGACACCGCAGGCGGCAGCTGATCCAGTCCGGGGGCGGTGCCGTCGGCGGTCAACGCGTCGAGAATGCCCGCGGGCAGTGCCTTGGCTGCCAACTCCTCGAGGGACTCCACACCGATGACCGCGAGCATCGTGTCGATGTCGGCGGCTCCTGGACCGATGTGGCGGTCGGCGAACTGGGGTGCGCGATCATCAAAAAGGGCCATGGGGACTCCTCGACAGGGTGCGGCGGCGCGCCGACGAATCGGCGGTCCTCTCCCTCTGTCGTCCACCCGTACCGGGCGCCTGAGAGATTCGGCCTGACTCAGCCTTTCCCCATGGGCGGGTGACCCGGCCGTAGACCGGGGTACCACTTTCCAGAGGCATCGTGGCCTGGTGCGGTCCGGGTGCCTGAGAGGTTGACGGAGAGGTGTTGCTCCTTCGGCGTCCGTGGCTGGCTGCCACAGAGCTCTCCCGCGCGAGGGCGATGCGTCACCGATACTACCGCCCGGCGGGATCGAGTGCCTGCTGCGGGACTCTCAGCCGGTCTTGCGGTCGCGGGTCTTGCGTCGCGACGCGAGTTCGTCCTCGGGTGCGGCGATGGATTCGCCACCGTCGGCGCGCTCACCGGGGAAATCGGCGATGGCGCCGGTGAGTTCGCGCATGGCGCCGGAAACGGCGATACCGAACACGCCCTGGCCGCCCTGCAACAGATCGACGACCTCTTCGGCGGAGGTGCACTCATAAACCGTGGCGCCGTCGGAGAACAGCGTGATGTTCGCGAGATCCTTGACACCACGCTGACGCAGGTGGTCTACCGCGACGCGGATGTTGTGCAGCGAGATCCCGGTGTCGAGCAGTCGCTTGACGATCTTGAGAACCAGGATGTCCTTGAACGAATACAGCCGCTGACTGCCGGACCCGGCCGCGCCGCGAATCGACGGAACCACCAGCGAAGTCCTGGCCCAGTAATCGAGCTGGCGGTAGGTGATGCCAGCGATCTGGCACGCACTGGGACCCCGGTAGCCGATCAGCTCATCGGGAACCGAGTTGTCCGGGAACAATCCGCCCTGGACCGCCTCGGTCACCACAGGCTCCGTGCCCGTCGAGCCGTTAGCCTCTGAGCTCTTTGCCGAGTTCAGCAAGTCCAACTGCTCTTGACGTGGCTGCTCGCCCACCGCGTTTCCTCTCGCCGACCGGTCTCGTCGTTCGCTGCCGCTACCGGCTGCTCTGCCCGAGCACGAGTGCCCCGAGCATACGCTTCCCGACAGATTCCCGATGCCAACCTGAACCCCTCTAGTGGACTCAGTATGGCCGGTTACGGGGTGGTGCCGCCGATCTCCCGGGCGTGTCGAACACGGACAATCAGTTGAGATGCATCCGTGACGCTTCCGCAGTCTGACCGACTCCTGAGCGGGTCAGGTGGCCTTGAAATCGTCCGGCGAAACGCTGTCGAGAAACTCCTTGAACTTCTCCACTTCGTCCTCACGGACGGCGCCGGGTGCTTCTTCGTCGTTTTCATCGGGGATCAGCAGGCCGGCCTCGGCGAGCACTGCCTCCTCGACGTAGATCGGCACTCCCACCCGCAAGGCGATGGCCACCGAATCCGAGGGCCGCGCGGAGACTTTGATGTCGCGGTCGAAGATCAGGTCGGCGTAGAACGTGCCTTCCTGCAAATCGACGATGCGCACTTCCTTGAGCGAGTGGCCCAGGGCTGCGATGACGTCGCGGATCAGGTCATGGGTCAGCGGCCGCGCCGGCTCCACGCCCTGCTGTTCGAGGGCGATCGCCGCGGCTTCGGGCTGCCCGATCCAGATGGGGAGGTACCGGTCGCCGTTGGACTCGCGCAACAACAGAACCGGCTGGTTCTGCGGTTGTTCGACGCGAATGCCGACTACGCGCACTTCACCCATGTGTGACTGCCCTCCGCACAACTGTGCTGCCCGACGTGACCTGCGGCGGGGTTGAAAACGAACCGATCCCGCTCAGCAACCCGTCCATCGAAGTCTAGCCCGGTCACCCAGGCGGGGCGAGGCGCCCACGCGCGCCGTCACCGTTGAAGTACGTCGCGCACAGCGGACTTCACCAGCGACGTGTGCAGGGTGATCGCCAGTGCCGCCACTTCACGTGCCAGGTCGTCGGCCCGATCCCGAGCTCCGGCCTTGTCGGCCTTCACCAGAGGTCCGGCGATCTGGGCGATCAGGTCCGACTGCCGATCAGCCGCCGACCGGAAGGCGCGCAGATGCCGGGGCTCGACGCCGTACTCGGCCAGCGCACGGGCGCACTGCAGGATGAGCACGGAATGCTCATCGAAGAAGCCGCCGGGTCCGGTGGTGATGACGCCGGCCTTCATCAGCGCGGACAGCATGTCCCACGCTTCACCGGCGGGTAGGCCGGACTGTTCGATCAGATTTTCCCGGCTCAGCCGCACCCGTGACGGCGACACCGCTGCGGGCGCATCATGGCCCGCAGCGGGAACCAGCCGCGGCACACCGTACGACGATCCGGTGTCCGGTAGAGCTCCATCCGGGTGCGCGTCGAGCTGTGCCTTGATGACTTTCAGCGGCAGGTATTGATCTCGCTGTGCACTGAGAATGAATCGCAACCTGGCGCAGTCGTAAGCAGTGAACCTCCGATACCCCGACGCCGTACGCCCAGGTGTCACCAGACCCTCGGACTCCAAGAATCGAATCTTGGAAATGGTGACGTCCGGGAAATCGGGTCGCAGCGCGTCGAGCACCGCGCCGATAGACATCCCGGCGTAAGCGGGAGTATCGGGTGCGGTCACTAGCTGCCGGGTCCCCCGTCGTCGCCCTTCGGGCCGGTGAGGAAGACGAGGCGGAACTTGCCGATCTGTACTTCGTCGCCGTTGGCCAACACTGCCGAATCGACCGGCTCACGGTTGACGTAGGTGCCGTTGAGGCTGCCGACGTCGACCACCTGGAACTCGGCGTTCTCCAGCCGGAACTCGGCGTGCCGACGGCTCACGGTCACGTCATCCAAAAAGATGTCGCTGTCCGGATGCCGTCCCGCAGAGGTGCTGGCCTGATCCAAGAGGAATCGTGACCCGGCATTGGGGCCGCGCTTCACTACCAGGAGCGCCGATCCGACCGGGAGCCCTTCGACTCCGGAGACGGAGCCTTCGCCGCTGGTGGCTGCGGGGGCGTCGAGTTCGTTGAGGAAATCGGCCCGAAAGACCGACGTCGTCTCGACTGTCACCTCTTCGGAAACCTGATCAGCTCCCGAATTGCTGTCCTTATCCGTCACACGCTGCTCCTCACTGGCTGCTTGTGGCGATTACCGCCGGTGCACTGTGTTTGCCTACCGCCGTGATCTCGACGTTACCGCGCCATCGGCGTCATTGTGGCCACCACGGCAGGAAACACGGCTGGTAGGCACCCTAACAAGGGTTACTCGGTGAGCGTGCCGCGGTAGGCCGCTGCGTCGAGCAAACCGCCGAGTGCGTCGTTGAGCACTTCGGGGGAAGCCTGCAGGTCCAGCAGCCAACCCGCGCCGTAGGGATCGGCGTTGACCAGGTCCGGGCTGCCGTCCAGATCACTATTGACGGCAAGGACTTTCGCCGTCACAGGCGCGAAGAGATCCGACACGGACTTGGTGGATTCCACCTCACCGAACGCCTCGCCGGAGGTCAGTTCGGCGTCGACATCGGGAAGTTGAACAAAAACCACATCGCCCAATGCTGCCTGCGCATAGTCGGTGATTCCGACCCGCACGGTGTCCTCACCGGTACGCCGGACCCATTCGTGCTCGGCGGTGTACTGCAGATCGGCTGGGATCTCGCTCACGTTTGGTTCTCGCTCCCTCGTGGTCGTTCTCGTTGAACAGAGTCGTTCTCGTCGAACAGAGTCGTTCTCGTCGAACAGACCGGATCTGGATGTTCACTTGACGGGCTGAGCGTATTGGCGCGGTTTCGGTTGCCGCAAGGCGAGGACGTCAACGCGGTCAGACTGCTGAATCGTCATCGTGCCGCCGACACGTTCCACGCTGTCGACCGCCCCCCCGGGAATGTTCATCGCCGCGGCCAAGGTGGGCGGATCGCCGATCGCCCGAACCGAGTACGGCGCCGTCAGGACCGCGCCGTCGACGGTCAGCGATCCGGGGTTTCCGGTGACCCAGGTGTCGACCCCGACCCGGACCGCCCGATCCCCTGCCCGGATCTCCATGGCTTCGGCACCGGCCGCGCGTAGTTCGTTGATCACGTCGAGCATCGTTTCGGGCGCTACGCCGCGCGCCGGGTCGCCGATGGTGACCGTCACCCCCGGCCCGGTGGCCTCGACCGTCCCGATCAGGATGGACAGGGCCGCGAGCCGGGCCCGCGCGTTGTCGATCGCAGCCTGGTCGGAGCTTCCGGACGCCTGTAACGACGCCAGGGTGCGCTGCAGGTCGGCGACCTCGGTGTTGAGTGCCGCTTCACGCTGCTGCAGGGAATCGAGCAGCACCAGCAGATCGGCAGGCCGGGCCGACTCCAGCGAATCACCGGATTCGGTCTGCCGGACCTGGGTGGCGATCGCGACGCCCAGCACCAGGCACAACAGCACAGCCAGGGCACCGAACACCAGCTGCGAGCGACTGCGCTGCGACCCAGCGTCGGGCACCACCTCGTGGCGGCCGTGTCCGGGTGGCGGGGTGCGCTCGTCAGCCATGTGGCATCAGGCCCCGAACAGGCGCCGGCGCAGCGCGGCGGCATTGCCGAAGATGCGGATGCCGAGGACCACGATGATGGCGGTGGAGAGCTGGGTGCCCACCCCCAGCTGATCGCCGACATACACGATGACTGCCGCCACCAAGACATTGAAGACGAACGACACCACGAACACCTTGGCGTCGAAGATGCTCTCCAAATAGGCCCGCAGTCCGCCGAACACCGCGTCGAGCGCGGCCACCACCGCGATCGGCAGGTAGGGCTGGATCACCTCCGGCACACTGGGCTGGAACACCAGTCCCAGCACGATGCCCACGACGAGTGCGGCGATACCGATCATCTCAGGGGCCGATCTGCTTGGCGAAGTTGATGTCTCGGGCCGCCCCGGTGGGAACCGTCAGCCCCTCGTCGGCGCTGACCGTCACCTGCACCCCGTAGGAGACCTCCAACAGCCGGAGCCGGGTGAACCCGGGGCTGCGCTCGAACCCGTCGCGCAGGACGTTCTGCGGTCCGAGCGCGACGATGACGTATGGGCTGCTGATGGGGTGATTGTCGACCAGGATCGCGCCGCCCGCCTGTCGGATGGTGACGTTGGGGCCCACCCGGATGCCGCCGACCGCGACGGCCTCGGCCTCGGCCGCCCACAGGGAGTTCACGACCAGCTGCAGGTCGCGGTCCAAGATCACCTGTTGGCTGCCGGGCACCCGCTGTTTGGACACATCGGACAGGTCGCGGCCGGCGGCGCCGGGATCGGTGACCGTGACGGTGACACCCGGCCCGATCATCGGCGTGGCCGCCGCGGACAGGCTGAACTCGTCGAGGCGGCTCAGCAACTGCTGGCCCTCGGCGTCGTCGGCCAGTTGACGGCGCTGGAAGTCGTCGAGTTCGGCGGCCAGGGTGTCGCGTCGCCCGGCCAGATCGTCGGTGGTCTGCTCCGCCGCCACCACGCTGCCGGCCAGCACGTGCTGGGCCTCGCTGACACCGGGTGCCACCGACCTGGCCTGAGCGGCGGCGACGGCGAAGACTCCGGCCACCAACAACGCTGCCGCGGCCTGCCAGAGCCAGCGCACCGCACGCGAACCGGGCTGCTGAGACTCCGCACGGGCGGCCGCTGCTGCGGCGTACCCGGGGTCGAGATGCTCCGACAACAGCGACCGCAGCAGCGAGGGCACCGGCAACTTGTGCACCTGCTGGGCCTGGCGGCTGCTGAGGCCCGCTTCGGGTTCATAGCCGCCGAGCGTGCGGTCCGGCCCGGTCATCTCGTCTGATTCCCCCGGGACACCCTGGGCAGCCGGCGGACCACCATCACCAGCTGGATGACGTAGAGCACGAACGCCCAGAGGTACATGCCGACACCCCAGATCAGAAAACCCCACCCGCAGGCGCCGATCACGTGGGCCCATAACGCATCCCCCTCGCCCAGCAGGATCAGCGGGAACGCCGACATCAGCGCAAACGTCGCGGCCTTGCCGATGTAGGTGACCGGCAGCGCCGACAACCCCCGGGTACGCAGCACGGGCAGCATCGCGGCCAGCGACAGGTCGCGGACGATCAGCACGGCGATGATCCACCACGGGACGATCCCGGCCACCCCGAACGAGACGGGGACCACCACCATGTAGAGCCGGTCCACCGCAGGATCGAGCAGCTCCCCGAGCCTCGACGACTGATGCTCGAACGACCGGGCGATCTTCCCGTCGAGCCAGTCGGAGGCGCCGCTGAACATCAGGATCGCCACCGCCCAGCCGTACAGATCGGTGGACAGCAGCAGATAGACGAAGACCGGGATCAGGAGCAGGCGCACGACGCTGAGCGCATTGGGCACTGTCAGCACCCGGTCACGCGTGCCCCCCGGCGCAGGCGTCATAGGGGTCACGCTATCGGAAGACACCCGGCAGGCTCAGCGCGGACATCGTGTCGTCCTGCAGCGGGTTGTCGTGAACCATGTAGGTCCAGGTCGACGTGGGGCGCGCCAGCTTGGACAGATCCAGACCAGGCTCGTCGGTGAGCACATCCGCGGTCTCGAAGGTCTGCTGGGCGGCCTCGACGGCGTCGGCGGCCAGCGAGGTGAACGCGTCGACGGCCATCCGGTGGAATTCGTCGAGCGGGTTCTGCCGCCCCAGTGCCCGCAGGTGGATGCTTTCCCGGATATCGGACAGAAAGGCCTGGTGATCGGCCCAGCCGCGGTCCAGGTGGTAAAGCATGATCAGCCGGCAGATCCGCTCGAGCTCGTCCTCGGACACCGATTCGCCGAGCTCGGCGTAGCGGTCCGGCGCCAGCTCCTTGAGTTCCTCGCGCGCCGTCGGCGTGGACAGCAGCGTGTTGCGGCGTTCGACGATGATGGCCCGCTGCTGGGCGATCAGGTGGTTGTAGCGCCACGTGTTGGAATGCACGTCGAGCAGTCGGCCCTCGGCGATGCGCTGGGCATTGTCGAGCAGGGCGGCCGCCTTGGGGCTGGTGATCCGGCCGTCGTCGTCGGTGTCGTTGGGCAGTTTGTCGGCCTCGAGGTGGGACACCACGACGTCGTCCTCCCAGCTGGCGAAGAACACCGACGAGCCCGGGTCACCCTGGCGGCCTGCGCGGCCCCGCAGCTGATTGTCCAGCCGTTCGGTGTTGTGCCTGCCGGTGCCGACGACGTGCAGCCCGCCGAGTTCGACGATCTGATCGTGGTTCTTCTCCGCCGAGCCGCCCAGCCGGATATCGGTGCCGCGACCGGCGATCTGGGTGGACACGGTCACCGCCGACAGCGCGCCGGCTTCGGCGATCACGGCGGCTTCCTCGGCGTCGTTCTTGGCGTTCAGCACGACGGCGGGCACGCCACGTTTGACCAGCCGCTCGTGCAGTTCCTCGGACTCGGCGACGTCGTGGGTGCCGACGAGGACCGGGCGGCCGGTGGCATGGATCTCTTGGATATGGCTGATGACGGCGTCGATCTTGGCGGCCGCGGTGATGTAGACCCGGTCTTCGGAGTCCTCGCGGATGTTCGGGGTGTTGGGCGCGATCAGTGAGACGCCCAGCTTGTAGAACTGACGCAGCTGCTCGCCTGCGGCCAGCGCGGTGCCCGTCATCCCGCAGACCGTCGGGTACCGGTTGATCAGCGCCTGCACGGTGATGTTGTCGAGCACCTCACCGGTCTCGGTGGTCTCGATGCCCTCTTTGGCCTCGACCGCCGCCTGCAACCCGTCAGGCCAGCGCTGCAGCTGGGCGATGCGCCCGCGCGACGCGTTGATCAGGTGCACGGCGCCGTCTTTGACGATGTAGTGCACGTCGCGCTGCAACAGGACGTGCGCGTGCAGGGCGACGTTGACCTCGGTCAGGGTGGTGCCGACGTGTTCCTCGGAGTACAGGTCGATGCCGCCGAGCGCCTTCTCGATCTTCTGCGCGCCCGACTCGGTGAGGTGGATGTTGCGCCGGTCGGAGTCCGCGGAGTAGTCGACCGCGGGAGTCAGGTTGCCGATGAGCTCGACGATCTCCAGCCGGGGGGTCTCGCGGTGCGTGGTCCCGGCCAGCACCAGCGGCACCAGTGCCTCGTCGACGAGCACCGAGTCGGCTTCGTCGATGAGCGCGACATCGGGGTTGGGTGAGACCAGATCCGTGACGTCGGTGACCAATTGGTCACGCAGCACGTCGAATCCGATCTCGTTGACGGAGGCATAGGTGACGTCGCACTCATAAGCGGCACGGCGTTCGTCGGCAGTGGAGTCGCCGGTGATCCAGCCGACGCTCAGGCCCAGCGACTCGATGAACGGCCCCATCCATTCCGCGTCGCGGCGGGCCAGGTAATCGTTGACGGAGATGACGTGCACACTGCGGCCGCCCAGGGCGTAACCCGCGGCGGCGATCGCACCGGCGAGGGTCTTGCCCTCACCGGTGGCCATCTCGACGACATCGCCCGCCATCATCCGCAGCGCCCCCTGCAACTGCACATCGAACGGGCGCAGGCCGGTGGTCCGGTCGGCGGCTTCGCGCGCGATCGCGAGGAACTGCTGGATGTCGGCGGCTTCGGACAGCGCGGCCAGGTTCAGCAGCCCGGCGGCTTTGCGCAGCTGTTCGTCATCGAGCCCGGCGGCCTTGTCGTCGAAGTCCGCGGAAGCCTGGACTTCGGTCAGCGACCGCGTCTGGTTCTTTTCGGCGCTGGCGCCCAGCATCTTCCAGAATCGGCCGCTGATACGGCCGGACTTGTTGTCGCCAGATGTCGTCTTGGAGGTGCGTGCCACACGACAACGGTACGCGGCCCGGTACCACCGCCCCGCCGGCTGTGGACGGTGTGGAGCCCGCCCACCGGCAGGCGGCGACGGCGGCGAAGTCGGCGAAGTCGGCGGCACCGGCGTGAAATCTCACGTGCATGTCTCCGGCGGCATCGTGCAGACCGCGCCAGGCCCACCCGTTCGAGGCCCGGGAAACATCGGATCAGGATTGAATTCTTCTGCATAATCTGCCTGTGAGCCAGACCTTTGACACTGATGTCCTGATCGCCGGTGCCGGACCGATCGGCCTGACGGCCGCGGTCGAACTCGATCGCCGCGGCATCGCCTGCCGCATTCTCGATCCGCTGCTCGAGCCGCCGCAATATGCCAAAGCCGTTGGTGTGCAACCTCGTACGCTCGAAGTTTTCGAGGGCATGGGCATTCTGCACGCAATCCTCGACGAATCCATCCCGATGCGCGGTCAGGTGGTTTACGTCAACGGCGCACGCGTCGGCGAGCTGGAGCTGAGCCTGCCTGCCGATGTGCCGTTCGGTTTCACCTGCGTTCCGCAGTACGCCACCGAGCGGGTGCTGCGTGACGAACTGGCCCACCGCGGTGTCGCCGTCGAACGTGGCGTCCGGGTCGCCGGATTCGACCAGGACATCGACGGCGTCACGGTCTCGGTCGCCGGGGACGCGGGCCCGGTGACCGTGCGCGCCCGCTACCTGATCGGCGCCGACGGAGCCCACAGCGTGGTGCGCAAGACCCTCGGCTGCACCTTCGAGGGCGCGGCGTTCGAGGAGCAGTACATGCTCGGCGACGTCGAAGTGGACTGGTCGCTGCCCCGCGGCTACGCCCTGCGGGCGATGCACCAAACCGACGGCAAGACCGACGATCTGCTGGTGTGCATTCCGCTGCCCGGGCGCGGGCGCTACCGGATGTCGATGCTGGTGCCGCCGGAACTGTCGGCCGCAGCCGGTAGCAGCGGTGACGGGATAGCGCACGGCTTCGAGGGCGACCGGGCCCCACAGCTCGCCGACATCCAGAAGGTGCTCGACCGCCTGTCCCCCGAGCCGGTGACCGCGCGCAACCTCCGTTGGACCTCGGTGTTCCGGATCAGTCACCGCATCGTCGACAGCTACGGCAGCCGGCGGGTCTTCATCGCCGGCGACGCGGCGCACATCCACCCTCCCACCGGCGCCCAGGGCATGAACACCGGTATCCAGGACGCACACAACCTGGCCTGGAAGCTGGCCCTGGCCGTCCGCGGTGAGGCGGCCGACGGCCTGTTGGCCAGCTATGACGCCGAACGCCGACCGGTGGGTGAAGAGGTGGTGGGGCGCACCGTGGCCAGCGCGCGCGCCGGAATCGGCGCCGACTCCAGCGATCCCAGCTACATCATGCGCCGGGAGGCTCAGCTGCTCATCTCCTATGCCGGCAGCCCGATCGTCGCCGACGGCGCGGGTCAGCGGGCCCCCGACGCCACCGGACTGCGCCGCGATTCGGTCACCGAGGCATTCCGGCTGTTCACCCTGTTGAATCGCCGCGATCACACCGTGCTGCTCTACGCCGGGCCCGGCGTCGCCGACGTGACGGCGCTGGAGACCGCGGCCGAGGCCGTCCGCAGCGCCGCCCACGGCCGCGTCGAGGTCTACGTCGTCGCGGCACCGGACGCGCAGGTCTCGGATACGGTGGTGCCGCTGGTCGTCGACACCGACGGAGAGTTCGCCCGGGCCTACGCCGCAGAGGACCTCTCGGCGTTCGTCGTCCGGCCGGACGGCTACCTCGGGTTGGCCATCAGCGGCGCCGACCCCGCGTCCCTCGCCGACGCGCTCGTCGAGCACCTGGGCGCGACATTCGGCTGAGCCTCAGCTGCCCGAATGGTCCTGGCTGCGGTAACTTTCCGAGATCACGGCGTCGTGCGACGCCCTTGCGCCAGGAGTTCTTCAGGTGGAGTTGGACATGTTCACCCAGTCGATCGACTGGAGCAGTCAGATCGGTGCGTCGGCCTGGTGGATCACCTGGGTGTGGGCGGCCGCCGCCGCGGTGTCACTGGCCATCGTCGCGGTGCTGATGCGTTTCACCACCTGGGGCCAGCAGTTCTGGCGGGTGTCCGGCGGCTACTTCAAGGGCCGCCAGAGCCTGCCGGTCTGGGGGCTGATGGGCGTGCTCCTGCTGTCGGTGGTGGCGTCGGTGCGTCTCGATGTGCTGCTCAGCTACTACTACAACGACCAGAGCACGGCGCTGCAGGTGGCCTTCCAGGGTGTCGCCGCCGGCGACGAAGAAGTTCGGCAGTCCGGCGTCGACGGGTTCTGGACGGCGATGAAGTTGTTCGTCCTCCTGGCCACGGTCCACGTCGTTCGCACCATGCTCGACATCTACCTGATGCAGCGGTTCATCATCCGCTGGCGGGTCTGGCTGACCGGCAAGCTCACCGGCGACTGGCTGAACCACCGGTCCTACTACCGGGGTCGGTTCAT
>JBEVFK010000043.1:0-53511 GCA_040512325.1 Mycobacterium sp. | reverse complement strand
GCTGGTGGCCCCCGACGACGTCGAGGCCATGGCGGCAGCCGTGCCGGCTGTGCTCGCACTGGACCGGGAGCTGGTGCACGAGTACGCCCTGGCGCAGTGCTCGGCCTCGGCGATGGTGAACGGATATCTCGACCTCTATCGCGCCATGATCGGCGGCGCATCACTCGGTACAGCCGCGAACGGGACTCATGATCGGTTACTACATCCACCATCAGGGCCGTGGGCACCTGAACCGCGCTATCAGCATCAGCGCGCACATCCGGAGCCCGGTTACCGCTCTGACGTCGCTTGAGCTGCCCGGACAGCACCCGTTCGCGCACTCGGTAAGCCTGGCACGCGACGACGCCGCCGAGACGGTCGCCGAGCCCACCGCCAATGGCGCACTGCACTGGGCGCCGCACCACGACACCGGCTTCGGTGAGCGCATGCAGGCCATCGCGCGGTGGGTCGCCGAGGCGCGTCCCGCGGCGGTGGTGGTGGACGTTTCGGCCGAGGTCGCGATGTTCGTGCGGCTACTGGGCGTGCCGGTGATCGTGATGGCCCAGCCGGGTAAACGCGTCGACCAGCCCCATCTGTTCGTGCACCGGATGGCCGACCACATCATCGCGCCGTGGCCGCGGGAGCTGTGCATCCCGCCGTGGCTGCGCTCCTACGACAGCAAGACCACGTACGTCGGCGGCATCAGCCGGTTCGACGGGCGGGAGCGGGCCGGGCGGGTGCTGAGCCCGGGGTCGGCGCCCACCGTGCTGATCCTCGGCGGCACCGGCGGATCGGCGATCGACGTCGACACCGTGACGGCACTGGCCGCCGGGCAGCCGAGCTACACCTGGACGTCGCTGGGGGTCCCCGGCGGGCCGTGGGCCGCCGATCCGTGGCCGCAGATCTGTGCCGCGGATGTGGTGGTGGGCCACGCAGGCCAGGGTTGCGTCGCCGACATCGCCACCGCGGAGCGGCCGGCGGTCATCATCCCGCAGGATCGGCCGTTCGCCGAGCAGCAGATGACCGCACGGGTGCTGCGGCAGCATCAGGTCGCCGTGGTCGCTCGGCGCTGGCCCGATCCTCGTGCCTGGCCCGGTCTGATCGCGCACGCGCTTGCGAGCGACCCGGCGCGGTGGCGGCGCTGGCAGACGCACGGCGCGGCTGCTCGGGCCGCGACCGCCATCGAAGACACCGCCCGGCGGTGCGAACCGTGAAAACTGCGGTCATCACCATCGCGCACGGCAGACACCGCCACCTGAGCCGGCAACTCGAGGGGTTGGCGGCCACCACGCCGGCGGCAGACTTCCACGTCGTCGTGGCGCTTGCCGACCCTGATGTGCCGGCGATCGTCCCCGCCGGCCCCGGCAGCCACGTCATCGGCCACGACGGTGATCCCGCCGCGCTGCCGCTGGCCGCGGCCCGGAACGCCGGTGCCCACGAAGCCCTCCAGCAGGGCGCTGACCTCCTGATCTTCCTGGACGTCGACTGCATTCCCGGACGTGAGTTGATCGGTCGCTACCGGGACACCGCCGAACTGGCTGAGCATCGCGGCGCGCTGCTGTGTGGGCCGGTCACGTATCTGGCGCCGCCCGGGCCGCAGGGCTACGACCTGGCCGCACTGCCCGTGCGGCCGCATCCGGCCCGGCCGGCACCGGCGGGCCTGGAGGTGCTGGCCAGCACGGACTACAACCTGTTCTGGTCGTTGTCGTTCGCGGTGACGGCACCCACCTGGCAGCGCATCGGCGGGTTCTGCCCGCAGTATCGCGGTTATGGCGGCGAGGACACCGATTTCGCGCAGTGTGCCGCGGCTGCGGGTGTCGGTATGCGCTGGATCGGTGGCGCGCACGCGTTCCACCAGTACCACCCGACGTCGAATCCGCCGGTGCAGCATCTCGACGACATCGTGCGCAATGCGACGGTGTTCCACCGCCGCTGGGGTTGGTGGCCGATGGCAGGCTGGCTCGACGCCTTCGAAGCGCAGGGGCTGATCGAACGCCGGGCCGACGGCCGTCCGGTTCAGGTGGTCGGGGCGAGCCTCAGCGAGATCGAGTTGATGCAGTAGCGCTGGTCGGTGGGCGTCGGATAGCCCTCGCCGCTGAACACGTGCCCCAGGTGGCTGTGGCAGTTGGCGCACAGCACCTCGACCCGGCGCATGCCGTGGGTGTCATCGGGCCGCAACAGCACCGCATCGGAGTGCGACGGGTCGAAGAACGACGGCCACCCGCAGTGCGACTCGAATTTCTCTGAGCTGCGGAACAATTCGGCGCCGCAGGCCCGGCAGTCGTACACGCCTTCGGTCTTGGTGTCGGTGTACTCGCCGACATCGGCAGGCTCGGTGCCTGCTTGCCGCAGCACGGCGAACTCCGCGGGGGAGAGCTTCGCGCGCCATTCATCGTCGGTCAGGGCCACCTTGGGGCTGGGCAGCTCTGACAAGTGAGAACTCATGCCCCTACGCTAGCCCGCACTTCCCGGGGCGTCATCCAGGGCGGATCGATGCCCTGGTCAAGCCGCCCGTCGTCCTTGGCATCGAGGTAGCGGAAGTACAGCACCACGAACACCACGATGAGCAGTAGGGACCAGCCGTAGGTGATCTTGATGTACTCCAGGAAGCGGCCCGTGGTCGGCCAGTGCCACAGCAGAAACCGGTCCATGGTGAAGAACCCGTAGATCGCCAGCCAGGACGGCCAGTTCCGGATCACCGAGTTCTGCAGCACCACCGTCATCACGAACGGGAACAGCATCATCGAGTAGTAGCCCTGGCCCAGCGACAGCACCAGATAGGACGCGGTGAGCACCACACCCGAGGACGTCAACAGCCAGAACAGCGGGTCCCGGGTGCGGTAGTAGCGGTACAGCAGGACCAGGCTGCCGATGGTCAGCACCAAGAACAGCAGCCGCAGCGCCAGGATCAGCCACATCGGCAGCCCGTAGTAGATGCCGTTGCCCAGGATCGACGAGTTGAAGTAGTCGCGGGTCTCGAGGATGTAGGGCACGGTGCGCTCGAGATAGCTCATGGGGTCGCTGACCAGTGGCCAGGCGGCGGCATTGAACAGCAGGGGCACTGCGAAGGCGGCCGCCAGGGCCCGCCACTGCCGGTTCAGCAGCGGCAGCAGCAGCAGGGGCGCCAGCGAGGGTTTGACCACCAGAGTCAGGCCGATCGCGATGCCTGCCAGCCATTCCCGGCTGTCCCGCCCGTCGAGCAGCCACCTCAGGAACAGCACCTCGCCGAGCAGGATCCAGCCGTTGATGTTGGTGTAAACCAGTGTGCTGGTGACAGATTCGGTCATGAACATGGCCAGGATCAGCGCGGGCAGGGCCATCGAGGTCGCCGAGAACTTGAAGAGCCGTACGAGAAAATACGCGGACAGCAGCAGGGCCACGGTGCTGAGTGCGATGAACCAGTACCGCGAGGCGTCTACCGGCAGATAGCCGAACGGCGCCAGCAACAACGTGCCACCCGGCGGGTACAGGTAGTGCGGGTCGACGTGGTTGAAGTTCTCGTTGTAGATGTCCCAACCCATTTTGAAGTTGATGACAGCGCGGTACACGGGGCCGAAGTCATCGGTGATGAATCCGGTGGTGGCCAGCACGTAGCTGCGGTGGAACACCGACATGATCGCCAGCGGCCAGAGCACTGACCGCAACACGGTGGCGACACTGGGCGGGGACGTGCGCGGGCGAAATGAATTCAACAGATGGGTGCGCATCGAGTCCACAGCCGTCACGAGCGCACCGTACAACAGCCCCCGCGGCCGATGTGTCAGGCGGGGCAGTAGGTGTCTGTCGGCGGTGTCTTGCCGCTGTCGAGGAAGTCGATCAACGGGGGCAGCGCGCACGCCGAATACACCGAGGCGCCGTGGCCGATGCCCTGCCACATCACCCGGCGGCTCAGCGCCCCGGCGTTGATGATCGTGGCCGCGGTGGCCGCCACTCCGTCGGAGCCGACGATCGGGTCGTTCTGCACACCGAGCAGCAGCACCTCGGTCTGCAGGTCCTTGGGATCCTCCGGCGCTTTACCGCTGGGCCAGTTCAGGCACTTCACCAGGTTGAGCGCGGCCACCGTGCCGAACTGCGGGTACATCTTGTCCCAGGCGACGACGAGTTCGCGGACGCGGTCCGGGGTGGGCCGGTTGAGCGCGTCGCTGCACCGGTTGATGAACTGGCCGTCGGTTTCGCGCAGTGCCTCGGCCTGGTTCATCAGGCTGGTCAGCTGATTGTCGTTGCCGGAGCGGGCCGCATCCAGCGCGTCGGCGAGCTTGGTGGTGCTGGTGACGCGGTCCCCGTCCGGGAAGGCCAGGGCCGTGCTGATGGCGGTGACCAGCTGCGACACCGCCGCGCCGCCCGGTCCGCGGTCGTCGCGCGCCGCCGACAGCAGGCCGTCGATGGCGCCCTTCGGGTCAGGGGCCAACGCGCACCCGATGGCCGTGCACTGCGCGGCGAATGCGTCCAGCGCGGCCTGCTGGCCCCGGACTTGCTGCTCGGCGGCGGCTTCGGCGGACACGGCCAGCGGCAGCGGCGAATCCAGCACCAGCCGCGACACCTTGTCAGGATGCGAGCCGGCGTAGGCGAGCGCGACCTGGGCGCCGTTGCCGATGCCCATCAGCGCGATCGTCGGCACATCCCACATGCTGCGCAAGCGCTCGAGATCCTCGGCGGCATGCAGGTTGTCGTAGGCACTGTCGCCAGGGGCGATGGTGTCGGTACAGCTGGTGGTGGCGGTCATGGTGATGGCGCTGAGGTTGGCCACGGGGTCGTCGCCGGACTCGAACTGAGCCTGATCACGCATCTCCTGGCGGTCGAACAGGTCGCGGCAGTCCACGGCGCTGGACATGCCCATGCCGCGGCGGTCGACGGCCACGATGGGGTGGCGGGCCAGGATGTCGGCCCCGGAGCGGGAGAGCCACACCGGCAGTTGCTGTGAGGTGGGGATGTCCGATCCGGTGGTGAAGACCACCGGGCCCGCGTCCTGCGGGGTCTGCACCGACCGGGCCCGCACCACGCCGATGGTCAACGTGCCGGTGGCGCCGTCGATGGGGTCGAGATCGGCGTCGTAGGTGGCGCAGTCGAGCGTGATGGACGGCGGGGTGGGCAGGGCGGCGTCGCCGAACACATCGGAGGTGCACTCCTGCCAGGCCAGGTCGTTCTTGGGTGCGGCGATCGGCGGCGGGCCCGACGGCGGGGCTGTCGTGCTGGTCTGGTCGCCGCCGTTGTGGCTGGCATCGGTGGCGTAGCGCGGGTTGGCAGCCAGGCCCGGCGCGCAACCGGCCACCAGGGCGGTCACCGCGACGAGGGCCGCGAAGTGGGCGGGCCGATTCATGCAGCCCACAGTAGCCACTGGCCCACGGTGCTCATGCGCGGCGCACGTAGCGGCTGTAGAGGTATCCGGCGTCGTCGGCGAGCAGGTGAGCCCGGGTCATCGGCGTCTGGCAGGACCCGCCACCGGCGGCGATCCGGGCTGACGCGCCGCCGACAACGGTCGGCGCGATCGTCAGGCACAGTTCGTCGAGCAGCTCGTCGGCGAGAAACGAGCCGAGCAGGCTGGGTCCGCCTTCGGTGAGCACCCGCAGCAATCCGCGGGCGGCCAGCGCGGCCAGCAGGGCCCGGGGGTCCACGGAGGTCGGATCGTCGCCGGAGCAGTCGAGGACCTCGGCCGCGTCGCCGAGCAACGCCTGCGCCCCGGGTCCCGCGACCGTGGAGGTCAGCACCAGGGGCGCCACCTCGGTGTGGGTGAAGATCTTCAAGTCGCGATCGAGGTGGCCGCTGTTGGTGACGACGGCGATGGGCGGCACCTCGGCCTGTCCGCGGGCCTGACGCTGCTGACGTTGTGTGACGGTGAGTTGCGCGCCGCCGTAGTTCTCCGACCGGGCGGTCCCTGCCCCGACCACGATCACGTCGGCCAGCTCGCGCATCACCCGGAACAGTGCGCGGTCTCCGGGTCCGGCCAGACCACCGGACGTGCCGTCGACGGCGGTGCCGCCGTCCAGGCTTGCGATGAAATTGGCCCGTACCCAGCATTTTCGAAGCTCCGCGGGGTAGCTGTAGAGCTCCGGCAGGTGCGCCTCGTCGACGGTGCCGGTGCCACCGAGCAGTGTGAGCTGTGTCCCAGCGTCGGGTTCGGCCATGAGCACGATTGCAGCACGTCGTTACAGTGCCTGTCATGGACGCCCCTTTTTCGGCCGGTGAAGTGGCGCATCTCGTTGACCGCAAGCCCACGGTGTCACCGGAGCGATTGGTGGCGCAGCTGATCCCGCCGCCCACGTTCACCGACGTCAGCTTCGACACCTACCGGCCCGATCCCGCCCAGCCCAGCCAGGCCGCGGCGGTGCAGAAGTGCCGTGAGTTCTGCGCCCAGGCCGCCGAGCGGCGCGCCGGCAAGAAGAAGATGTTCGGCAAGCGGGAGGTGCTGCCCGGGGTGGGGGTGTACCTCGACGGCGGGTTCGGTGTCGGTAAGACCCACCTGCTGGCCTCGACGTATTTTCAGCTCAAGGACGCGTCGCCGGCTCCGGTGGCGTTCGCGACCTTCGGTGAACTGACCCAGCTGGCCGGTGTGTTCGGGTTCCTCGAATGCATCGAGTTGCTCAGCGAGTACGTGGTCGTGTGCATCGACGAGTTCGAGCTCGACGACCCGGGCAACACCACCTTGGTGTCGCGGCTGCTGTCGCAGTTGGTGGAGCGCGGTGTGTCCGTGGCGGCAACGTCGAACACGCTGCCCGAGCAACTCGGTGAGGGCCGCTTCGCCGCGCAGGACTTCCTGCGGGAGATCAACACGCTGTCGCAGATCTTCACCACTGTGCGTATCGAGGGCCCCGACTACCGGCACCGCGGGCTGCCGCCTGCGCCCGAGCCGTTGTCCGACGACGAGGTGGCCGCGCGTGCCGGTGCGGTACCGGCGGCGACGTTGGACGACTTCGACGCGCTGTGCAAGCACCTGGCGACCATGCACCCGTCGCGTTACCTGACGTTGATCGAGGGGGTGGAGGCGGTGTTCCTCACCGGGGTGCACGCCCTCGACGACCAGAACGTGGCGTTGCGGCTGGTGACGTTGACCGATCGGCTCTATGACGCGGGGGTCCCGGTGGTGGCCTCCGGAGACAAGCTGGACACGGTGTTCAGCGAGGAGATGCTCGCCGGTGGATATCGCAAGAAGTATCTGCGCGCGACGTCGCGGTTGTTGGCGTTGACGGCAGCGGGGATCGAGCTCGGCACCTAGAGAGCGCGGGTCAGCACGAAGTCGTGCTCGAGGTTGGCGCCCAGCTGGAAGCTCTTGGTGCCGGAGACGCTGAAGCCCTGTTTGGCGTAAAAGCGTTGGGCGCGGTGATTTTGCTCGTTGACACCGAGCCACATGCTGGCCGCGCCGTGTCGGCCGGCGTAGGCCACCGCGGCCGCCATGAGAGCGGCGGACACCGCGCCGCCGTGGCTGCTGGGCAGGACGTAGATCTTCGACAGTTCCACCGTCGGCCGCAGGGTCACGGCGCGCTGCACGTCGGCGTCGTCGGGCACACCGTGGATCAGCATCGCGTAGCCGACCACCGGGTTTCCCTGCCCTGCGGGGGAGCGGGCCACCAGGACTGCGCGTTCGGGGTCGGCCAGGTAGTGGCTGAACTTCTCCGCCGAGAGATTGGCGGCGATGAACGCCGCGATGTTGTCCGCGGTGGCCGACGGCGGGCACGCCAGCGGGAAGGTCTGGGCCGCAACCTCGGCGATCTCGTGGAGGTCAGCAGCTACGGCTGCGGTGACGACCAGCGACGTCACACGTTCCATTGCCCCAGGCGCGTGCCGGTCTTCTTGTCGATCAGCACCACGTTGGTCACCAGATCGCGGTAACAATCCCAGTACACCCAGCCCGCGACCGTCGCCCCGGCCGGCACGTTCTGCAACCCGAATTGCAGCGCGTCGGGCGCGTCGCTGTTGCGTTGCTCGTACGCGTCACCGGTGAGGGTGACACCGCGGAACTGGAACGACACGCCCATCGCATACGGGACGGGCATCTCCTTGGCCTGCACCACCACCTGGGACTTCCACACCTGATGCCGGGGTGCCCGGGGTGGGTAGCCGAATCCGGGCGGAATCTCCGAGGGCACCGGCGCCAACACGGTCACGTCGGCGACGATGCCCATGTACTCCACGCGCAGGGTGTCACCGAACCTGCCGATGGGGGTGACGGCCGCGCCCGCGGGTCCCAGGCTGGTCACGCCGAGACCCAGGACTGCGGCCACGGCGAGCACGATCGAAAAGAGTCGGCGCATGCGTCGCATGATGGCACATCGGGCTCTGACCCGAAGCGGGTTGGGCTCAGCCGGCCCAGTGTGATTGCCCGGTTCCTCACCGGCTTCGTTCGCCCGGATCGGTCAGCCGGCCCAGGGCCCCACGCCACCGACCTTCTCGATCCGAATCCGCGTCAGGTACCCCGGCGGCGCATCCGCCGGCGGGAATCCGGAGTCCGGGCCGAGCAGAACCGCGGCGAGGTCGTGCAGCAACTCCGGGGCCCCGCCTTCTTCGATGCGGGCCGTGCCGGTAACCGACAGGTACGGGCGCAACTCCGTGCCCGCCGCGGTCGATACGATGGTGACCGCGACGCGGCCGTCGCCACGCACGTTGCGGACTTTCTTGTGCTCGCCGAGATGGGCGGTGACGAGCTCGTCGTCGGGTCCGGTCTGGTCCAGCGCCATCCAGACCACACTGACCTGCGGGCTGCCGTCGGGATTCATGGTCACCAGGGTGGCGTCGACTCCGGAGCCGATCAGGTCGCGTGCGGCGTCATTGAGTTTCATGACTGGTGCTACCGCCGCGGTGCGGCATTCATTCCCTCAGGCCGCTTCGAAATCCAGCAGGGTCTTCTTGGCGGCCGCACCACCGACGTATTGGCCCGTCGAGCCGTCGGATCGCACCACCCGGTGGCACGGAATCACGACCGGCAGCGGATTGTGTGCGCAGGCGGTGCCGACGGCGCGGACCGCCCTGGGGCTGCCGACGGCGCCGGCCACCTCGGCGTAGCTCTGCCGTGTCCCGTAGTCGATTGCCCGCAGGTGCTCGATGACGGTGCGCCGAAAGCCTTGTGTCAGACGCAGATCCATCGGCAGGTCGAAGTCGGTGCGGCCGTGGGCGAAGTACTGCTCGAGCTGTCGGGCCGCGGCGTCGAGGCGGGCGGGGGAGCGCAGGATGCGGGGGCTGATGCGCTCGGCCAGTGTCGCCAGCACGGTGTCGTGGTCTTCGACGGCGAAGGCGACGCGCACCAGTCCGATCTCGGTGCCGGCCAGCAGCAGGGTGCCCACCGGGGTGTCGACGGTGCGGTAGGCGACGTCGAGCAGGCCGGCCCCGTCGGCGGCCTCGGTGAGCCGGGTGTGCAACCGGGCGAGGGTGGCGGGGTCATCAGGGGTGTCGAACATGTTGGCAGTCATCAGTTTTCGTCCTGCAGGTAGAAGGTACGCAGCGAGGCGATCCCGTCGGCGGCAGCCCGGCGGGCCGCGGCGGGGGAGTTGCCGAGGAGCGGGGCGATCTCGGCGAACGGCAGTCCGGCGATGTGGTGGTAGGCGACGGCGCGGCGTTGTTTGTCCGGCAGCCGGGCCACCGCCTCCCACAGGTCTGGATCGCGCAGCGCGGGGTCGGCGCCGGTGGCGGGGCGGTCGGGAATCGTGTCGGTGGGTGCGGCCCGGCGGGTGCGGGCCCGGCCGGTGTCGATGGCCCGGCGGTGCGCGATCGTCACCAGCCAGGCTTCGACGTTGGCGCCCGGGGTCAGGCCGGGATAGGCCTTGAGCGCAGAGACGAAGGTGTCCGACCAGGCGTCCTCGGCGTCGTTGGGGCCGACGACGGCGCGGCACACTCGCAGCACCATCGGGCCGTGTTCGGCCACCACTTCTTCGAACGGACGCATCGTCACATCTTGTAGACGTCCGCGGCGGCCCGGTTGTGAGGTCAGCTCTTCGACAGCGACTCGAGCACACTGACGAGATCGGCCTCGACGCGGCTCTTGTCGAGGCCGGCACGATGCAGGGGGCCGGCCCCGTCCTCGGTTTCGAGCAGCGCCAGCAGCATGTGCTCGGTGCCGATGTAGTTGTGGCCCAGTCGCAATGCCTCCCGGAACGTCAGTTCCAGGGCTTTCCTCGCCGCGCCGCTGAACGGCACGAGGTGCAGTTGTTCGCCTGCTCCGGCGGGGAGTTCGATGACGGCTCGAAGCTGGTCGGGCGTGACGCCCTGGGTCTGCAGCAGTCGGATCGCCAGCGAATCGGTGTCGGCGAGCAATCCCAGGATGAGGTGTTCGGGCGCGATCTCCTGGTTGTGGGCGTCGCGGGCGGCGTCCTGGGCGGCGACGATGGCGGCTTTGGCGCGGGGAGTGAAACGGGTGAAGCCTTCGGTCGGGTCCATGGTGTCGCCCTTGGGCACGAAGCGTTTTTGGGCGGCCTGTTTGGTGACGCCCATGCACTTGCCGATCTCGGTCCATGAGGCACCGGATCGTCTGGCCTGGTCGACGAAATGTCCGATCAGGTGATCGGCCACCTCGTCGAGGTGCTCGGCGGTCAAGACGGCGTCGGTGAGCTGTTCCAGGGCGTCGCTGTGCACGCTCTTGATGGTGCGGATCAGGGTGTCGAGGCTGACGGAGCGGGTCGAATCTGTCATACGTCAACCATAGGTTGACGCAGTAAGATCGTCAACACCTGGTTGACGCGGCGTGTCTACTTCGAGGAATGTGTGGCTAATGTCACACTGACCTCACAAGTCACACCCGTAACACCTTCGGAGGCGGCAATGCGTCCCATTCTTCTCGGTTGCGCGGCAGCGGCCCTGTTTATCGGCGGTGTCATGATGGCGCCCCTCACCTCGGATCTGGCGGTATCGATCTGCCCGGTGGGCACGATCGGTGACTCCGGGCTGTCCTGTTCGCCGGCACCCGTCGGCGCGGCGCCGGAGACAATGGACGCCGGCGTCTTCTCCCGCTGATCTTCGGGTCTCCCGCGGCCGGACGTCGTACTGTCCGAATCGTTGCTGAACATCCGACCAGGTGCGGTGTACCCCTGGCGGCAAGTCTGCCGTGGCCCATTTCACCACCGGGCATGGCACCAGGTGTCGGAGGCGGTGACACGGAGCCGGATTCTGGAGGGGTGTGCTGTAGCCGACTTCTGATTCCAGACCCCACGTTTGCACCGGCCGGTCATCGACTGGGTGAGCGGCCAGTGCGACCCCCGAAGCTCGTCGTTTATCCACTTCATGGCTTACGCTGAGCGTTGCTAACAGCTTTAACTGAAACCTTGGGAGTGTTCATGGGGCGTCGGAACCGACGGAATGCCACCATTTTGCTGATGGGTGCGGCGTTGTCCGCGGCCCCTCTGGGCCTGGTCACCCTCGTGGCCCCGGCGATCAGCCACGCGGAGTGCGGCGTTGACGGGGGCGGTGCCTACGCCCACCCCACCGGCGCGGCCGTGGGCGGAGGAACGGTCTCGTGTGACGCGGCCGAACCGGAACCCGTCAACAACGAACCCAAGAACGAGTGGGGCTTCAACCCGAACCTGACTCCCGCCGAGAACTTGGCACGGATCCCAGCACCGGTCTTGGAAGAGCCGCTGGTCCAGACGTCGCTGATCGACGATGTGCCGGTGCAGATCTCTCCGGAGCTCGGCCTTCCGGGTGTCAGCTTCGGCGTGGACCTCTGGCCGGACCTCACCCCGTTCGTCAACGGTGCCGTCGCGGGGACCGCCGCAACGGTTGCCTCCGGCATCCCGGCCCCGAACTTGAACGGGGTGGGCGACATGCTGTCGCAGCTGCCGCCGCCTCAGCTGCCGGATCTGACGAAGATCCCGCCGCCGCAGCTGCCGCCCCGCCTCATTCCGCTGCAGTGTGGCCCGCAGATCACGCCGTTCTTCCGGCCCTGCATCTAGCTCAGCCCGTGGGGTAGCCTCGGCGCACTGTGCGATCGAGGATGCCCAACGTTGCGCGTAGGGCCAGCTCGGAGATCACCGGGAAAATCCCGGCATCCCGCCATTTCTGATGGATGTTCGACCAGTCGTAGAACGACGTCACCTTGGTGCCTTCACCGTCGGGTTCCAGGCGATAGCCGTAGACATGGCCGATCTGGGGCTTGATCTGACCCTCGATCGTCCAGGCGATCAAGCTGTCGGGTTCGAACTCGGTGATGTGCACGGTGACGTCGTAGCGGCCGAGTTCCGGAAAGTCATTGAGCGCTTCGCGGTCCATGTGTACGACGAACTCATCGCCCACCTCGGTGGGCGCTTCACCGCTAGCGGCTTGCAACATGCCCGACGAATCGATCGCGACGTGCCCCTGGGGATCGCACAGCACGGCGAACACCTCAGCGGGCGAGGCGGCGATGGAGCGCTGGACTTCGATGCGGTCGCTCATGAGGCGATCACGCGTGCACCGCGATGCCACGGTCGGAGCCGACCGCCGTCTTCAACAGGGCCAGCGACCCGATCTCCAGCGCGCCGACCAGCACCAGCGGCCAGAGCAACCCGGCCACCAGGCTGACGGGCGCCGGGTTGGCGGCGGGTCGGCGGTGATGGCCCAACCTCTTGCTCAGGGTCCAGGCCACCGTAGCGGTGACCAGCGCCACCACCAGGTACGCGAACAGCATTGCCTCGATCACGGAAACCTCCCTCGACTTCGAGGGTGGCTTCCCGAGACGCCGCGGCGTCAAACCTGAAATCACCCTGCGTCCATCCCTGACCATCAGTGGGCGTGCCGAGGACACTGAGGTCAGGAATGTTCTGACCACCGGGTGTTGTTGCCCAGGAGAACGCGACCGAAAGTGAGATCTTGCTGTGCGCGGTCCATCTGATCTGATCCATCTCGCTGTAGCGCTCGACGGCACAGGCTGGCATCCGGCCTCGTGGCGCGAGACCGACGCTCGGCCTGCGGAGTTACTCACGCCCCGGTACTGGGCAGATCTTGTCGGTGCTGCCGAGGGTGGGTTGCTCGACTTCGTCACCATCGAGGACGGTCTCACCCTGCAGTCCGACGACAAGCTGCGAGTCGACCAGCGCACCGATCGGGTGCGCGGCCGCCTCGATGCGGTGCTCGTCGCGTCCCGTGTGGCGCCACTGAGCAAGCACATCGGGCTGATACCGACGGCTTTCGCCACCCACACCGAGCCGTTCCACCTGTCCAAGGCCATCGCCACGCTCGACTATGTGAGTGCGGGCCGCGCCGGCGTTCGCGTCCAGGTGGCGCCCAATCCCGCTGCGGCAGCACACTTCGGTCGCCGCCAGGTGCCCGAACTGCCGCCGGCCGGGTTCCAGAGCCCGGAGGGCCTCGCACTGAGCGAGCAACTGCTGGGTGAAGCCGCCGACTACATCGAGGTGGTGCGCCGGCTCTGGGACAGCTGGGAAGATGACGCCGAGATCCGCGACGTCGCCACCGGACGGTTCATCGATCGAAACAAGTTGCACTACATCGACTTCGAGGGTGACTACTTTTCCGTCAAGGGTCCCTCCATCACCCCGCGGCCGCCGCAGGGCCAGCCGATTGTCGCCGTGCTCGGCCACGGTGATGCCGCCTACCGGCTGGCGGCCGGCGGCGCTGACGTCGCATTCATCACGCCGTCCAGCTCCGCGGAGACCACGACGATCGTCGACACCCTGGCCTCCCTGCGAGACGGAGCAGCCGATCCGCTGCGCGTCTTCGTAGACCTGGTGGTGTTCCTCGATGGCACCGCCGCCGCCGCGGGTGCGCGCCGAGCGCGCCTGGATGAGGTGGCCGGTTCCGAGTTCGCCAGCGACGCAGCCATCTTCGCCGGCACACCGGCACAGCTGGCCGATCTGCTGCAAGGCCACCAGGCCGCAGGGGCCGCGGGGTTCCGGCTGCGTCCGGCCACCGTGCCGCACGATCTGAGGCAGATCACCGATGGGCTGGTCCCCGAGTTGCAACGCCGCGGCGCTTTCCGCGACCACTACGACTCGACCACGTTGCGCGACACCCTCGGGTTGTCGCGCCCCGCCAACCGCTACTCGACGGCGTCCTAGGAGATCGTATGAGCAAGCCGATCAAGAACATTCACCTCGCCGCGCATTTTCCGGGCGTCAACAACACCACGGTCTGGAGCGACCCGGCTTCGGGTAGCCACATCGAGTTCGACTCGTTCGTCAAGTTCGCCCAGACCGCCGAACGCGGCAAGTTCGACTTCATGTTCCTGGCGGAAGGGCTACGCCTGCGTGAACAGAACGGCCGGATCTACGATCTCGACGTCGTGGGCCGCCCGGACACGTTCACGGTGCTGGCGGCGCTGGCCGCGGTGACCGATCGGCTGGGACTCACCGGCACCATCAACTCGACCTTCAACGAGCCCTACGAAGTGGCCCGGCAGTTTGCGTCGCTGGACCACCTTTCCGACGGTCGCGCCGCCTGGAACGTCGTGACGTCGTGGGATGCCTTCACCGGTGAGAACTTCCGCCGCGGTGGCTACCTGCCGGAGAACCAGCGCTACGAGCGGGCCGAGAGTTTCCTCGACGCCACGCACACGCTGTTCGATTCCTGGCACGGGGACGAGATCGTCGCCGACAAGGACGGTGGGGTGTTCCTGTCGGATCCGAACGCGGGAACCTACTCCTATTCGAACGCACACTTTGACATCAGCGGTCGGTTCAACGTGCCGCGCAGCCCGCAGGGACGGCCCGTCATCTTCCAGGCGGGGGATTCTGAACGCGGCCGCGAATTCGCCGCTGCCGCAGCCGATGCCATCTTTTCTCGCCACGGCACCTTGACGGAGGGGCAGGAGTTCTACCGCGACGTCAAGCGGCGACTCCCGGCCTACGGTCGCCAGCGCGACCAACTGCTGATCCTGCCTGCCGCGACCTTCGTCCTCGGGGACACCGACGCCGAGGCCGCCGATATCGCCCACGATGTGCGGCTGGCGCAGGTATCGCCCGCCACGGCGATCAACTTCCTCGAACAGGTCTGGAACCGCGATCTTTCCGATCACGACCCGAACGGACCGCTACCCACCATTGATCCGATCGTGGGGGAGAACACGATCTCGCGCGGTCGGGCCAACGTGCGGATGTACACCGATCCCATCGCCACGGCCAACCAGTGGCGGGCCAAAGCCGAGGCAGAGCACCTCACCACCCGCGAGCTCATCGTCGCGGTCACCGCCCGGCAGAGCTTCATCGGCTCGGCAAGCACCGTCGCCCAGTCGATCAACGAACTCGTGCAGGCCGACGCCAGTGACGGGTTCATCCTCGTTCCCCACGTCACGCCCGGCGGGCTGGATCCGTTCGTCGACCAGGTGGTGCCGTTGCTGCAGGAACGCGGTGTGTTCCGCACCGAGTACACCGGAACCACACTGCGCGACCATCTGGGTCTGTCACAGCCCCGGCGCCGCGAAGAACTCACCGACGTGGCGCTCTGAGGCGGCCGCCCACTTCGCAGCGTTTTGGCCGCGAACGGCCTCGGCGTTCTAAGCTGCACCGGTGAGCGTGTACGCCAGGAACAACATCAAGATCGTTGGCGCAGAAGGCGCTCCGACGATTTTGCTGGCACACGGGTTCGGCTGCGACCAGAACCTGTGGCGGCCCGTCGTGGAGCGGCTGCAATCGGAGTTCCGCCTGGTGCTGATGGATCATGTGGGGTCGGGGTCCTCGGATCCGGATTCCTGGGATGCCGACAAGTACTCGTCACTGGATGGCTACGCCGCCGACGTGCTCTCCATCTTGACCGAGCTCGATCTGCGCGATGTGGTGTACGTAGGTCATTCGGTGGCCTCGATGATCGGTGCGGTGGCCGCGATCGCCGACCCGAGTCGGTTCGCCAAGCTGGTGATGCTGACGCCGTCGCCCTGTTATATCGATGACCCCGGGTATCGCGGTGGGTTCACTCAGTCCGATATCGATGAACTTCTCGATTCCCTGGAGTCCAATTACCTGGGCTGGTCGCAGGCAATGGCTCCGGTGATCATGGGCACCCCCGACCGGCCCGATTTGCAGGACGAACTCACCGAGACCTTCTGCCGCGCGGACCCGGCGCGGGCGCTGGTCTTCGCCCGCACCACGTTCCTGTCGGACACCCGTGAGGATCTCGAGCGAATTTCGGTGCCCACGCTGGTGATCGAGTGTGCGCATGATTCCATCGCACCACGCGAGGTGGGCGCCTACGTCCACGCACACGTCCCCGGCAGCCGGCTGGTCACTCTCGACGCCAGTGGCCACTGCCCGCATGTGAGCTCCCCGGATGACACCGCCCGTGCGATAGCCGAGTTCGCGCGCTAGCGTGACCGATTCCGCGATTGACGACTTCTGGGAGCATGCTCCCAGCGGTCACCTCATCACCGACGTCCACGGCCGGATCTTGCGCGCCAATGCGACGTTGGCCGACTGGTTGGGCCATACGCGGGAGGCGTTGCGCGGCAAGCCTTTCAGCGATCTGCTCACGGTGGGTGGCCGAATGCACTTCGACACCCATTTCGGCCCGCTGCTCCGGATGAGCGGTGTGCTCAACGGCGTCACGGTGGACCTGGTGGCCGCCGACGGGACCCGGCTGCCGATGTTCCTCACGGCCAACGTCAAGGTCGACGCCGCCGGGCAGATCGAACAACTGCGGTTCACCGCCGTTGATGCCACCGATCGACGCACCTACGAACGTGAACTCCTGGAACAGCGCCGACGAGCCGAACGGGAGGAGGGACGCGTACGCAAGTTCGCCGACACCCTGCGGCGCTCGTTGTTGCCGCCCGTGCTGTCCCCGCCGGCGGGGCTCGAAGCCGCCGATTACTACGGGACCGCCTCGAACGACGATGTGGGCGGCGACTTCTACGACCTGTTCCCCCTGTCGAGGACCTCGTGGGGCTTCTTCCTCGGCGACGTGGCAGGCAAGGGTGTCGACGCCGCTGTGATCACGTCCCTGACGCGGTACACGCTGCGTGCCGCGGCAGTGTTCGACGACGACCCGGTGCAGGTGCTCCACAACCTCAATGTGGTGCTCGGCCAGGGGTTCAGACCGGACGGCAACCGCTTCTCCACCATCATCTACGGGAACCTGACGCGCCACGGCGACGGATTCGAGGTGGTGCTCGCCAGTGGCGGGCACCCGCCGCCGCTGCTCTTCGACGCCGACGGCAGCGCCTATTATGTGGACACCACCGGTGGGCAGGCCGTCGGCCTGACCGAGACACCTCGATTCGTGGCCAACCGCTTCCAGCTCAATCCAGGCGACACGCTGCTGCTCTACACCGACGGCCTGACCGAGGCCGGCACCGGAGTGGGCCACGAACGCTTCGACGATGCCGGTGCCCTGCTGCGCTTCGCGAAAACGCACTCGCCGACGTCCGCGGCCACCATCGTCGGTGCCGTTCAGTCGCTGCTGCAGCGCCTGGGCGACGGAGTGCAGGACGATCTCGCGGTACTGGCCCTGGGTGTGCCTCGAGCGGGCGACAGCGACTAAGGGCGCGTCGCGAGGTCGACCAGGTGCTCGGCGACGCAGCCGGGCCTGACGAACTCGAGAGCTTCGAGAAAGAGGAACCCGGGCCGGGTGGTGTAGGCCGGGTGGCGTTCCTTTGCGGCGAGATGCGCAACCTGGTCAGCGGTGAGGCTGTGGGTCAGCGAGCGCCAGCCATCCTGGATGTCGGCGATGTCTGCGGGGGAGGTGAAAGGCATTGCTCGGTGTCCTTCCGTGGGTTGTGGACGTCACTCTGGCACCAGCCACCGACAAAAACGGGACTGACTAAGTCGGGCCCGCGCAATCGGGCGGCGCGAGGAACTCCGACCGGGACAGCGTGCACGGCGACAGCGACGGTGTTCGATCCGCCTGAGCTCGTAGAAAAGCCTGCCGGGCGGGGGAGGAATGCATCCGAGCCTCGATCATCTGCTGATATCCGCGGCGCCACACGGCGGCGCGCACCAGGCTCCCACCGGAGAGACCGGCGTTATACGGGTTGTTCGCACCCACAGCAGCGGTTCTGCCTTCTGCCATGATGCGGAGATACTCGGCGGTGCGGGCGGTCATGAGGACGTCGACATTAGCCGCGAGCGATAGCTACGGGCCGGCAACACGCCGATTTGAAAGCGCCCGAGGGAGGAATCTCGGAAATGTATTGAAACGTGGTGCGCGATACTGGGATTGAACCAGTGACCTCTTCCGTGTCAGGGAAGCGCTCTCCCGCTGAGCTAATCGCGCCGGGTTCGAACTTTGGAGGTGGAGACGGGAATCGAACCCGTGTGCACGGCTTTGCAGGCCGTTGCCTCACCACTCGGCCACTCCACCATATGGGTTGATGCCACTACATTCCTCGAGCGGACGACGGGATTCGAACCCGCGACCCCAACCTTGGCAAGGTTGTGCGCTACCAACTGCGCCACGTCCGCGTGCTACGAGCGAGATCGTCGCTCGTTGCGAAGCAGAACATTAGTCCACGGACCTCACGAGACACAAATCCCTTGCTCGCCAGGCGTGCCGGAGGTCAGAAGAGCCGGTAGGACTGCCGCGAGACGAAGAAGCCGTGGCCGGTCGAAAGATCGTGGCAGGTGATTCCGTCGACCGCGCTGTCGCACCGCAGGGATCCGCGAGTCACCCACTCGTCGCAGGGCAGCACGTCGTCCGGGCCGAAGACGGTGTCACCAGCGCAGACGAACTTTGCGGGCCCGCCGGCGGACAGGCTGATGCCCTGGCTGTAGTCGAACTCGCAGTCGGCCGGCCGCGGCGGCAGCGGCCAGTGGCGGTCGAGGATGTCGCAGCGGACGAAGGTCGAATCGATCATGGAGGCGACCTCGACGACGCCACCCATCGTGAGCAGTCCCAATGCCGGAATCGTCAGACGGTCAGCACCATCCGGTAGCGGGCGCGCCCCTGCTCCATCGCCGCGTACGCTTCGGCGGCCTGGGCCAGGGGGAGCTCCTCGATGCGGGCCCGCACGCCCGATTGCACGGCGAATCGCATGGTCTCCTCCACGTCGCGCGCGGTACCCGAGGGGTGACCGGTGACGGTCAGTCCCGGCGTGATCAGCTGCAGGGGGCTGATCGGGAGGGGATCGGGGGTGACGCCCACGACGACGAGTTGTCCGCGCGGCAGCAGCCCGCCCAGGGTGTCAGCCATGGCCTTGGAGTTGGCGGCCGTCGCCAGCACCACGGACACTCCGCCGAGGGCCTGAAGCGCCTCTCCGACGTCACCGGCGGTGGAGTCGACATAGTGATGGGCGCCCAACGCCAACGCGTCGTCCGCCTTGTCGGCGCCGCGGGCAACCGCGATGGTCTCGAACCCCATCGCGCGGGCGAACTGCACTCCCAGATGGCCCAGGCCGCCGACGCCGAGGACCGCTACCCGGTCGCCGGGTGCAGCGGTGGTCTCGCGCAGCCCGAAGAAGGTGGTGACACCGGCGCACCCCATCGGGGCCGCCTCGGCAAAGGACAGCTCATCGGGGATGCGGGCCAGGGCATTGGCGGGCACGACGACGGATTCGGCATAGCCGCCGGGGTAGTGCCAGCTGGGAATCTGGCCGTTGGCGCAATGGATGAAGTCGCCCTGGTGGCAGGGCACGCATCGGTTGCAATGGCCGCCGAACCAGCCGACTGCCACTCGGTCGCCCACGGCGTAGTCCTGCACGCCGGCACCGATCTCGGCGATGGTGCCGGCGATCTCATGCCCCGGCGTCAGTGGCCACGACAGGCCGGGGAAGGCGCCGTTGACGAACGCGTGGTCGGTGCCGCACACCCCACACGCCGCCACCGCGATCCGCACGTGATCGCGCCCGGGGGCCGTGGTTTCGACCTCGGCGAGCTCCAGTGCTGCACCGGCCGACGCGACATGAACCGCTTGGTGACGTGCCATCTATTCCTCACTCCGGACGCTGCAGGGACAACGCGCGGCGGAACCCGCGCACTCTCATGTCTACCGCCCACCGGGGGCCTGAGTAGCGTGAATCACGGGACGTTTTTGCCGGGACCAGGGAGGCGCGCCATGAACACAGAATCGACGCTCGGCGGTGCACGGTGACGACCGTCATCGTGGTGTCGGTGGTCGCACTCTTCGGTGTCGCGCTGGTGATCAGCCAGCTCGTCCGGATGAAGGAGTGGCTCAAGAAGTCACCGCCGCTGCCGCCGCCGATCGACGACCCCACCGACGACACCTGAGTCGTCATCCAACTCCGAAAGATGCTCTCCGGCAAGGACGTCTACGCCGAAGTGCGACGACGGTGCCGTCGGCGCAGCCAGGAGACCAGCACGTAAATGCCGGTGAGGAGGAGGATCATCGTGGGTCCGCCCGGGGTGGTGGCCCCGTCCTCACCCGGTTCTCCGGCCGGCCGGGCCTGCGGGTGCTCAGTGCGGTCCGTGTCCGGGTCGGTGAGGGTATCGGTGGCGGCCGCAGGCGCGTCGTTGCTCACGGAGGTATCGATGCTCATGTTCCTGTCGAGACAAGGGTCAGCCGCAGGTGTCACGGCCTGGTCGGGTGACCGGCGCACAACACCGCGCGTCGCGGCCGGAAAGTTACCGACGAGTGTAGAGGGCCGACCCGGAGCGTGCATCAGCGATCGCTGGTCGGTGACCACCGGATTCCGGTCGGCGGGCTTGCGCGTGCTAATGTTCCTCCTCGTCTCCTGGTCTCGTAGCTCAGTGGGAGAGCGTCCGCCTCACACGCGGAAGGTCGCTGGTTCGATACCAGCCGGGACCACTCTTCAATCCTCCGATCGGGCCCCTTCCCGGGGCTTTGGTCGGTGTCGGACCTCTATCGACATTCACCGCCCAATCCTTGTTTCGAACAAGTGTGCGACGGGCATATCTCCGTCATGACTACCGACCAGAATCGCGCACCGAACGAATCCCCCGAAAAAGATCCCGAGGACTGGGTCACCGGGGATGAACCCATGACCGGCCCGCAGCGCAGTTACCTCAACACGCTCGCACAGGAAGCGAACAAAGAGGTGCCGGACGAGCTGACCAAAGCCGAAGCCTCCGAGATGATCGACTCCCTGCAGAACGCGACGGGCCGCGGCGGCAGTTAACGGTCACTCGGCCGAAACCGTCACCTCGCGCCGCCGTGGGAAATCACCTCCGCAGCGGATTAGAGGGAGCTGCGCTGGGTACGCGACCGTCATGTTCCACCGAAGAGGGGAGTCGACGTGACCGAACAGCGTGGGCAGACGACGGACTCGTCATTGGCAGAACTGGTAGGCCAGTTGTCGTCGCAGACTTCACGTCTGGTTCGCGACGAGATCAGGCTGGCGCAGAAGGAGTTTCAGCAATCAGCGGTGTCTGCGGGCAAAGGTGCCGGACTGCTCAGTGCCGCGACGCTGCTGGCGGTGTTCGGGGTGGCCACGGCGATCGCGGCGATAGTCTCCGCGGTGGCGCTGGTTCTGCCGGTGTGGGCGGCCGCGGCCATCGTGGCGCTGGTGCTGTTTCTGGCCGCCGGGGTGGCCGCGCTGATCAGCAAGAAGAAGATCGAGCACGTCACCCCCGCCGCGCCACTGACAGTGGACAGTGTCAAACACGATATCCAGGAAGTGAGGGACGCACGCCATGGCGCCCAGCATTGACGGCACCGATCCCGAGCCCGGCCCCGACGCCGGCATCGATGAACTGCAGGCTGACATCGACCGGACCCGCCGGGAGCTGGGCGAGACCGTCAGTGCTCTGGCGGAAAAAGCCGATGTGAAGGCGCGGGTTCAGCACAAGGTGGCCGAGACCAAAGAGACGGCCGTTCACAAGGCGCAGGTGCTCCAGGAGACGGTGAAACGCAACCCTGGCTTCGATACCGCTGTGCTCGCGGCACTTGCCGTCGGCATCGGCATCGTGATCTGGGTACGCCGCCGCAATCGGTGAGGCGCAGGGGTTTTCAACTCGACGTTCATGACGTCGATGGTGAGTGCTGTTCGTGAGATAGATCCGACGAAGGGAAACAAGCATGGCCAATTATCGAGTTCTCAACCCCATGGGCGACGTCGTCGACACCAAGGACATCGACAGTGCCGAAGACGCGCACGCCTGGTTCATCGACCAGAAAGCGGACAATTCAGAACTGGGTTGGCGCATGGAAGTAGAGCACGACGGTGAGTGGTCGTTTTTCGATGACACCGAAGGAAGCTCGAAGGGCTGACCGGCACTCAATGCGGGATCGCCCTTATCGAGTGTGCTTACAGCACAGTCGATAAGGGCGAAATCGTGTCTAGATACGACAGTGGGCTGACAGAATAATCTGCCAGCCCCGCCGTGGTGATTTTCTAGCTATTCGGGTGTGACGCCGACAGCCTGCGGGCCCTTGGACCCCTGGCCGATCTCGAAGCGAACTCGCTGGTTCTCCTCGAGTGACTTGTAACCGCTGCCCTGGATTTCGGAGTAGTGAACGAACACATCTTCCGAGCCGCCGTCGGGTGCGATGAAGCCGAAGCCTTTGTCGCTGTTAAACCATTTCACAGTTCCCTGTGCCATACGTATACTTCTCTCATCTTTGACATGGATGTACCAAACATAAACATCCTGCTAAAAGCATAGCACGCATGTGGACGATGTCGCAGCTTCGGCGACAATCAGGCCGGTGCTGTGAATCTCACTGTGTGACAAAAGCTCTAGCGCTTCTTACTCACGACGTCATCGATGGCGCCGCCTGAGCCCTTGGTGCGCTTGTCGGCCCGTTTCTCTTTGAGCGACTTGCCGGTTTTTTTCGTCAAACCTTGACGCGGGGACTTATCTGACATTGGTCTCCCCCTTCAGTTGGGGGGCCTGGCTGGTCCCGGTGATTGCGACTGTACGCCGGAGGCGACAGGCCGTAGCGGCAAACGCGTGTCCGCCGGGAGTCGGCTGACCACGAAACGGTTGCGCTCGCCCCGGCGGGCTGATGGCCCACGCTTGCTCGCTGAAGCGAAAACTATTGGGGTGAAAGATTTTCGGGAAAGATCGAGGCATCCGCGAGGATTGCGACGCCCTGACCGGGCGCGGCGTAGTGTGACGGTATCGAGGCGTGCCGCCGGTACGCGTGCACTCGGTTCAACACGAAGACGCAGACTGCCGTTCTGTTCGCCATCGAGCCGGCATGCAGCTGGTTCCGGAGGTGCCCCATGACCGTGAACGTCACCCGCCAAGACGGTGGCAACGACGAGTACGCCCGATTCGGAGATGCCTTCGTCAAGAACGGCGACGGCACCCTCGATGTCGTGCGCACCGGTTCGAAGGTGCCCCACAGTTACGCGCCGGGGGAGTGGACGGACGTCGCGGGCGACGAACGCAAATCGGGCAAGTTTCGTTTCTGGCGCTGACGTCCGGCGGAGCACACCTGCCGACCGAACTACGGCCTCACCCTGTGGCTGAGCACCGCCAGCGCGGGGAGTTGTGGCAGCGTCGGACATCGCTTCGGCTCTGGCACAAGGCTATTCGGCTTACGCCGATCTGCACACCGCCGCCGCCTTGACAGAACTGAGCGGCTAGGAGTTCCGGCTCAGCACGTCCTTGGCACGGTCGAGCATCGAGACGAACGGGCCTACCGCGAAATTCGCCGCCGCGGACTCCACCCCTGGGTGCGGGTGAGTGGGCGCGATGCTCTCGGCGGCCTGCACGGCCACGGTCAACTTCTCGCGCTCCTTGGGGTCGAGCTCGTCCTCGATGCGGGTGAACTCCTCGGACTCTTCTTTCTCGGCATGGGTGAGCACATCCTGTTGCAGATGGATCAGCGCCTTGCTGAACTCGGCGGTGCCGAACTCGAGTTTCTCCAGCTCCTGGAGCGCGACCTTGGAATCGTGCTCCTCGGCCAGCCGGTCGTCGACGATCTCACCGCCGCCGTCGACCTTCCGGCGCACCCGTGGGTGCACGATCATCTCCTCGGCAGTCTCGTGCACCGCCAGCAGGGCGCGCAGTTCGGTGAAGGACTTCTCCTGGGCCGCAGCATCGGGTGCGTCCAAGGTCTCGGCAAACAGCCGCTTGATGGTCTGGTGCTGAGTCTTCAAGTACTCGACAACGTCCTGGCCGCGCGAAATTGTGGTCACGGAAGGTACCTCCACGATTCTCGGGTGCATCGATCTGCGGCGCTAGGGGCTGTGCGCCTACCAAGCAATCGATACCCGGGAGTGGGTGCGGTGAAACGGCGACGAAGCGAGCGACTGGAGACTATCCGTCGAGCAGTTCGATGCCGTCGTCGTCGAGAAACACCATCCGGCCGTCGTCGAGAGCAACAGCCCAGCGCCGAGACCTGGCCGTCTGGGTGGCATCCACGATGACCTCGACGCCCGCAAGATCTCCGAAATCGTCGACGATCTGGCCGGTCGTTTTTGGTTCGCCGGTCGTACGCACCGCGGTGCCGACTTCGAACTTGCCCCCACTCATGGGTGCCATTAAATACCCAACCCGGTGAAAAGGGGTAGTTACCGGCGGGTTCGTTATAAATGCAGGCCCATTGTCGTGCTCAAACCGCCATCTAACGGAAGCACCGCGCCCGTCATGAAGTTGGTGGCGCGAGACGCCAGGTACACCGCGGCCGCGGCGACGTCCTCGGTGCGCCCGATCCGCTTCACCGGGGTGGCCGCGGCCACCCGATCACCGGCCGCCTCCAGGGTGGCCGCCATCATCTTCGACGGAAATGGACCGGGTGCAATGGCATTCACCAGAATCGACGGCGACAATTCATATGCCAAGTGCCGGGTCAGCTGGTGCAGCGCCGCCTTGGACGCCGAGTAGGAGAACGTACCGAGCCGGGGCACCGTCATGCCGTCGATCGAGCCGATGTTGATCACGCGGGCGGGGTCGTCGGCGGCAGACGCGGCTTCCAGCAGCGGGCGCGCCTGCTGAGTCAGGACGAACGGGGTTTTCACGTTCAGCGTCAAGACCTTGTCGAACGCGGCTCCGGGAAACGAATCGAAGGGCGCGCCCCACGTGGCGCCGGCGTTGTTCACCAGGATGTGCACCGCCTCTTCTCTGGCCCCCACCGCCTCGATCAGCGACCGGCACTCGTCTTCCAGGCTGACGTCGGCAGGAAATGCCCGGACGTCACCGAACTCGGACAGGTACTCCTGCGCTGACCGGCATGCGTCGGGTTTCCGCGACGAGATGTACACCCGGACGCCGGCCCGCAGATACCCCTCGGCGATCATCAAACCGATACCGCTGGTGCCGCCGGTGATCAGGGCGGTCTTGCCGGACACCGAGAACAAATCAGGAAACAACGGCTGCTCCTCGCAGGATCGGACCGAACCCGCACACGGGGTAGGGAAGACGCATCAGTTTACGTCGGCGCGAAACGGCGTTATCTGCCAATGGCTTTCGCGGCCACCGCTCGAGGCTACGACCGCAGTGTCACGTGGGGGCTCTCGCCGAACGTCTGCCGATACAGCACGGCGAAGCGCCCGGTATGCGCAAAACCCCAGTGTGCGGCGGTGGCCGCCACCGTCGTCACCGCCCGGTCAGCGACGATGAGATCAGCACGAGCGCGCTTGAGTCGTACCCGGCGAAGATGCTCGGTGGGCGTCATGTCCAGGTACCTCCGGAACATCAGCTGCACCGCCCTCGGGGTGAGATACACCGTCGCCGCGATGTCGGCGATACCGATGTCGTTGTGGGCATTGGCTTCGATGAAGTCGATGGCGCGGCGCAACGACTCCGGTGAGACGTCACGCGAGTCGGGTGGTCCTTCGGCCTGGATCTCGGTGTTGGGGAATGCCGCGAGGGCGGCGCTGGCCAACAGTCGCGCCGCCCCGCCCAGCACCAGCGGGGTGGCCCGCTCCGGGTCGGCCAGAATCGTCTCGGTGACGAATTGGGCGGCGTGGCGCAGTGTGCGCGCGGTGGCTGCATTGATCGGGCGGTGACCGGTGAAACGGATGGCGCTGAGGGTGTTGGCGGTCGCTGCCTCGACGAGCAGCGACTGAGCCAGCACCAACGATGTGCTGTGCACATCCACCATGCGGGTGTGCAACAGCCCGTTCGTCGACTGGGTCAACAACATCTCTCCAGGTCCGGCGACGGCGCTGCCGACCTCGGTATGGCACTCGACTCGGCCGCGGCGAGGCAGGAAGATCACCGCGGGCTCCAGGGATTCCGCGGAAGTATGAATGGTGCCGCGCTGATCGATGTTCTCGGAGGCGAACAACCCGACCGCGGTTCGCGAGTGCGCGTACCGCGCATCGTCGGCGGGCTGGTCATCGGTCTCGAAGTCCACCCGCACCGCAGTGTTGTAGGCCGTGCTGAGGAATTCCTCCACGACCAGACGATCGGACGTGCGAATCTCGGACTGCGTCGGCTGATGAAGTTGTTGACGTGTGGCGACCATGCGATCTCCAGCGCAGTTGCACCGAGCTGCATCTCTGAACTCGCTGTCCGCTCAACTTACCGGTCGCGGGGCCGAAGGGACGGCAATAGCGCTCGCCAATCAGGACGCGGCACGCCGGCTGACCACCGCGGCGGCCGCGACGAGCACCGACGGAGTGCTGCCCCACGGTGCCGACGATTCGACGGTGGGCACGCACTGCTCGTACCGGCCACTCAGCGAACCGCGCGAGTGACGTGATCCGTATTGCGAACAGTTCGCCAGGCCGGTTGAATGCGGGTCCGGACCTGTGTTCAGGGTCGCCGGGCCGGGTAATTCTTACTCGATGGAGGGCCACAGAACCACAGACTCGGGCCGACCCCGGGGAGTCGTCGCAGTCGGTGGTTCGGCCGGTGCCGTCGAGGCGCTCATCCAGCTGGCGGCCGGACTCCCGGCCGATCTGCCCTACGCCGTACTGGTGGCGATTCACATGCCCACCGGTGCGTTGAGCGTGCTGGCCACCATCCTCGCCCGCAGTGGCCCACTGCCTGCAATGACGGCCCGCGACGGAGAGGCGTTGCAGGCCGGACATATTTACGTCTCCCTGCCGAACCACCACCTACTCGTCGATGACCACCGGGTGGCACTGTCACACGGTCCGACCGAAGACGGGCATCGGCCCGCCATCAACGCCCTGTTTCGCTCTGTGGCCGTCACCTTCGCCCAGAACGCGGTGGGTGTCCTGTTGTCGGGAGTCCTCGATGACGGCCTACTGGGTCTGGCTGCCATCCGCGAGAGGGGCGGCGCGACCGTCGCGCAGGACCCGTCCGACGCGCTGTTCGCAGGCATGCCACTACGGGCGGTGGAGTCCGGCGTGGTGGACCACCAGTCCTCCGCGGCGGAGATGGGTCAGCTCCTGGCCGACCTCACCATGCGCAACGCCGAGCCGCCCCTCGCTCCCTGCGACAAACGGCTGGAACTGGAAAATCGCATCGCGTTGGGTCCGGCCTACGCCACGACCGACGACACCGACGCCCTGGGACCGCCGTCGGGCTACAGCTGCCCAGACTGCAACGGAACGTTGCTGACCACGGGTAGGTCGAGCTACCGGTGCCATATCGGTCACGCCTGGACCTCCGATGCGTTGCTGCGGGCGCGCGACACCGAAGTGCAGAATGCGCTCTGGATTGCGCTGCGCAGCTTGCAGGAGAAGGCGAAACTCTCCCGTAAGCTGGCGGCCAAGGTCAGTCCGGGAAATTTGCGGAACCGCTATACGGAGCTGGCGGAGGAAGCAGAAAGTGCCGCCGAGGTGCTCGGGAAGCATCTGACCGAGGTGTATCCCGAAACCGGGGGACTGCAGGATGACAGCTGAGGCGAATCACCGCCTGGTGCTCGAGGAGGAGTCCAAGTCCGGGCACCTGCTGATCACCATGTCCGGGGTTCTCGACGCCACCACGTATCGCACCGCCCGCGACGGCATCGTCAAGGCGGCACTGGACGAACCGACGTCGGTGATCGTGGACGTGACCGCCCTCGGGGTGCCGGTGGCATCGGCGTGGACGGTGTTCACCAGCGCGCGGTGGCTGGTCAGTCAGTGGCCCGACGTCCCGGTCCGATTGGTCGCCGCCGATCCCGCCCGCTGCGATCTGTTGCGCCGCCAAGGGCTCACCAGGTACGTGGAGGTCTACACCACCGTCGCGCAGGCAATCGCGGTCCCGATGTCGGCGCAGCCCCGGCGGCGTGCGCGCACTGCTCTGTCCGGGTCCGCTGCCAGCATTCAGCACGCCCAGGAATTCGTCGCCATGTCGCTGACTCACTGGGAGTGCGCGGAGATGATCCCGGCGGCCACGGTGGTGGTGACGGAACTGGTCGACAATGTCCTGCGGCATACCGACAGCCCACCCCGCGTCCGGCTCGAGACCTACCGCGATACCGTGACCGTCGCCGTCGAAGATGACAGCACCGATCGAGCGGGGCTGTGCGAGGCCACCAGCATGATGACCAACGGGTTGCGCATCGTCGACGCGGTCAGCAGGATCTGGGGCAACGCGCCTACGCAGACCGGAAAAGTGGTGTGGGCCGTCCTCGATGCACGCCACGGGATCTAGCCGGGAGTACGCTCCAAACGCAGACGAATAGGCGGGTGATGACGGGCGAGACGGACGACTCCTTCGAGGCCCTGTTGCGGTATATGCGGGACACCCGGGGGTTCGACTTCACCGGGTACAAACGCACCTCACTGGTGCGGCGGGTCCGCCACCGGCTGGAAAGCCAGGGTTACTCGACGTTCGACGAGTATCTGGATGTGCTGCAGGCGAGTTCAGATGAGTTCGCCTCGTTGTTCAATACCATCCTGATCAACGTCACCGCGTTTTTCCGTGATCCGGAGGCCTGGGACTACATCCGCGACGAGGTGGTCCCTGCGTTGCTCGCCGGTCGCGGTCCCGATGACCCGATCAGGGTGTGGAGCGCCGGTTGCGCCTCCGGCCAGGAGGCCTACACCCTGGCGATGGTGCTGGCTGACGCGATGGACCCCGACAGTTTCCGGCAGCGGGTGAAGATCTATGCCACCGATGTCGACGACGATGCGTTGGGTGAGGCCAGGGCCGCCACCTACGACGCGAAGGCTGTCGAGTCGGTACCTCCCGAACTGCTGGAGCGATATTTCGACCGGGTGGGCACCAAGCACGTGGTGCGCAAGGATCTACGGCGCGCGGTCATCTTCGGCCGCAACGATCTGGTCCGTGATGCCCCGATCTCACGCGTCGACCTGATGGTGTGCCGGAACACGCTGATGTATCTGAACTCCGAAACGCAGCGAAATGTACTGGGGCGGTTGCACTTCGGACTCGCTCCGCAGGGTGTGCTCTTCCTGGGCCACGCGGAGATGCTGCTCAGTCATGCTGAGCGCTTCACGCCACTGAGCCTCAAACACCGCATCTTCCAGCGCGCCGCCGGTGCCGATCCGGCACTGGACCGCCACCAGAAGGTGGACGGCCATGGTGAGCGGCACGGCGAACTGTCCGGCTTGGGATCCATCCGTGAACTGGCCTTCCGGGCCAGCCCGGTCGCCCAGATCGTCGTCACCGGCGATGACACGGTGGCCATGGTCAACAAGCAGGCCGAGACCACCCTCGGCCTGTCGGCCCGAGACATCGGCCGGCTGCTTCGAGACCTCGAAATCTCTTATCGGCCAGTGGAATTACGCGCATATCTGGAACAGGCGAAGATCGAGCGCCGCTCGGCGCGGATACCGGACGTCAAGTGGCAGCGTCCCGGAGCGGAACCCGCGTGGTTCGAGATCCATGTCGATCCGCTGGTCTCCAACGACAACGGGCTCCTAGGGGTGTCCATCGTCTTCTTCGACGTCACTCCCACCCGCACCCTGCTGGACAAGGTGGTCGACACCAACCGTCAACTGGAGACGGCCTACGAGGAGTTGCAGTCCACCAACGAGGAACTCGAGACCACCAACGAGGAGTTGCAGTCCACCGTCGAGGAACTCGAGACCACCAACGAGGAGTTGCAGTCCACCAACGAGGAACTCGAGACCATGAACGAGGAGTTGCAGTCCACCAACGATGAACTGCACACCATCAACGACACCCTGCGGGAGCGCAGCGTCGAGCTCGACGAGGCGCGGTCATTCCTTGGGACACTGGCGAATTCGATCCGTCTCGGCATGGTGGTGGTGGACCGTGAGATGCGCGTCGTGGAGTGGAACCGCGGATCAGAACAGCTGTGGGGTATGCGTGCCGATGAGACCGTCGGCGCACCGCTGACCAGTCTGGACATCGGGCTGCCTCTGGGTGACGTCAAACCGCTGATCGGCAACGCCTTCGTCGACGGCGAGGCCGATGGGCAGACCGTGGTGGACGCGATCAATCGCCGTGGACGACACACGAAGGTCAAGGTGACGTGCACGTCGTTCCGGTCCCCCGAGGGCACCGTCAGCGGAGCGCTGCTGCTGATGGAGGAGGTGGAGTGATCGCGTTGATGTCGGTCTCTTCGGACTCGAACTGCTGGCTCGCCGCATCATGGTGGTGGGCCGCGGCATCCCGGTGCCGCTCCGCCGCTTCCTGATGGCTTTCGGCCTCGGTGTCGTCGGCACGCAGAGCGGCCTCTTCGTGCACTGCGGCGGCCCGGCGGTGGGCCTGTTCGGCGTCCAGGTGTCGTCGTCCGGCGCTGTGGTGTGCCCGCGCGGCTTGCGCCAGCGCCAGATCGGCGTACTGGCGCGCTTGCTCCACACTGCTCGCGGTCACCGGCAGTCCACGGGCGAGCGCCTCCCGGCGAGCCCGCAGTTGAGACACCCGCACCGCTGCTGACGCCGCGCGCAGGGCGGCGGCGTCCTGGCGGTCCCCGTCGGTCATGGCGCGGCGCGCGGTCGCCGCACCAGCTCGGCCGCGATCTCCGCTATCGAGGTGTTCGAGTTCTGCGAAAGCTTCTTGAGCAGGTCGAATGCCGCCCCCGAGTCGATGTCGAAACGTTCCATGATCATGCCTTTGGCCTGGCCGATCAGATCTCGGGAGGCCAGGGCCCCGCGGAACTGCTCATCACGCGTCAGCATCGTCCAGGCCAGCGCCGTATGGGTGGCCATGATGAGTCCGACTTCGACGGATTGCTCGTCGAACGCGTGGGATCGGTCCGACAGGAAATTGAGGGCGCCCATCTGCCGACGGTCGGCGAACAGATCGAAGGCGAGCACCGACCGCACCTCGGTCTCGGCCAACGCCTCCGCACAGAACCTGGGCCAGCGGGTCTCCGTTGCCAGGTCATCGACGCGGATCGCCTCCCGTTGCCATGCTGCGGCCAGGCACGGGCCTTCTCGGGTGCGACGCTGGATGTCGTCGAGCTTGATGGCGTTGGCATGTGAGGCGGAGATGGACTCGACCTTGCCGTCGCGGTCAGCGACGGTGATCCCCGCCCACCGCGCGCCGGGTACCGCCCGGGCGGCATTGTCGGCAACCTCCCGCAGCGCACCCTCGCGATCCTCGGGTGCCCGCTGTTGCAGGTCGCGCAACAGCCGACTGAACTGCAGGAAGATTGCGTTGCGCTGACTGGCTGACATTTCGGGCGTCTTCTTTGCTAGTGGGGGTATTCGCCAGTCTCCACCTCCTGGCCGTCTAAAGCTAACGGATCCGTACCGAGGCTCGAGCGGTGCCCCGCCACCGGTAATCGTGCGCGCGGTTCGCGGCGAAAATGTCTGAGGGGGCCGTTGATTCGTTTGTGTAACTACGGGTACACCGCAGCCGATGTAACTGACGACCACTCTGGGGCATCCACACACCGTCACGGCCACCGAACAGGCCCCGAACGAGCAGGACATCGTGCCGAATCCGATCGCTGAGCAGCCCAAACTCGAACCGCACTTCGACGACGTGCAGGCCCACTACGACTTGTCCGACGAATTCTTCGAGCTCTTCCTGGATTCGTCGCGGACCTACAGTTGTGCCTATTTCGCCCGCGATGACATGTCCTTGCAGGAGGCGCAGCTCGCCAAGATCGACCTGTCGTTGTCCAAGCTGGACTTACGACCCGGGATGACGTTGCTCGATGTCGGCTGTGGTTGGGGCGCGACGATGCTGCGGGCCCTCGAGAAGTACGACGTGAACGTCATCGGTCTCACGCTGAGCCGCAATCAGGCGGCCACTGTCGAACGACGCTTTGCCGAGTCGGACAGTCCCCGGTCCAAGAGGGTATTGCTGAAGGGCTGGGAGCAGTTCGACGAACCCGTCGATCGAATCGTGTCCATCGGGGCCTTCGAGCACTTCGGCCGCGACCGCTACGAGGACTTCTTCGCATTCGCCCACCACGCACTTCCGGACAACGGCGTGATGATGCTGCACACCATCACGGTGTGCAGCGAAGAGGAATTCAAGAAGATCAAGGTCACGATGACCCTGCTGAGGTTCGTCAAGTTCATCATGGACGAGATTTTTCCCGGCGGACGCCTGCCGGCTATCGTCGACGTTGAAACTCTTTCTGCGGCAGCGGGTTTCACCTGTGATCGTACACATTCGCTGCGCCCGCACTACGCCAAGACCCTCGATATCTGGGCTGCGCAGCTCCAGGCGCACCGCGACGAGGCCATCTCGATCCAGTCCGAAGAGGTCTACGACCGGTACCGGCGGTACCTCACCGGATGCGCCGACCTGTTCCGCAACGGCAACACCGACGTCTGCCAGTTCACTCTCGTCAAACGCTGAACACGGCGGTCACAGCGCGGCGAGGTAGCGCTTGGTGACGAGCTTCTGCACCACTGCCAGGGCCGGCGAAGCCAGCTTGCCCCACCAGATGTTCGGTCGCGAAAACGCTGCCACCTCTGCGTACACCGACTCGCTGGCCGGGTCATACCGCACCGAGAAGCGCTCCTCGCCGGCGACCGGATGCCCGGGCAGGGTGCCGTAGGCGAAGCCGCGGTGATCCGGTTCGTCGATCACGTAGACCACCCGGCACGGCGCCGCGAACGGCCCGAGCCTGCCCAGCACCAACGTGCCCACGTCAGCCACCTCGGTGCCGGCCGTCACGTGCACGCCGGCGCCGCGCAGCATCCCGTAGCGCATCACCGCGGTGGCGGCCTCGTCGAAGCGGGCCCGGCCCGTTCCGATGCGCGCCGCGACGCGGACGTGGCGGTACCCGGCCGGCATCACCGCGCCCTCCGCCGTCGCTCCCACGTCGTCGTAGGTCAGCGGCAGGCCGACCAGATCTCCCAGCTTCACCCTGCCAGCCTGACATCTCGCGGCGTACTTTCATGTGATGGCCCCACAGTCTGTCGCTGCAGCTTCCGGAACGTTCACCCTCGGCGGTGATCTCACCGTCAACCGACTCGGCTTCGGCGCGATGCGCCTGACCGGACAAGGCGTGTGGGGCCCGCCTGCTGACCGCGACGAATGCCTGCGGGTACTGCGGCGCGCGGTGGAACTCGGGGTGAACTTCATCGACACCGCCGATTCCTACGGCCCCTACGTCTCCGAGGAGCTGATCCGCGAGGCTCTGCATCCGTACACCGACGATCTGGTGATCGCGACCAAAGCCGGACTGCTGCGGACCGGCCCCGACGTCTGGGTGCCGCTGGGTAAACCGGCCTACCTGCGCCAGGAGGTCGAGCAGAGCCTCACTCGCCTCGGCGTCGAGACCATCGACCTGTTCCAGTTGCACCGGATCGATCCCGACTATCCGCTGGCCGACCAGGTGGGGGAGCTGGCCGCACTGCAGCGCGAAGGCAAGGTCCGTCACATCGGGTTGTCCGAGATCGATGTCGAACAACTCCGGGCCGCCCAGGAAGAGGTCCAGATCGTCTCGGTGCAGAACATGTACAACCTGACGGTCCGGCAATCCGAGCCGCTGCTCGAAGCCGTCTCCGCCGAGAACATCGCGTTCATTCCGTGGTTCCCGCTGGCCGCGGGACCCCTGGCCGCCCACGACGGTCCGCTGCAGCAAATCGCGGCCGACCACGACGCAACGCCGTCTCAGCTGGCGTTGGCCTGGCTGCTCAAGCGGTCGCCGGCGATGCTGCCCATCCCCGGCACCTCGAAGGTGGCGCACCTCGAGGAGAACGTCGCTGCCGCTGAGATCACGCTGACCGACCAGGAGTTCGCCACCCTGTCGTCTGCTGGTGCGGCCGGGAGCTAGGGGGCCCGGATACGGTGTGGGGGTGGCAAACGCGCACCCAGGCGGCGGATTCAATCCGCCGAAACCCACCACGCACGGTGGACCCGACTACGGGCGGTTCGTCGCCGCCGTGCGCACAATGCAGGATCACGCGCGGGCCGCCGACGCCCCCGACGAGATCATCGCCGAGGCGGCCGACCTGCTGGAGAAGGCGTCGGCGCTGCTGAAGCCCTACGACGCCGACGAGTGGTCCTCACCATCTGGGCGTCGGCTCGACTTACCCAACCGGGGCAATATCTTGTCGGTGCCGATGGAGCTGGCCAAAGGCGAAGACGGGCAGGTGCACGGCTGGGTCCGGTTCGCCCGCTACCACCTGGGCCGCAACGGCGCCGCACACGGCGGCGCCCTGGGCCTGGCGTTCGACTCGGTGCTCGGCTACACCGCCGCCGCGCTCACCGAAGGGCCCTATCAGCGCACGGCTTTCCTGCACATCGACTACCGCAAGATCGTGCCGATCGAAACCACGTTGCAGGTCGAGGCCAGATTGACCAAAGACGAGGGCCGCAAGATCTTTGTGGAGGTGACCTTGCGCGACGGCGATGACGTGCTGACCGAGGGGCACGCGCTGTTCGTGCGTCTCAAGCCGGGGCAGCCGTGAAAGAACAGCTCAAAGCGCTGCCCAAGAAATGGGGGCGCTGGCGCGACGGAATCCGGCATCGCAAGACCGCCGACCTGACCTACCGCATCGTGGTCGGGGTGCTCGGCGTGGTGGTGCTCGTCATCGGCATCATCGCGATTCCCTACCCCGGCCCCGGGTGGGCGATCGTCTTCCTGGGCCTGGGGATCCTGGCCAGCGAATTCGAGTTCGCGCAACGCGCACTGCACTGGGTCCGGCATCGTTATGACCTGGTGATGGAGTGGTTCGGCAACCAAGGGCTCTGGCTGCAGGCCCTCAGCGTGGCCTTCACGTGCGCTGTCGTTCTGCTGAGCATGTGGCTGCTGGGCCCGCTCGGCTGGGTGGCCGGCGTGGTGGGCATCGATTGGGAGTGGCTGCAAAGCCCCGTCGGCCTGGGGTCTTAAGGAGAGGTTGGGCCGGACTCTTCTGATTGCACCGATAGCATGGTCGCGACCCCTTGCCGGTCACCCGAATCAGTCAGACCGAGTGGAGAACAACCGATGAGCGCCCCCGCACAGCCAGCCCCCGCCGCCCTGCTCCGGGTCGCGGCCGGGACGACCGCCGGCGCGGCGGTACGCGAAGCGGGTCTCCCGAGCCGGGGTGAGCCGGACGCCATCGTGGTGGTGGCCGACGCCGACGGAAAGCTGCGCGACCTGGCGTGGGTGCCGGACACCGATGCCGACGTGACACCGGTGGCGGCCAACACCGACGACGGCCGCAGCGTCATCCGGCACTCGGCCGCGCACGTACTGGCGCAAGCGGTGCAGGACCTGTTCCCGGACGCCAAGCTGGGGATCGGCCCGCCCATCGTCGACGGCTTCTACTACGACTTCGATGTGGCCGAGCCGTTCACCCCGGAGAACCTGGCCGCGCTGGAGAAGCGGATGCAGAAGATCGTCAAGGATGGCCAGCTGTTCTCGCGCCGGGTCTTCGACTCCAAGGACGAGGCCCGCGAAGAACTGGCGAACGAGCCCTACAAGCTCGAGCTCGTCGATGACAAATCCGGCGAACTGGAGGGTTCGGACGAAATAATGGAGATAGGCGGTGATGAGCTCACCGCCTATGACAACCTCAATCCCCGCACCCGCGAACGCGTTTGGGGTGACCTGTGCCGGGGGCCGCACATCCCGACCACCCGCTACATCCCGGCGTTCAAGCTGACCCGCAGTTCGGCGGCGTACTGGCGTGGTGATCAGGCCAATGCCAGCCTGCAGCGCATCTACGGCACCGCCTGGGAATCGCAGGAGGCCTTGGACCGTCACCTCGAGCTCATCGAGGAGGCGCAGAAGCGCGACCACCGCAAGCTCGGCGTCGAGCTCGACCTGTTCAGCTTTCCCGACGAACTGGGTTCCGGGCTGCCGGTGTTCCACCCCAAGGGCGGGATCATCCGCAAGGAGCTCGAGGACTACTCGCGCCAAAAGCATCTCCAGGCGGGTTACCAGTTCGTCAACACCCCGCACATCACCAAAGAGCAGCTCTACATCACCTCCGGGCACCTGGAGTGGTACGCCGACGGCATGTTCCCGCCCATGCAGATCGACGCGGAGTTCAACGCCGACGGCACCGTGCGCAAACCCGGCCAGGACTACTACCTCAAGCCGATGAACTGTCCGATGCACCACCTGATCTACCGGTCGCGGGGCCGCTCGTATCGCGAACTGCCGCTGCGGCTCTTCGAATTCGGCTCCGTGTACCGCTATGAGAAGTCCGGTGTCATCCACGGGTTGACCCGAGTGCGCGGGATGACCCAGGACGACTCGCACATCTACGTCACCCGCGAGCAGATGCGCGACGAACTCACCGGGCTGCTGCAATTCGTGCTGGACCTGCTCGCCGATTACGGCCTGGACGACTACTACCTGGAACTGTCGACCAAGGACCCGGAGAAATACGTCGGCGACGACGACGTGTGGGACGAGGCCACCGAGACACTCCGTGAGGTCGCCGAAGCGTCCGGTCTGCATCTGGTGCCCGATCCCGGCGGGGCTGCGTTCTACGGCCCGAAGATCTCCGTCCAGGTCAAGGATGCGCTGGGACGCAGCTGGCAGATGTCGACCATCCAGCTCGACTTCAACATGCCGGACCGCTTCGAGCTCGAATACACCGCCGCCGACGGCAGCAGGCAACGGCCGGTCCTCATCCACCGGGCCTTGTTCGGGTCCATCGAGCGGTTCTTCGGTGTGCTCACCGAGCACTACGCCGGTGCGTTCCCGGTGTGGCTCGCTCCGGTGCAGGCGGTCGGCATCCCGGTCGCCGACGCATTTGTGCCGTATCTCGAAGGTATTGCCGCTGAATTGAATTCGCTGGGATTGCGGGCGACGGTCGATGCCAGTGATGACCGGATGGCCAAGAAGATCGTCAACCAGACCAACCAGAAGGTGCCGTTCATGTTGCTCGCGGGCGACCGCGATGTCGAAGCGGGGGCGGTCAGTTTCCGGTTCGGTGACCGTACCCAGATCAACGGGGTGCCGCGGGCCGACGCCATCGCCGCCATCGCCAAGTGGGTCCGCGACCGGCGCAACGACGCTCCCACCGCCGAGTCGGTGTCCGCGGTCGGGGGATTGGGCAGCGCGCCATGAGTGAACAGCGGGTACCCGAACCCGCGGACCCGCGGGTGCTCGTCGACGTCGGTACCGGTGAACCGGACCACCTGCAGCGGCTGTGGACTCCGCACCGCATGAGCTACATCGCCGAGGCGCCCATGAAGAAGGGCGCCTCGAAGGGGCCGGGCTCGAGCTCGGCAGGGTCCTCGGAGCCGTTCACCGATATCCCCGAGATGGCCGACGAGGACGGTCTCATCGTCGCTCGCGGGGAGCTGGTCTACAGCGTGCTCAATCTCTACCCGTACAACCCCGGCCACCTGATGGTGGTGCCCTACCGGCGTGTCTCGGAGCTCGAGGACCTCACCGAGGCCGAGAGTGGCGAGCTGATGTCGTTCACGCAGAAGGCGATTCGTGTCATCAAAGCCGTGTCGCAGCCGCACGGGTTCAATGTCGGGCTGAACCTGGGCGCGTCGGCGGGCGGGTCGCTGGCCGAGCACCTGCACATGCACGTCGTGCCCCGCTGGGGTGGGGACGCCAACTTCATCACGATCATCGGTGACACCAAGGTCATCCCCCAACTCCTGCGTGACACCCGCGCGCTGCTCGCGTCCGAGTGGGCCACTCAGCATGGGCAGTCATGAGTGATTTTTATCTGATGACCCGTGCGGCGTACGCCAAGCTGTCCGGGCCGGTGGCCAAAGTGGCGCTGCGCGCGGGGTTCACCCCCGACAGCATCACGATCATCGGCACCGCGGGCAGCGTCATCGCCGCACTCACCCTGTTCCCCATCGGCCAATTGTGGTGGGGTGCCTTCGCGGTCGCGTTTTTTGTCCTCGCGGACATGCTCGACGGAGCCATGGCCCGGCAGCGGGGGTACGGCACCCGGTTCGGGTCGGCGCTCGATGCCACGTGCGACCGCATCGCCGACGGAGCGGTGTTCTGCGGATTGCTGTGGTGGGCCGCGTTCGGCATCCACAGTGCGTCACTGGCGGTGGCCACGCTGATCTGTCTGGTGACCTCGCAGGTCATCTCCTATGTCAAGGCGCGCGCCGAAGCCAGTGGACTGCGCGCGGACGGCGGATTCATCGAACGCCCCGAGCGGTTGGTCATCGTCCTGACCGGGGCAGGGTTGTCCGGGGTCGGATTCCTGCACATCCCGTGGCTGATCCACGTCGCGATGTGGGTGCTGGCGATCGCCAGCCTCATCACCGTTGCCCAACGGGTGCACACCATGCGCTGTTCACCCGGTGCCATGGACCCCCTGCCGCAACCCGCGCCGGACAAACCCGAACCGGGCCCAGCCTGATGTCGGCACCGTCGGGGGACGGCCAGGGTTGGACTCGGTTCCTCCGGTCGCGCGTGCCCAGCGGCGATCAGCTGACCGACTGGGGCTACGCCGCAGGCTGGCGGGTGGTCCAGGCGATGCCAGAGCTGGCGGCGCGCAACACTTTCGAGGCCGGCGCCTGGTATGCCGCCCGCGGCGGAGGACCCGAGCAACTGCGCAAGAACTTGGCACGGGTGCTCGGCGTGGCACCCGCGGAGGTCCCGGACTCGCTGATGCGCGCGTCGCTGGCCTCCTATGCACGCTATTGGCGGGAAGCGTTCCGGTTGCCGTCGATGGATCTCGCCGCGGTGGCGGCTCGAGTGGACGCGGTGTTCATCGGCGCCGACAGGCTGCGCGCCGACCACGACGCCGGCCGCGGTGCGGTGCTGGCCCTGCCGCACAGCGGCAACTGGGACATGGCCGGGGTGTGGCTCGCTCAGCAGTTCGGCACGTTCGCCACGGTGGCGGAGCGGCTCAAACCCGAGTCCCTGTTCCGGCGGTTCGTCGATTACCGCGAGAGCCTCGGCTTCGAGGTGTTCCCGCTCTCCGGTGGTGAACGGCCGCCATTCGCACTGCTCGCCGAGCGCCTGCGGCAGAACGTCTTCGTCTGCCTGATGGCCGAGCGCGATCTCACCCGCAACGGCGTCGAAGTCGAGTTCTTCGGCGAACTCACCCGGATGCCTGCCGGTTCGGCGCGGCTGGCCATCGAGACGGGGGCCCCGTTGCGCCCGGCGCACGTGTATTACGACGGCGACGACTGCGTGGTCGACGTGCAAGAGGAACTCGACACCAGCTCCGGTGACGTCGCCGTCATCACCCAGGCACTGGCCGATCGGTTCGCCGCCAATATCGCCGCCCATCCGCAGGATTGGCACATGCTGCAGCCGCAGTGGGTGGCCGATCTGTCCGAGAGGGGTCGGTCGCGGCTCGCCGGAGGGCCGGAGCGAAGCGACTCGGGAAATGTCGCAGGTTCGTGAGTCCGATGCGGATCGGCATGGTGTGCCCGTACTCGTTCGACGTGCCCGGCGGGGTGCAGTCGCATGTGCTGCAGCTGGCGGAGGTGATGCGCCGGCGTGGGCACGTCGTCAGCGTGCTGGCACCGTCGTCCCCGGAAACCTCACTGCCTGACTACGTGGTCTCCGGCGGCAAGGCGATACCCATCCGCTACAACGGGTCGGTGGCGCGGTTGCGGTTCGGGCCTGCCGCGCACCGCACGGTGAAGAAGTGGTTGCTGGAGGGAGAATTCGACGTCCTGCATCTGCACGAGCCCAACGCGCCCAGCCTCTCGATGCTGGCCTTGCAGGCCGCCGAAGGTCCCATCGTGGCCACCTTTCACACCTCGACCACGAAGTCGTTGACGCTGAGCGTCTTCCAAGGAATTCTGCGGCCCTACCACGAGAAGATCGTCGGCCGCATCGCCGTGTCGGACCTGGCGCGGCGCTGGCAGATGGAGGCACTGGGTTCGGACGCGGTGGAGATCCCCAACGGGGTGGATGTGGCGTCGTACACGGCGGCGGCGCCGTTGGACGGCTATCCGCGGCCCGGCAAATCGGTGCTGTTCCTCGGCCGCTTCGACGAGCCCCGCAAGGGCATGCCCGTGCTGCTGGCTGCCCTGCCGGCACTGGTGGAACGCTTCCCCGACATCGAGATCCTCGTCGTCGGCCGCGGTGACGAAGACGAATTACGGGAAGAAGCCGGCGATCTCGCTTCTCACCTGCATTTTCTCGGCCAGGTCGACGATGCCGACAAGGCGTCGGCACTGCGCAGCGTCGATGTCTACTGTGCGCCGCATACCGGCGGCGAGAGCTTCGGCATCGTATTGGTCGAGGCGATGGCCGCCCGTACCGCCGTGGTGGCCAGCGACCTCGATGCCTTCCGGCGCGTGCTGCTCGACGGCAGCGCGGGCCGGCTGGTGCCGGTCGACGATTCCGCAGCGATGGCGTCGGCGCTGATCGACGTCCTGACCGACGACGCCGCCCGGGCGCGCTATATCGAGGTGGCCGCCGAGGCCGTGCAGCGCTACGACTGGTCGGTGGTGGCCGGTGAGATCATGCGGGTGTACGAGACCGTGGCCGGAGCCGGAATCAAGGTGCAGGTGGCCGGAACGGCGGGCAGGAGCGTAGCGACCGGGGATGCAACGTGATGGGGTGGCTCATCGTTCTCGCCGTCATCGTGCTCATCGGCCTGGCACTGCTGGCCGGGTGGGCTCTGCAGACCGCCAATCGGCTCGACCGGCTCCACGTCCGCTATGACCTGTCGTGGCAGGCACTCGACGCCGCGTTGGGCAGGCGTGCCGTGGTGGCGCGTGCGGTGGCCGCGGATGCCTTCGGCAGCGGCAAAGGCGGCCGCCCCTTGAGTGCACTCGCCGATGCGGCCGAACATGCCGATCGCGCCACTCGAGAACCCGCGGAGAACGAACTGTCGGCGGCACTCACCCGAGTGGACATCGCGCGGCTGCCTGCCGCGCTGGTGGCCGAGCTCGCCGACGCCGAGGCTCGTGTTCTGCTGGCCCGCCGTTTTCACAACGACGCGGTCCGCGACACTCTCGCGCTGCGGGAGCGGCCGGTGGTGCGCTGGCTGCATCTGGGCGGGCATGCGCCGCTGCCCACGTATTTCGAGATCACCGAACGCGCAGACGTCAGCGGGTCGGTGTCCGCGAGCCTGGTGTCGGTCGCCCCGCGGACGTCCGCCCGGGTGGTGCTGCTCGACGAAGCGGGCCGGGTGTTGCTGTTCTGCGGGTCGGATCCGGCGATCACCGACGGCAGCGGCCGCAGCTGGTGGTTCACCGTCGGGGGCCAGGCTCTCGACGGCGAACGGCTGGCCGAGGCCGCGGTGCGGGAGCTCGCCGAAGAGACCGGGCTCCGGGTGGATTCCGAGGATCTGATCGGGCCGATCTGGCGGCGCGACGCGGTGATCGACTTCAACGGCGCGGTGATGCGCAGCCAGGAGTTCTTCTTCGTCTACCGCACCCAGAATTTCGAGCCGTCGGCCGCCGGCCGAACCGAACTGGAGAACAGCTACATCCACGGCCAGCGCTGGTGTGATGCCTCCGACATCGATGCCCTGGTCGCGGCAGGTCAGGCGGTCTATCCGCGCCAGCTCGGCGAGCTGTTGACCACCGCAAACGAGGCGGTCGACGCGCGCGCCGACGACACCGAACCCGACGTCGCACAGCCGTTGCTCGCGATTCACTGACGGCCGCGAACAAAACCACCCACCTGTCCACCACTAGACTGGGCATTTCCGATTGAAGGAGAGATACGCAGTGGCCGCTTATACCGAGGGGACCGCTCAGAACGGGTCGGCCAGCGCGCAAACCGGGACTGCCCGGGTCAAGCGCGGCATGGCTGAGATGCTCAAGGGTGGCGTCATCATGGACGTCGTCACCCCCGAACAGGCTCGCATCGCCGAAGGTGCTGGAGCCGTCGCGGTGATGGCGTTGGAGCGGGTGCCCGCCGACATCCGGGCCCAAGGTGGGGTGTCGCGGATGAGTGATCCCGACATGATCGAAGGCATCATCGCCGCGGTCACCATTCCGGTGATGGCCAAGGCCCGGATCGGCCACTTCGTCGAGGCCCAGATCTTGCAGAGCCTGGGCGTGGACTACATCGACGAGTCCGAGGTGTTGACCCCGGCCGACTACACCCACCACATCGACAAGTGGCGCTTCCCGGTGCCGTTCGTCTGTGGCGCCACCAACCTCGGTGAGGCGTTGCGTCGGCTCACCGAAGGTGCGGCGATGATCCGGTCCAAGGGCGAGGCCGGTACCGGTGACGTTTCGAACGCCACCACCCACATGCGCAAGATCGGCGGCGAGATCCGACGGCTGACCTCGATGTCCGAAGACGAGCTCTACGTGGCGGCCAAGGAGTTGCAGGCGCCGTATGACCTGGTGGTCGAGGTGGCCCGGGCCGGGAAGTTGCCGGTGACGTTGTTCACCGCCGGCGGTATCGCCACCCCGGCGGATGCGGCGATGATGATGCAGCTCGGCGCCGAAGGGGTGTTCGTCGGCTCCGGCATCTTCAAGTCCGGCGATCCGGCCCAGCGGGCGGCGGCCATCGTCAAGGCCACCACGTTCTACGACGATCCGGACGTGCTGGCGAAGGTGTCGCGCGGGCTCGGTGAGGCGATGGTCGGCATCAACGTGGAGGAGATCGCGGAGCCGCACCGACTCGCCACCCGCGGCTGGTAACGCGCCAGGATGTCGATCGAAGAGATTCTCGACCTCGAGCAATTCGAGGTGAACATGTTCCGCGGGGGCGTGTTCAGCCCGGAATCCGGTTTCCTGCAGCGCACTTTCGGTGGGCATGTCGCCGGCCAGTCACTGGTGTCGGCGGTGCGCACGGTGGACCCCGCGTTCCAGGTGCACTCGCTGCACGGGTACTTCCTGCGTCCCGGTGATGCCAGGGCCCCGTCGGTCTACCTGGTGGAACGTATCCGCGACGGGGGTTCGTTCTGCACCCGTCGGGTCAGCGCGATCCAGCACGGCGAGACCATCTTCACCATGTCGGCGTCGTTCCAGACCGACCAGAGCGGTATCGAGCATCAGGATGCGCCGCCGGTGACGTTGCCGCCGGACGACATTCCGGACTTCAAGTCCGCCAGCAAGGTTTTCGACGACGCCAGCTTCCGGCAGTTCGATGAGTGGGACGTGCGGATCATCCCGCGCGACCACCTGAACAAGGTGGCGGGCAAGGCTTCTCAACAGCAGGTGTGGTTCCGCCATCGTGATCCGCTGCCCGATGATTCGGTGCTGCACATCTGCGCGCTGGCCTACATGAGCGACCTGACGCTGCTGGGTTCAGCGCAGGTGCACCATCCGGAGTCGCGTAAACATCTGATGGTGGCTTCGCTGGACCACGCGATGTGGTTCATGCGGCCGTTCCGTGCCGACGAATGGCTGCTCTATGACCAGTCGTCACCGTCGGCGTGCGGCGGGCGGTCGTTGACCCAGGGCAAGATCTTCAACCGGTACGGCGAGATGGTCGCGGCAGTCATGCAGGAAGGACTGACCCGCTACGCGCGCGATTTCAAACCCGCCTCGTGAGCGGGCCGCGGGTCGGTGTGCTCGCCCTGCAGGGCGACACCCGCGAACATCTGGCGGCATTGCGCGCGGCGGGGGCTGACCCGATCACCGTGCGTCGCCGCGCGGAACTCGACAGCGTCGACGGGCTGGTGATCCCCGGCGGGGAGTCCACCGCCATGAGCCATCTGCTGCGCGAGTTCGAGCTGCTCGAGCCGCTGCGGGCCCGGCTGGCCGATGGGTTGCCGGCCTATGGGTCGTGTGCCGGGATGATCCTGTTGGCCTCGGAAATCCTCGATGCCGGCGCGCCTGGCCGCGAGGCCGTTCCGCTGGGTGCCATCGATATGACCGTGCGCCGCAATGCTTTCGGCCGCCAAGTCGATTCGTTCGAAGGTGACATCGACTTCACCGGTGTCGACACCAAGGTGCATGCGGTGTTCATCCGCGCACCGTGGGTGGAGCGGGTGGGGGAGTCGGTCGAGGTACTGGCCCGCGCCGATGAGCACATCGTCGCGGTGCGGCAAGGCAAGGTACTGGCAACGGCCTTTCACCCGGAGATGACCGGCGACCGCCGCATCCATCACTTGTTCGTATCTATGATTTGTGGAGTCTGACCGGCGCCGGCCGCCGATTCCGCTCCACAAATCACAAGATCGGGAGCAGCAGACGCGAGCTGGACCGCACGGTGTTGAGACTGCTGGTGCCGACGCTCGCATGCCGGAAACCCATGATCGCCGGCGTCGCGGGATCCTGGTCGTCGCCGGTCAGCACCAGGGCGATGCGGTGGCCGGGTGCGAAGCGACGGGCATTGGCCACCAACGGGATTCGATAGGTCACATCCTCGCTGACGGGCACCGCGACGGCCTCGGTGCACGGGAGTGCGGGAGCGCCGTCGCGGCTGGCGGCGTCGTCGACCGTGCGCAGACTCGCCCGGAGCCAGCCTGCGGTCACGTCGGTGACGGTCCCGTCGGGTGAAATGTCTTGCAGTGTCACGATCCACGCGGTGTCCATGGCCGTCGCCGAGGCCACCAGCCGCAGCTCGATATCGCCCACCACGTCGAGGGCCTGCGGCAATGGCGCCGACGTCCAGGTGAGCATCGACGGCGGGTCAATCGGACTGGCCTTCGAGCGATTCAGCCCCGCGCCGAGGGTGAGGTACCGGCGCGCACCGGCCGGACCCTCGCCATCGGAGAGTGACCCGTCGGCGCACAACGCCAGCTCGCGATAGGCCGCGGCCGGCGGCCAGGATTCGCACGCGTGCCAGCCCTCGGCGCCGGGCAGCACATAGCGGACGGGCGGGCCGTCCATGATGCCGGTGTCGGCGCCCTTGAGCCAGTGGTCGTACCAGGCCAGCGCCTCGGTGTGCAGGCTCTCCCACGGCCAGGTGAGACCGAACTGCCCGAGCAGGGCCATCCTCACATTCGGGTTGTCGGCCAACGCATTCCACGCGGTGAAGGTCGACGGAAGATGCAGTGGCACGTTCTCCCAGTCGCACCCGAGGTATACCGGGATGTCGATGTTCTCCAGCAGCGGCAGCAGGTTGCGGTCCTCCCACCAGTCGTCGCGCAGGGGACGTCTCACCATCGTGTCCAGCCACAGGTCGTCCCAGGGATGGGCGCTGTGGGGGAGTTTGAGCAGTTGGCGCATCAGCGTCACGGCGGACTCGCCGTTCATGGTGGCGAATTTCTGGTGCAGCGCAGGTGTGTTCAGGATGCGCCGGGCCAGCGCGATCGCCGGGTTGCGGCGCCAGAACGCGTCGCTGCGATCGGAGGTCAGGCCCATCATCGACAGGAACGGGGTGAGGAACGACGAGTTGGCCAGCCCGTGATGGGTGGCGGCGTCATACAGATCGGCCGTCGCGGCCACCGGGAAGATCGCCTTGAGGTGCGGGGGACGCTCGACCGCGGCCTCCAACTGCGTCATCGCAAAATAGCTGATGCCGATCATGCCGACGTTGCCGTCGCACCAGGGTTGGGCTGCGGCCCACTCCACGAGGTCGTACATGTCGCGGCGTTCCTGGCTGTCGAAAAAGCCGAACGTGCCGCCGGATCCTCCGGTGCCGCGGACATTGGCGATGACGTGCACGTACCCGCGCGGGACCCAGAAATCCGTCGCGCCCGCTTCGATGAAACCGGCCGGTGCGCCGAGATCCTGCATCTGCCGTGGGTACGGCGAGGCAGCGACCAGGGCGGGGTAGCGACCGTGGACGGCAGGGCGGTGGACGTCGGCCAGCAAGGTGACGCCGTCGCGCAGGGGCACCCGCGCGTTGTTCTCGCGGGTGACGCCGAAGCTCGGCCGGCTCAGATTGCGGTAGTCACGGCCGGTGGTCTGCGGTCCATTCAGGTGATGTTCCCGGGGCGACATAGTTTCACCCTAAGATGAAACTAGTCTCAACGCAACGAGAAACTCGGGGTGAGCACTGCCGTAGATGCACGCCAGACCCCTGATCGCAGACCACGACGCCGAGGCCACCACGTAGACTGGCCAGTCGTACTTGAGGTGAGAGAGGTAGTTCTGGATGAGCGGCCATTCCAAGTGGGCCACCACAAAGCATCAGAAGGCCGTCAAAGACGCGCGCCGCGGCAAAGAATTTGCCCGACTGATCAAGAACATCGAGGTCGCGGCACGTACCGGCGGCGGCGACCCAACCGGTAACCCCACGCTCTACGACGCCATCCAGAAGGCCAAGAAGACCTCGGTCCCCAACGACAACATCGAGCGGGCCCGCAAGCGCGGCGCCGGTGAAGAGGCCGGCGGCGCCGACTGGCAGACGATCATGTACGAGGGTTACGGCCCCAACGGCGTCGCTGTGCTGATCGAGTGTCTGACCGACAACAAGAACCGGGCGGCCGGTGAAGTGCGGGTCGCGATGACTCGCAACGGCGGCAATATGGCCGATCCGGGTTCGGTGTCCTACCTGTTCTCACGCAAGGGCGTGGTGACGCTCGAGAAGAACGGCCTGACCGAGGACGACGTGCTGCTCGCGGTCCTCGAGGCCGGCGCCGAAGACGTCAACGACCATGGCGAAGTGTTCGAGGTCATCTCCGAGCCGACTGATCTCGTGGCCGTGCGGACGGCGCTGCAGGAGGCCGGCATCGACTATGACTCGGCCGACGCCAGCTTCCAGGCGTCGGTGTCGGTGCCCGTCGACGTCGAAGGTGCCCGCAAGGTCCTCAAGCTCGTCGACGCCCTCGATGACAGCGATGACGTGCAGAACGTCTGGACCAATGTCGACATCTCCGACGAGGTGGCCGCTCAGCTCGACGAGGACTGAACCTGATCTTCCCCCGGCGCTTCGCTCGCCACTGAAGTCGTCAGGAACGCCCCGATCTCGCGGGCGGTCTGCTCCGGCTGGTCCAGCATGATCAGCACCTTGGCGTCGTCGATCATGCGCAGGGTGCCACCGGTCAGCTGAGCCAGGGCCTGGGCGTGCGCCACCGGCATCACTCGGTTGTCACTCCACAGCACCAGAACGTCGCCGGCGAAGTCGGCGAGTCGCTCGGTGGCGCGCACCAACTCGCGGTTGTCGAACACGGTGCGGGTGTACTTCAGGAGATCGCGGCGGATGTGCCGGTCGGCAATCGCGGCGTCGGTCCACGCCTGCATGATGTCCTGCGGGATGGACGTGGCGGCCATCATGCCGAACATGAAGAACCGATCGCGTAGCCACTTGACGCGCATCTGCTTCAGCGCCAGCGACAGGATTCCGCTGGTACGGCTGGCCACCCAGGTCATCTTGCCCGGGAAGCCGGGCGGGAAGTTGTCGAAGGCTTCGGACGGACACAGCACCAGGCGTCGCACTCGCTGATCGAGGCCCAGATCGGTCAGGAAGATCGGCCCGCCCCAGTCGGTGACCACCAGCGTGACGTCGCGCAGGTCCAGCGCCTCGAGGAAATCGGCGATCACGCCCACCGCCCCCGGCAACGTGAGGTCGGCGTCGTCGCGCATCGGGACGCGGTGCCCGCCGAGCGGCAGGACCGGAAGCAGATAGCGATAACCCGCGGGCAGCAGGGGCAGGGTCAGGTTCCACTGCGTGTCGTTCATCAGCACGCCGTGCAACAGCACCACCGGTGGTCCGTCCGGGTTGCCCTCCTCCCGGTACTCGAGGGCGCCTGCGGAAACTTCGACTGATTTCATGACCTCGACCTCCACTAGAACGACAATTCTAGAACGTTTGCTCTAGTGTGTCGGGAGGAGGCGAATATGGCAAGATCCACCCGGGAGGCCATCCTGACCGCGGCCGCCGAGCTGATGCGGCGCAAGGGCTACGGCGCAGTGGGGATGAAGGACATCGTGGCCGCCAGTGGCGCGCCCGTCGGCTCGCTCTATCACCACTTCCCCGGCGGCAAGCTGCAGATCGCGCGCGAGGCGTTGGTCGATGCCGGGGTGGCCTACGGGATGCTGATCCCCACGTTGATCGACCCGCACACCGACCTCAGCCAGGCGATCGTCGCGGTCTTCGACCAGGCGGGCGCCGATATGGCGGCTCTGGGCTTCGCGAACATGTGCCCGGTGGCCAGCGTCGCGGCCGAGACCGCTGACACCGAAGAGGACCTCCGCCAGACTGCGGCGGCGGTGTTCACCGGCTGGCTCGACGGCGGCACCGCCTACTTCGTCGCGCGCGGGTTGGCACCCGAAGCGGCGCGGCAACTCACCGTCGCGCTGGTGTCGGCGCTCGAGGGGGCCTTCGTGCTCGCCCGCACCCTGCGCAGCACCGAGCCACTCGCGGCGGCGGGCCGAGCGCTGGCACCGGCCTACCGCGGCATCGAACTGTCCGCCGTGTGCGAAGCAGCCTTGTGACGGTCAACCCACGTGGCGTGTTCGGCCGGCCCAAAATGGTGCACGCAGATCTTTCTTGAGCACCTTGCCGCTGGCGTTTCGTGGTAGTTCGGCGGTGAAGTCCACCGACTGCGGGCATTTGAAGGCGGCGATGCGGGTGTGGCAGAACTCGATCAGCGCAGCCTCGTCGGCCGTGCACCCGTCGCGTAACACGACCACCGCCTTGACTGTTTCGCCCCAGCGGTCGTCCGGGATGCCGATGACGGCGGCGTCGGCGACACCGGGGTGCTCGAAAAGCACGTTCTCCACCTCCCTCGGATAGATGTTCTCGCCGCCGGAGACGATCATGTCTTTCACGCGGTCCTGGATGTAGAGGAAACCCTCGGCGTCAAGACAGCCGGCATCGCCGGTGTGTAGCCAGTCGCCCGCCAGTGCCGCCGCTGAGGCCTCGGGCATTCTCCAGTAGTAGCGCATCACCTGCGGTCCGCGCACCAGCACCTCACCGATCTGACCGGCACCCGTGTCACGGTCGTCGGCATCCACCACCCGCACCTCGGTACCGGGGAGTGCTCGCCCGCACGACAGCAGCAATCCCGGCTCGCCGGCCAGTGCGCGTACATGATCTTGAGGGGTCAAAGCCGTTGCCAAGGCGGTACATTCGGTCATCCCGTAACCCTGGACGAACTGACAATCGAACACATCGATCGCGTGGCGGAGCGTCTGGGCCGCGATCGGTGACGCGCCGTATCCGATGCAGCGCAGATGCTCATACGAACGCTGTTCCACACCGGGCACCAGTACCAGGCAAGCCTGGATCATCGCGGGTACCAGCGTGGTGGCGTTGATCCGCTGCTCGGAGAGCGCGTCGACCACCGACTGCGGATCGAAGTCCTCCATGATGACGAGCGTGCCGCCCTGGCGCACGGTGAGGAAGACGGCGACGGCGGCGGCGGCGTGGTACATGGGTGCGACGATCAGGTAGCGCTCGCCCGGGGAAAGTGGAAGTACGGAGCTGGTTTGGTCGACATTGGTGCACACCGCGTCGTGCGTGAGCACCGCGCCCTTCGGGCGGCCGGTCGTGCCGCTGGTGTACATCTGGTAGAGATCGTCATTCGCGGTCACCACCGGCTCTGGCGGTGTGCTCGGTTGGGCGCCGATCCAGTCCGCATAGCTGATCCAGCCCGCCTCTGCCGGTGCGGCCAGTGCCACCCAACACCCGACATCGGGCAGCTGGGTCCGTAGCGGTGCAACGGCCGCAACCAGTTCGCCGCGTGCCAGCAGCGCCTTGGGGCCGGCGTCGTCGAGGATCACCTGCCACTCCGGGGCGGTCAGCCGGTAGTTGACCGGAACTGTCACCGCCCCGACTTCCGCCGCGCCGTAATAGAACAGCGCGTATTCGACGCAGTTCTTGGCGAGGATGGCGACGCGGTCGCCGCGGCCGAGGCCGGCAGCCCGGAGTGCATGGCCGATCTGACGCGCCTCGCGCGCGGCGGCACCCCAGGTCAGGTCGCGGTCGGCGGAGGAGGCGAACGGCGCGTCGGGATTCTCGCGGGCATGGAACTCGAAGAAATCGTGAAGGCGCATGGTGACCCCGTTCGACGGCTGTGGCGCGAGACTAGGCCCACGTCGGGGATTGCAGGCGAGTTCGGCGGAAGTGGGGTAGAGGTAATCGCCAAACGCAGGGTCCAGCAGCCCATTAAGGTAGGCGCGTGCCCGAATTCCGCGACCCCGACGGCGTGAAATGGCGTGTGCGCCGTCTGTGGTGGCCGTTGCTGGGACCGTTGGACATGGCCTCGTCGGGCACCAGTGCCTTCGGCGTGGTGATGTTCCTGCTCGCGCTGCCGATGCTGCTGTCGTGGCCGTTGTGGTTTGTCGCCAAGTTCTGCGGCGCACCGTGGAAAGTGGTGACCGAGCGCGAGGGTACGGAGATCGCCCGGGAGAAGGTCAAGGGCTGGGGCGCCTCGGGGCGGCGGATCGACGAGATCGTCGCGGGTCTACGCGAGCGCAAAGACGAACAGCAGCCGGCGCAACTCGGCATCGAGCTTCGGGAGAGCAGCGGTACCGAAGGTTGAACCCTTCCCCACGTCCACACGAAAAGTCTTTTCCCGGTTGAGTGCTCAGCTCCAGCCGCTGCCGGAGGCGCGGGATCGTTCACAGCGTTGATCTCGTCACCGGCAGTACCGTCGGTGTGGCCATAGACTCCACGAGGTGACCGGTGAGGACGCGCATCTGCGATTGATATGGCCACAGTGGCAGGGCGCGGGTCTGGCCAGTGTCCGGGCGTTTGCGCCGGAATTCCCGGTCGAGGTGGCGCGGCGCGGGTACGCCGTGGGCGCAGCGGTGCTCGAGGCGGTGCTCCCACCGCACGACGGCCCCACGGTTCGCGTCCCGGTGACGATGGCTGACGACGGCCTGGACGAATGCGACGGTATCGAGGCCAAATCTGTTGTGGTGGAACAACTTGCGGCTGCGATCGAGCTGATCGACCAGCGCCGGCCCACCCGCATCACGACCCTCGGCGGCGAGTGCTCGGTGAGCGTCGCGCCGTTCGCGGCGCTGGCACAAACCTACGGCGACGAGCTGGCTGTCATCTGGATCGACTCACACCCGGACGTCGGAACGCCGGCGAGTGCGTATCCCGGCTATCACGCCATGGCCGTGGCTCTGCTGACCGGTCATGGCGATGTGGACGTGACGGACCTGTTGCCGGCGACGGTGTCGCCGAGCCGGGTGGCGCTGGTCGGTCTGCACGCCTGGACCGATGACGACTATCCCCGCGTCGCCGAATGGGGTATCACGGAGTTTCGCCCATCCGCCCTGCGCACCACCTCCCGTCCGCTGCTGCAGTGGCTGGCCGAGACCGGATGCTCGAAGGTGGCCCTTCACTTTGATGTCGATACCGTCGACGCCGCTGAGGTGGTTCTCGGCCTGGGCACCGAGTTCGGCGGACTCACCACCGACGAGGTGCGGCGGGTGGTCGCCGACGTGAGTGCGGCTGCCGACGTGGTGGGACTGACCATTGCGGAGTTCATCCCACGCCAGGTCATGCACCTGCAGCGGGTCCTGCAGGACTTCCCCCTGCTGTCGTGAAGGCGTGTCCCTACCGCACGGTGTCGCCCGCACCGGCTAGGCTCTCGAACAGCTGTTCGGTACATGAAGGGGCTGGTTGGTGCGTGTCATGGGTGTCGACCCGGGTTTGACCCGGTGTGGTCTCTCGGTGATCGAAGGCGGCACCGGGCGCCAGGTCACCGCGCTGGATGTCGACGTGGTGCGCACGTCCGCCGACGAACCACTGCACCGCAGGCTGCTGGTCATCAGCGAGACGGTGGAGTACTGGATGGACACCCACAAACCCGACGTCGTGGCCGTGGAGCGGGTGTTCGCGCAGATGAACGTCTCCACGGTGATGGGCACCGCCCAGGCCGGCGGCGTGGTGGCGCTGGCTGCTGCCAAGCGCAATATCGACGTGCATTTCCACACCCCCAGCGAGGTCAAGGCCGCCGTCACCGGCAACGGCCGCGCCGACAAGGCGCAGGTCACCGCAATGGTCACCAGAATCCTTGCGCTGCAACAGAAACCGACACCTGCCGACGCGGCCGACGCGCTGGCCCTGGCGATCTGCCATTGCTGGCGAGCGCCGATGATCGCGCGAATGGCCAAGGCGGAGGCCATGGCGGCCGAGCAGAAGAAGCGCTACCAGGCCAAGCTCAAGGCCGCCCGGTGATCGCGTCGGTGCGCGGTGAGGTCATCGACATCGCGCTCGACCACGCCGTCGTCGAATGCGCGGGGGTGGGCTACAAAGTGATGGCCACCCCGTCGACGCTGGCCGGGCTCAAACGCGGCAGCGAGACCCGGCTCATCATCGCCATGATCGTGCGCGAGGATTCGATGACGCTGTACGGATTTCCCGACGGCGACGCCCGCGACCTGTTCTCCACCCTGTTGGGCGTATCCGGGGTGGGGCCCAAGATCGCGTTGGCGACGCTGGCGGTGTACGACGCGAACGCGCTGCGCCAGGCCCTGGCCGACGGCGATGTCACCGCATTGACGCGGGTGCCCGGAATCGGCAAGCGCGGTGCCGAGCGCATCGTGCTCGAGCTGCGCGACAAGATCGGGCCGGTGACGGGTTCAGGTACGGTCACGGCGATCAGCGGGCATGCGATCCGCGGACCTGTGGTGGAAGCGCTTGTCGGCCTTGGTTTTGCGCTCAAACAGGCTGAGGAAGCCACCGACAAGGTGCTGGCGGTCGAACCCGATGCCACCACCTCGAGTGCACTGCGATCGGCGCTGAACCTGCTGGGGAAGACCAAGTGAGCAGATTCGAAGATGATGACGTGGACGACGTCGACGACCGTGAGGTGTCCGGGGCGCTGACCGTCGGAGAAGGTGATGTCGACGCCAGCCTGCGGCCGAAATCGCTCGACGAGTTCATCGGTCAACCCCGGGTTCGTGAGCAGTTGCAGTTGGTGCTCGAGGGCGCCAAGAACCGTGGCGGCACCCCCGATCACATTCTGCTGTCGGGCCCGCCGGGCCTGGGCAAGACCTCACTGGCGATGATCATCGCCGCCGAACTCGGCTCGTCACTGCGTGTCACCTCGGGTCCCGCGCTGGAACGCGCCGGCGACCTGGCTGCCATGCTGTCCAACCTGGTCGAGGGTGACGTGCTGTTCATCGACGAGATCCACCGCATCGCCCGGCCTGCCGAAGAGATGCTCTACCTCGCGATGGAGGATTTCCGGGTCGACGTCGTGGTGGGCAAAGGTCCTGGCGCCACATCGATTCCGCTCGAGGTGGCCCCGTTCACCCTCGTGGGCGCCACCACCCGTTCGGGTGCACTCACCGGCCCGCTGCGCGACCGTTTCGGGTTCACCGCGCACATGGATTTCTACGAGCCGGCCGAACTGGAGCGGGTGCTCACCCGGTCAGCCCGGATCCTGGGTATCGAACTCGGCGACGTGGCGTCCACCGAGATCGCCCGACGGTCCCGCGGCACACCCCGTATCGCCAATCGGCTCTTGCGCCGGGTCCGCGATTACGCCGAGGTGCGCGCCGACGGGGTGCTCACCCTGGACGTCGCCAAGGCCGCGCTGGCGGTCTACGACGTCGACGAGCTGGGCCTCGACCGCCTCGACCGGGGGGTGCTCTCAGCGTTGACCCGCAGCTTCGGCGGCGGTCCGGTCGGGGTGTCGACGCTGGCTGTCGCGGTCGGAGAGGAAGCTGCCACCGTCGAGGAAGTCTGCGAACCGTTCCTGGTGCGCGCCGGAATGCTCGCCCGCACCCCGCGCGGCCGGGTGGCCACGGCTTTGGCCTGGACCCACCTCGGCATGACGCCACCGCCGGGCGCCGCCGGGTTGGGTCAGCAGGGGCTCTTCGAATGACCCCCGCGGCACTGGTCTTCGCCGGGGCCGGCTCCATGGCCGTGGCG
>JBEVFK010000042.1:0-55741 GCA_040512325.1 Mycobacterium sp. | reverse complement strand
TCGTCGACATCGGCGACGGCTGGGCAGTCACCTTCAAGGTGGAATCACACAACCACCCGTCCTACGTCGAGCCGTATCAGGGCGCCGCCACCGGTGTGGGCGGAATCGTCCGCGACATCATGGCGATGGGTGCGCGCCCGGTGGCGGTGATGGACCAGCTTCGATTCGGTGCGGCCGATGCGCCGGACACCCGGCGCGTCCTCGACGGTGTGGTGCGCGGCGTCGGCGGTTACGGCAATTCCCTGGGCCTGCCCAACATCGGCGGCGAGACGGTGTTCGACCCGTCCTACGCGGGCAACCCGTTGGTCAACGCGCTGTGCGTGGGTGTGCTCCGCAAGGAGGACCTGCACCTGGCGTTCGCGTCGGGTGCCGGCAACAAGATCATCCTGTTCGGCGCGCGCACCGGCCTCGACGGCATCGGTGGGGTGTCGGTGCTGGCCTCGGAGACCTTCGGCGGCGACGAGGGTGACGGCCCCGGCCGCAAGAAACTGCCCTCGGTGCAGGTCGGCGACCCCTTCATGGAGAAGGTGCTGATCGAATGCTGCCTCGAGCTCTACGCGGCCGGGTTGGTGATCGGCATCCAGGATCTCGGCGGTGCCGGATTGTCCTGTGCCACATCCGAACTGGCCGCAGCAGGCGACGGCGGTATGTCGATCGAACTGGAGAAGGTCCCGCAGCGGGCCAAGTACATGACGCCGGCCGAGATTCTCTCCAGCGAATCGCAGGAGCGGATGTGTGCGGTGGTGTCGCCCGAGAACGTCGACGCGTTCATGGCGGTGTGCAAGAAGTGGGAGGTGCTGGCCTCGGTCATCGGTGAGGTCACCGATGGCGACCGGCTGCACATCACCTGGAACGGTGAGACCGTCGTCGACGTGCCGCCGCGGACCGTCGCCCACGAGGGTCCGGTGTACGAACGCCCGGTGCAGCGCCCCGATACCCAGGACGCTCAGATCGCGAACACCACCGCGTCGCTGCCGCGCCCGCAGACGGGCGACGAGCTGCGCTCGACTCTGCTTGCGCTGCTGGGCAGCCCGCATCTGTGCAGCCGGGCCTACATCACCGAGCAGTACGACCGCTACGTCCGCGGCAATACCGTCCTGGCCGAACACGCCGACGGTGGAGTGCTCCGCATCGACGAAGCCACCGGACGCGGTGTCGCGCTGTCCACGGACGCCTCCGGCCGCTACACCCAACTCGATCCGTACACCGGAGCACAGTTGGCCCTGGCGGAGGCCTACCGCAACGTCGCGGTCACCGGCGCTGTCCCCGTGGCCGTCACCAACTGCCTGAACTTCGGTTCGCCGGAGGATCCCGGAGTCATGTGGCAGTTCTCCCAGGCCGTGCGTGGACTCGCGGATGGCTGTGCGGCACTGGGAATTCCGGTCACCGGCGGCAACGTCAGCTTTTACAACCAGACGGGGACGACGGCCATTCTGCCCACGCCGGTTGTCGGCGTGCTCGGTGTGCTCGACGACGTGGCCCGCCGGATCCCCACCGGCTTCGGCACCGAACCGGGGGAGACGCTGATCCTGCTCGGTGACACTGCCGACGAGTTCGACGGGTCCATCTGGGCGCAGGTGACCGCAGACCACTTGGGCGGTGTACCACCGAAGGTGGACCTGGCCAGGGAGAAGCTGCTCGCCGAGGTGTTGGCGTCGTCGTCTCGCGACGGATTGGTCTCCGCGGCGCACGACCTGAGTGAAGGCGGGCTGATCCAGTCGATCGTGGAAGGGTCGCTCGCCGGCGAAACCGGCTGCCGGATCGTGCTTCCCGAGGGCGTCGACCCGTTCGTCTACCTCTTCTCCGAGTCGTCGGGCCGCGTGCTTGTCGCCGTTCCACGCACCGAGGAGAGCCGGTTCGTCTCGATGTGTGAGGCGCGCGGACTGCCCGCCGTCCGCATCGGTGTGGTCGACGAGGGTTCGGCGGATATCGAGATCCAGGACCAGTTCAGCATTCCGCTGGCTGAGGTGCGCCGCACCTGGGAGGGCGTGCTACCGGAGCTGTTCGGGTGAGCCCGGCGCGATGACGGCGCGCACGGTCGAGTCGCGCGACCGCCACCCGGTGCTGGAATGGGCGTGGGGACTGGTACGGCTGGACTTCGTCGGTGTCGCTGCCGGTGCGCTGTTCTTCTGTCTGTCGCTGACCCCGTCACTGTTGCCGCGGGACTGGCTGTTCGCCGGACTCATCGGCGGGATCAACGCGGCCATCGGCTACGGCCTGGGTGTTGCTGTCGGGAAGATGTTGCGGCGCATGGTGTTACGGCGCCGATCGTGGTGGCCACCGGCGAAGCGGGTGCGGTACTGGCTCAAGGCCGCAACAGTCGCGGTGTCCGTGGCCGCGAGCCTGCTGATCGTGATCCCGGCCGCCGCCTGGCAGCGTCAGGTGTCGGGATTGATGGGGATCGAAGGACCAGCGACCCTCGGGTATTACCGGACCGTCGTGCTCGCGATCGTCGTCGGCGGAGTCCTGGTGGGGGTGGCGCGGATGCTGCTCGACGCCATCAAAGTGTGGGCCAGGTATCTGATCCGCAAATGGCGCGTCAACGACGAGGTGGCGCTGTTCATCGGAACCTCGGTGATGGTGGTCATCTTGATCACCCTGTTCAACGGTGTGCTGCTGCAGGGTTTTCTGGCCGGCGCCAATCGAGTCTTCCAGCCGCAGAACACCACTACGCGAGAAGGCGTCGAGCAGCCGGTGGCAGCCGAAAGATCGGGCAGCCCAGAGTCTTTCGCAGCTTGGGACTCACTCGGTTTCCAGGGGCGCAACTTCGTCGCCAGCGGCCCCGACGCCGCCGAGCTCGAACAGGTCAACGGCACACCCGCGCGGGAACCGGTCCGGGTCTACGCCGGCCTGCAGACCGCGGAGACCGAAGATGCCCGGATGGCGGTCCTGCTCTCCGAACTCGAACGCACCGGCGCCTTCGACCGCGAAGTGCTGGTGATCATCCCCACCACCGGCACCGGCTGGGTGAACCCGGTGGCCGCCAGGGCGGTCGAGACCATGTACAACGGCGACACCGCCCTGGTGGCGCTGCAGTACTCCTATCTGCCCAGCTGGATCTCCTTTCTCGGTGACCGGCAGACCTCGATGGACTCGGGCCGGGCCCTCATCGATGCCATCCACGAGCGCTGGTTCCGGCTGGCCCCGGAGCGCCGCCCCAGGCTCGTCCTCTACGGCGAGAGTCTGGGATCGATGGCGGGACAAGCGGCGTTCGGCTTCCTGCCCGATGTGGCGCGGATGGGGTTCGACTCCGTGCTGTGGGTGGGCCCGCCGAATGCCAGCCCGCTGTGGGAGGCCTTGATCGCCCGGCGCGATCCGGGTACGACGGAGGTGGCGCCGCGCTACGACAACGGCCGAACCGTGCGGTTCTCCCAGGCGGGCGATCCCGCCGAGATCGCCGATGACACCGCGGCGCCGTGGGACGGCACCCGGGTGCTGTTCCTGCAGCACTCGTCCGATCCGATCGTCTGGTGGTCACCCGAATTGCTGTTCTCCCAGCCGGATTGGCTCAGAGAACCGCAGGGGCGCGACCGTACAGCGTCCATGCGGTGGTATCCGATCGTGACGTTCTGGCAGGTGGGTGCGGATATGACGAACGCGGCAGCCGTACCGGGCGGGCACGGCCACAATTACGGGAACGCCGTACTCGACGGCTGGGCAGCGGTGGCGCCGCCTGCGGGTTGGGCGCCCGCGGACACCGAGCGTGTCCGCGTAGCGCTGGAGACGGCGGCCGACGATGGCCCGGAGTACTGACCGGCTGCGGGCACTGGCGCTCGCAGCGGGTTTGGTGGCGTGGAGTGCCACCGCGGGCCTCGATATCCCGGGCCGGCGGCAGGCACTGGTCCAGGCAGGTCTCGGTACGGCACTGGCGTTCGGGGGCGGAGCCCGAGCAGGTGTGCGGAAACCTCACCTGGCGGCCGGGGTGGGCCTCGGGACGGCAACCGCAGGCCTGGTCATGGCCGTCGTCACGGTGGGGACCGCGATACCGTCGGTCCGACATGGCATGCGGCAGCGGGAGCTACCGGCGTCCGCCTGGAAATGGCTGAGCTTCGACATCCCGGTGGGCACGGTCTGGGCCGAGGAAACCGCCTACCGCGGCGCTCTGGCCACTGTGGCCGCCAAGGGGTTCGGGCCGCGCCGGGGCCGGCTCCTGCAGGCGAGTGCGTTCGGGCTCTCGCACATCGTCGACGCCCGCGCCGCAGGCGAATCGATGGCCGGGACCGTGCTCGTCACCGGCATCGCCGGCTGGCTGTTCGCGGTGCTCGCCGAACGCAGTGGCAGTCTGATCGCCCCGGCGCTGGCACATCTGGCGATCAACGAGTCCGGTGCCGTCGCGGCGCTGCTGCTACAGCGGCGCAAGGCTAATCTGCAGTAGTCGGCACGTCGCGGCTGTCGAAGGTCAGCAGGTGCGGTTCGGTCTCGGTGTCGTCGATGCCGAAGCTGATGATGCGCCGCGGGGTGATCCGGATGATGGCCGAGTCCAGCTCGTCACCGTTGAATTCCGTTGCCGGCGAATCGGATTCGGCCTGCTCGGCGGTGCCGCGGATTTCCAGGCAGCGCACTCGCCACGGATCGCGGGACACGATGTCGTCGACGACGAAGGCCACCGTGTTGGTGGACGCGATGTTGCGGAACTTCTGACTCTTGGACATGTGATACCCGGCGACATCGATGGTCCCGAGAAGTTCGTTGTAGGAGAACCCGACGGGGCTGTTCTGCAGCGTGCCGTCCGGCTGGACAGTCGCCAGCCGCCCCAGGTCGGCGGATTTCAGGAACTCGATTTCATGCGATTTGAAGGCCATGGCCCCACGGTAGGAGGTCAACAACGGTTGAGGTCAACCCCTTTCTCGGCCCGCTGTGCGGGGCGCTACTTTGTGGATATGCCAGCACAGCGCGTCGCCGATCCGGCGAAGACCAGGGCGGCTGTTCTGGCAGTCGAGGGCTGGTTGCGCGACGAGGCGGCGCCGGCCCCGGACCGGGCTGCACTGGCCGACGCGGTGCGGTTGACGGCACGCAGCCTGGCCGCCGCGGCGCCCGGAGCTTCGGTGGAGGTGCGGGTGCCGCCGTTTGTCGCCGTGCAGTGCATCACCGGACCCCGACACACCCGGGGGACTCCGCCCAACGTCGTCGAGACCGATCCCAGGACCTGGCTTCGGGTGGCCACCGGACTGACGTCGGTGTCGGACGCCATCGGCGACGGCACCCTCGCCGTGTCGGGGTCGCGGGCCCGCGAAATCGAGTCCTGGCTGCCGGTGGTGCCGCTGGGGCTCGCCGGAGCACCTGATCACCCGCAGTGACCGCGGTTGAACAGGGTGAGGCGCTCCAGCGGACGCGCCGCCATTCGTGACGCGAATCACCTTGCCGCGCCGATCGGGTCTGCGCCTCGAATGCCGACCGAACAGGCCGGTGACGGCGATGGTGGTCACAGAGCCGCGTCAACCCCCTTTGATCAGCCGGGATTGCCCTTGACGGCCAACAGATTTCGGGCCCGGTTTTATTGACGGTGGGGACCGGAAGCACAGGCGCCACACCCGGGTCGGAATGCGAATCAGCTCAGCGCAGTTGAAGTCGAGAGAGAACTGCTCGTCAGTGGTAGGTGCGCGCTCGCGCAAGACCGTAGACTGGCGAAGTCACCCAAACGCCCCCAGGGAGCAGCCAGCAAGTGACCGCTGAACCGATCGAACTCGAAGAATCCCCCCGTGAAGAGTGCGGCGTATTCGGAGTCTGGGCCCCCAGCGAAGAAGTCGCCAAGCTCACCTACTACGGCCTCTACGCACTTCAGCACCGCGGCCAAGAGGCAGCAGGCATCGCCGTAGCGGACGGCTCGCAGATTCTCGTCTTCAAGGATCTCGGTCTGGTCAGTCAGGTATTCGACGAGCAGACGCTGGCAGCAATGCACGGCCACGTCGCCATCGGGCACTGCCGCTACTCCACCACCGGCTCCACCACCTGGGAAAACGCGCAGCCGGTGTTCCGCAATACTGCCGTCGGCACCGGCGTCGCGCTCGGGCACAACGGCAACCTCGTCAATACCACCGAACTGGCTGCGCGTGCGCGCGACGCCGGCCTGATGGGGTCGCCCGGCATCGTCGCCGCCACCACGGACTCCGACATCCTGGGTGCCCTGCTGGCGCACGGCGCCGCCGACTCCAGCCTCGAGCAGGCTGCCCTGGAGCTGTTGCCCACGGTGCGTGGGGCGTTCTGTCTGACCTTCATGGACGAGAACACTCTCTATGCCGCGCGGGATCCGCACGGAGTACGCCCGCTGTCGTTGGGCCGGTTGGACCGCGGCTGGGTGGTGGCCTCGGAAACCGCCGCGCTCGATATCGTCGGCGCGTCATTCGTGCGGGACATCGAGCCCGGCGAACTGCTGGCCATCGACGCCGACGGGGTGCGCTCCACCCGGTTCGCCAACCCCACCCCCAAGGGGTGCGTGTTCGAACACGTCTATCTGGCCCGGCCCGACAGCATGATCAACGGCCGCTCGGTGCACTCCACCAGGGTGGACATCGGCAGGCGCCTGGCGCGGGAGCAGCCCGTCGACGGTGACCTGGTGATCGGGGTGCCGGAATCCGGCACTCCGGCTGCCGTCGGGTATGCCCAGGAATCCGGCATCCCGTTCGGGCAGGGCCTGATGAAAAACGCCTACGTGGGCCGCACCTTCATCCAGCCGTCGCAGACCATCCGGCAGCAGGGTATTCGGCTCAAGCTCAATCCGCTCAAGGACATGATCCGGGGCAAGCGCCTCATCGTCGTCGATGATTCGATCGTGCGCGGCAACACCCAGCGCGCGCTCATCCGGATGCTCCGCGAAGCCGGCGCCCTCGAGGTGCACGTCCGGATCGCCTCGCCACCGGTGAAATGGCCCTGCTTCTACGGCATCGACTTCGCCTCACCGGCCGAACTGATCGCCAATGCGGCCAACGCCGAAGGCACCGAGAGCGACATGCTCGACGCCGTGCGCCACGCCATCGGCGCAGACACCCTGGGCTACATCTCCCCGGGCAGCATGATCGCGGCCACCGAGCAACCGGCGAGCAAGTTGTGCTGCGCCTGCTTCGACGGGACCTACCCGATCGAACTGCCGAGCGAGACGGCACTGGGCAAGAACGTCATCGAGCACATGCTCGCCAACGCGGCCCGCACCGGGGCCGGACCCGGTGGCATCCCGGCGACGGACAACGACAACGCGTCAGCGCTGCGCCGCCCGTAATCGCCTCATCTGCCCAGCCGGCGAAGCATGATGCGCCGCAGCAGTTTTCGGTGCGCCTGCCAGGCCGAGATGGCATACAGCCGGCCGGGCAGCCCGTGCGGACACAGCGTCGCGGTATGCCGGTAGGCGGTGCCACCTCCTGCGGCGGGGCTGATCTCGATGTCCAGCCAGAGCTCGCCCGGAATCCGTCCCTGAGCGAGCAGCCGCACAGCTGATTTCGGCGTGCTGGTGACGATCCGCCACCTGTTGCCGGGGTGTGAGATCGCCTCCCAGACGGCCTCAGGGGAGTGCGTGATGGTGCATTCGTCGTCAGCGGTGAACGTCAGCTCGCCGGCCCACGGCGGATCGCTGGGCAGCGGACTCGCCGGTGTCGGCTGCGACCACGTGGACTCGAACTTGGCGTTGTCGACGTGATCCAACGCCAGCCGCAACGACTCGGTGTATCGGGTACCACCGCCTGGCGGGGGCGGAATCACCGCGTCGATGTCGTGTTCGTCGGCCACCGCGTCACATTCCAGCGACTCGACCAGTGGCCGGGCCAGGCCCGGCGGGATCGGCGTCACCAGCCCCACCCACCAGCTGGCAATCGTCGGTGTCAGGAACGGCAACACCACGATCAACCGCTGCCGCAGGCCGGCGGCCATGGCGTAGTTCTGCATCATGTCGCCGTATTCCAGGACATCGGGGCCGCCGATGTCCCAGGTGCGTGACTCGGGAACCGTCGCCGTCGCCGATTCGGCGAGGTAGTAGAGCACGTCGCGCAACGCGATCGGCTGGATCTTGTTGTGCACCCACTTCGGGGTGGTCATCACGGGCAGCACCTCAGTGAGGTGGCGGATCATCTCGAACGACGCCGAGCCCGATCCGATGACGACGCCGGCCTGCAACACGACGGTCTCGATCCCGGACTCGATCAGCACGTCGCCGACCGCGGTCCGCGACTCCAGATGCTTGGACAGTTCCACGCCCGCCGGATGCAGACCACTGAGATACACCAGGCGACGTACACCCGCCTCGCGCGCCGCGGCGACGACGTTCTCGGCCGTCTTCTTCTCTTCGGCGACGAAGTCGTCGGAGGTACCCATCGAATGGGCGAGATAGAACACCACGTCGACACCCACGCAGGCCGACTTCAACGAATCGGGATCGCTGAGATCGGCCTGAACGACCTCGACGTCGGACCGCCATGGCACATCATCGAGTTTCTCGGGTGTGCGGGCCATGGCCCGGACCTTGTGGCCGCGCTCCAGCAGAGCGGGGATCAATCGGCCGCCGATATAACCGGTGGAGCCCGTCACGAGACACTGGACCTGGGGGGAGTTCACGCTGCTGCATAGCCGCGAGACGGGCACCTGAAACCCCGGTCCCGCGGGAAAATGCGGCTAGGCGAAGCCGCAGCCGGGATCGGTGGCGTCCTGCGACAGAGGTTTGCCCACCGGGTTGATGTAGAGCACCTGCAGCACCACCGGGACAGGGCCCAGGTTGCGGCCGATGTGCACATGGCCGGGTCCGGTCTCCTCGGCGATCGCGTCGCCGGGGCCGTAGTCGCCGTCCAGCGTGCAGGCCGCCGTGTCGTGGGTCAGAGTGCCCAGTTTGACCACCCCGTACAGCCGGCCGTCATGCCAGTGCCACCCCGTACTGCCGCCCGGTTCGATGATGATCTCGCGCATGACGTAGTCGACCCCGTCCACCGACGACTGGCTCATCACCCAGGCGCTCACACCACGGCTGGGGGTGGCCGAAGCCGAGGCGGGCATGGCCACGGAAATGGCCGTTGTGACCAAAGTCACCCAGAAGGCCATGGATTTCGTCATCAGCAAGGGTGGCACAGACCTTCGGAAGCGGTCGGCATTTGCCCCGCGACCCTCCAGTGGCACCCGGGTGAATACCGGCTGACGGCCCGCGACCGGTAGATTGAGGCTCGATGACCGATCGCGCTGAAGACCACGGTATTTCCTACGCATCGGCCGGTGTCGATATCGAGGCCGGAGACCGTGCCGTCGAATTGTTCAAGCCACTGGCGAAGAAGGCGACCCGACCCGAGGTGAGGGGCGGACTCGGCGGCTTTGCCGGCCTGTTCGCCCTGCGCAACGATTACCGGGAACCGCTGCTCGCGGCCTCCACCGACGGCGTGGGCACCAAGCTCGCGGTCGCCCAGGCCATGGACAAGCACGACACCGTCGGGCTGGACCTGGTGGCGATGGTGGTCGACAACCTCGTGGTCTGCGGCGCCGAGCCGCTGTTCCTGCAGGACTACATTGCCGTCGGTCAAGTGGTCCCCGAGCGGGTCCAGGCGATCGTCGCGGGCATCGCCGCCGGCTGTGTGCAAGCCGGCTGCGCCCTGCTCGGTGGCGAGACCGCCGAGCACCCCGGCCTGATGGCACCCGATCACTACGACCTGTCGGCCACCGGTGTCGGCGTCGTCGAGGCCGACGACGTACTCGGCCCCGAACGGGTCCGGCCCGGTGACGTCATCATCGCGATGGGCTCGTCAGGTCTGCACTCCAACGGTTACTCGCTGGCCCGCAAGGTCCTCCTGGAGATCGACCGGATGAACCTGGCGGGCCATGTCGAAGAATTCGGCCGCACCCTTGGCGAGGAACTTCTCGAACCCACCCGTATCTACGCCAAGGATTGTCTTGCGCTGGCCGCGGAGACCCAGGTCCGGACGTTCTGCCACGTGACCGGCGGCGGCTTGGCGGGCAACCTCGAGCGGGTCATGCCGCCCGGGCTGGTCGCCGAACTCGAACGTGGCACGTGGACCCCGGCACCCATCTTCGGCATGATCGCCCAACGCGGCCGGATCGAACGCGTGGAGATGGAGAAGACGTTCAACATGGGCGTCGGCATGGTCGCCGTCGTGGCCCCCGAGGACACCGACCGTGCGCTGGCCATTCTGACGGCCCGGCATCTGACGTGCTGGACGTTGGGAACGGTCAACAAGGGCGCCAAAGACGTTCCCCGCGCCACCTTGAGTGGACAGCACCCGCGCTTCTAGCCAGGCGGGGGGCTCACAGCGCGCCGAGCGCGGAGCTCAGCGACGCCATGCGTCGCCGTCGCTCCAGCGATCGTCCACCAAACCGTCATCGACGTCTGTGGTGGTGGTTTCGTCCGCCTCCGAGCCCGACAGCTCCTTTCGGAGCCGTTCAAAGTCGGTTTGCGGAGAGCTGTACTTAAGCTCTCGAGCAACCTTGGTCTGCTTTGCCTTTGCCCGGCCGCGGCCCATGGGGGAACCCCCTCGCGCAATAACGGAGCGGCCTAACAATGTAGGCGGCTCCGATCTGTGTGTTTATTGTCCTGCGTTCACTTTACCGTGCCCCGCACGGCTGCGCTGGCAGGCCCGGCAGCGGTGAGTGTCACAACTCATGCTCCCGGGTTTCATGCCTGTCCGCGCAGACGTGCGATAGCGGCTCGTCCAGCCCCGACACCATCGGCGGGTGGCAACGAATCAGCGTCGATCACGGCGGCGACGTCCATGTCGCCACCGGTGCTCAGTGGGGTGTCGGCAGGCAGCCCACGCTTCACGAGCGCCAGCGCCACCGCACCGAGGTCTATGTGGTCCACCACGGTCCCCAGACGCCCGACAGCGCGTCCACCGGCCAGTACCGGGTCGCCGGTGCTCGGCCGGTCCGCGGACCCATCCAGGTGCAGCAGCACCAGCATCCGGGGTGGTTTGCCCAAGTTGTGTACCCGAGCCACCGTTTCCTGTCCCCGATAGCAGCCCTTCTCCAGGTGCACGGCGCCTTCGCCGGGGCCACCGATCCAGCCGACCTCGTGCGGGATGGTGCGTTCGTCGGTGTCCACGCCGAGCCGGGGCCGCAGCGCGGCCACTCTGCGGGCCTCATACGCCCACACGCCGGCGCGGCTCACACCCGCCTGCACCAGCCGGTCCTGCCAGGACCTGGCTTCCGCCCGCGGAACCAGCAGCTCGAGTTCGACGTCATCGGCCTGCACACCACGCATCCGGCGCACCAGGCCGCCGCCGGGCAACGCCACGGCGGTCAGTTCGGCGGGCAGCGCATCGATGCCGAGCACCTGCAGCACCGCGGTCTCACCGGCGCCGGGGCCCACCACCGTCAGCACCGCCAGATCGGCAGCCTCGACGGTGACGTCGGCCCAGAAGATCATCTTGCGCAGGAACGCCAGCAGGGGTTCGCCGCGCCACGACTCGGTGTCCAGGTACGTGGTGCCGTCGAGCTCGGTCTGCACCCAGTGATCCTCCACGCGCCCCTGGCCGTCGAGGCTCAGGTTCTCCACGGTCGCGCCATCGGGCAGGGCGCTGACATGCTGGGAGGAAATGGTGTGCAGCCAGCTCTGACGGTCTTTGCCGGTCAGCGTCAGGACGGCGCGGTGGGAGCGATCGATCACCACGACTTCGGTGGCGGCGGCCCGCTGTTCACCGAGCGGATCGCCGTAATGCCACACGGCACCAACGTCGGGTCCGGTCTCGGGGGCAGGAACGGCAGCAGGCACATGTCAACACTACGGTCCGCCGGTGCCGGTTATTCCCGCTCGCACAGTTCCCGATCGGTCCCTTCCCGATCGCAGCGAACTAGGCTGTGAGCCCATGGGCGTGGTGGTGACACTCGACGGCGCGGTGCGCGATGCCGACGCGCCGCTGCTGCATGCCGACGACCTCGCCGCTGTGCGCGGAGACGGGGTCTTCGAGACGCTGCTGGTCCGTGACGGCCGGGCCTGCCTGGTCGAGTCGCATCTGCAGCGACTCGTGCTGTCGGCCAACTCCCTGGACCTGCCCGAACCGGATCTGCCGGCATGGCGTGCGGCGATCGACGTGGCCATGCGCGAATGGGCATCCTCCAGCGCCGACGAAGCCGCCCTGCGGCTGGTGTACAGCCGGGGCCGGGAGAGTGGCTCCCCACCGACGGCGTACCTCAGCGTCAACCCGCTCGCCGGTCGAGTCGCCGCCGCGCGCCGGGACGGGGTGTCGGCCCTGAGCCTCCAGCGGGGCATGCCCGTCAACGCTGCCGACACCATGCCGTGGCTACTGGCCGGTGCGAAGACGCTGTCGTATGCGGTGAACATGGCGGCGTTGCGGCACGCGGCGGCCCAGGGCGCCGACGACGTGGTGTTCGTCAGCTCCGACGGCTACATCCTGGAGGGGCCGCGCTCGACTGTCGTGATCGCCACCGACCAGGTGGACGGCGCCGGTGGAAATCTGTGCCTGCTCACCCCGCCGCCCTGGTATCCCATCCTGCGTGGCACCACCCAGCAAGCGTTGTTCGACGTCGCGCGGTCCAAGGGTTACGACTGTGACTACCGGGCCTTGCGGCCCGCGGATCTGGTTGCCGCTCAAGGTGTTTGGTTGGTATCGGCGATCACCCTCGCCGCCAGGGTGCACACCCTCGACGGCGAGCTGCTCCGCGATGCCCCGCTGGCCGCCGAGATGCCCGGTCTGGTGGACGCCGCGATCGTCTGTGATCGCTGAGCGCTAAAACAGTTGTCGGCCCGCGATTTGGCGGGTACTTTCGTCGGTACACAAGAAGGGAGGTGGTCCGACATTTTGATTGACTTATGGACATGTGAGGTGGCTGCTAGCTAGCAGCACCAGGCTGAAGAATTCACCTGCGTAGCGCTGGCGAATTCCAAGCAGCCACCCGGCCCCCGAGCCCCCGGTCTGTCCTACCAGGATCACCGGCTCGGGGGCCGCCTATTTTTTCTCTGGGAGTTCCAGTCACCGGTGTGTCGATTGGTGGCGCACCCGAGCCGGGTGAGCGATGATTCGGCGATGCGAAACCGGTCGAAATTGCAGGTGCTGGCAGTGGCTGCGGTGGCCCTTGTCGGAGCGGGGTGCGCGCCCGCCGAGGACGAGCCCGCGGCAACCTCCACCACAGGGCCAGCCGACTGCACCAAGGACTCTCTGACCACCCTCGAGGCGGGCAGGTTCACCTTCGGGACCGACCAGCCGGCGTACCCGCCGTGGTTCATCGACGACGACCCGGCCAGCGGTGAGGGCTTCGAATCGGCCGTCGCCTACGCGGTCGCCGAGAAACTGGGCTACGACCAGGCCGACGTGACCTGGGTCCGGGTGCCGTTCAACGCGGCCATCTCCCCGGGAGCCAAGACCTTCGACGCCAATCTCTCGGAGTTCTCCATCACCGAGGAACGCAGGCAGGCGGTGGACTTCTCCTCGCCGTACTACGACGTCACCCAGGCCGTCGTCACCGTCGCCTCGTCGCCCGCGGCGTCGGCCAAGGACCTCGATGCGCTGCGGACCCTGCGGCTGGGCGCCCAGGTGGGTACCACCAGTTACACCGCCGCCCAGGCTCTCGCCCCGACCCAGCCCGTCAGCGTCTACAACAACAACGACGACGCCAAGGCCGCACTGACCAGCGGCCAGATCGACGCCGTGGTGCTGGATCTGCCGACGGCGTTCGCCGTGCAGGCTGAGCTCGACGACGGCGTCATCGTCGGACAGCTGCCCGCGACGCAGGACAGGGCAGAGCAGTTCGGGATCGTGCTCGACAAGGGCAGCCCGCTGACATCGTGCGTCTCCACCGCGGTCGACGAGCTGCGCTCCGACGGCACACTCGCCGAGCTACAGCAGAAGTGGCTCGATGAAGCGGGGAACGCCCCGACGCTGACGTGACCGAACTGGCGGAGCAGCGCCGCGCGTATCACCGATCGCGGGCGCGCCGCTCGACACTGGTCGCCCTGGCATCCACGCTGATCTTCGCCGCGGTGATCGGGCTGTCGGTCCGCTCGTCACCGGGCTGGCCGCGGGTGCGGGATTCGTTCTTCGATCTCCGGATCGGATGGGACAGCCTGCCCGCGATCCTCGACGGCCTGTGGCTCAACGTGCAGGTGCTGGTCGTCTGCGAGATCCTGATCCTGGCACTCGGACTCCTGCTGGCCGTGCTGCGAAACCTGCAGGGGCCGGTGTGGTTCCCGGTCCGCGCGTTCGTGATCGGGTACGTCGACCTGTTCCGCGGGCTGCCGCTGCTGATCGTGCTGTATCTCATCGGCTTCGGTCTGCCCGGGCTGCGCCTCGAGGGGATCCCGAACAATCCCGTCCTGCTCGGCGGCCTCGCCCTGGTCCTCGTCTACTCGGCTCTGGTCGCCGAGGTGTTCCGGGCCGGCATCGAGTCGGTGCACCCGTCCCAGCTCGCCGCCGCCCGGTCGCTGGGACTGAACTACCGCCGCACCATGCGCCTGGTGGTGCTGCCGCAAGCCGCGCGTCGGGTCACCCCCGCCTTGCTCAACGACTTCGTCGCACTGCAGAAGGACTGCGGCCTGATCTCGGTGCTCGGAGCGGTCGACGCCGTGCGGGCCGCGCAGATCGAAGTGGCGACGTCCTACAACTTCACCCCGTACGTCGTGGCCGGGCTGCTGTTCGTCGCGCTGGCGGTGCCCTCGGCGCGGTTGGCGGACTGGGCGACCCGGCGGGCCGCACGGAGACAGGGGGCGTTGTGAGTGAGACGGTGCTCTCCCTGCGCGGCGTGACGAAGAACTACGGCGACCGGTCCGTGCTCGACGGCATCGACCTCGACGTCGCCGAACATCAGGTAGTGGTGTTGATCGGCGCCTCGGGCTCGGGCAAGTCGACACTGCTGCGGTGCATCGACCTGCTCGAGGAGATCGACGACGGCCAGATCTTCCTCGACGGCCGCGACATCAGCGATCCCCGGGTCGACGCCGATGAGGTCCGGCGCTCGATGGCGATGGTCTTCCAGGCGTTCAACCTGTTTCCGCACATGACCGTGCTGGACAACGTCACGCTGGCGCCGCGGGTGGTGCACGGCCACGGCCGTCGTGAAGCCGACGAGCGTGGCCGCGAACTGCTGGCCCGGGTGGGACTGGCGGACCGGGCCGACGCCTATCCGGACCGCCTGTCCGGCGGGCAGCAGCAGCGGGTGGCGATCGCCCGCGGGCTGGCCTACGACCCGCGGGTGCTCCTGCTCGACGAAGTGACGAGCGCGCTGGATCCGGAGCTGGTGGGCGAGGTCCTGGAACTGCTCGGCGAACTGGCCGACTCGGGACGCACCATCGTGATGGCCACGCATGAAATGGGTTTCGCGCGGCAGGTCGCCGATACGGTGTGTTTCCTCGACGGCGGCCGCATCCTCGAGTCCGGACCGCCGGAGCAGGTGTTGGCCGACCCGCAAGAGCCGCGGACCCGGCAGTTCCTGGCGCGGATCCACGGCGCGGGCCGCGGGTGAGGCGGCTCCCGACCTGAGGGCGTCAGCCGGTGCCCGCCACCAAGTCGGTGCAGGTCAGCACGGCTTGCTGCCAGGCGCTCTCGTCGACGCCGGCTGGCGGCGGGGCGGGTCCGGGTGGGGGTCCCAGAGTCGGATCGACCGGTGCGTCGATACCCTGCTCGGCCAGGCAGAAGGCGTACGAGCCGGGTGCCGCCGTGGGTGCAGGGGCGACGGCAGTCGTTTCCGCGGTCACAGTGGCCGTGGTGGTGGCGGTGGTTGTCTGCATGGTGGCCGGTGCGGTGGTGGCCGAGTCAGGGTCAGCCGATGAGCTGCAGCCGACCGCCGCCGCAAACGACACGGCCGCAGCACCCACGGCGCACACCAGTGCGCGGACATCCGTCACGGGTTCCTCGAAACGACGATCAGCCGACGAATCGCGTCAGCCGCGCCGACAGATGCGGAACCAGGCCGCCGTCAGCGTCCACCCGCTCTTCCACATAGGCCAGGTCACCGCCTTCGACAATGCCGTACAACCGTTTGGCACCGCCGACGAGCATGCCGGTCTTACTGCGGGCGAGCGCGTCGGTGGCCAGCTCCCACGAGGACTGGTTGAGCGGACGGCCGTAGAACAGTTCGACGTAACCGGCGGAGTGCGCCAGGAGAAGTTCGATGGCCTGCGACTCGCCTGGATCGGTCGGATCGTCCACGAAGCGCCAGAAGCCGGTTTCCCGGAGGCCCACCGACTCGTACTCGCCGGTGTCGCTGAGACGCCAGGACCGGGCTTCCCAGTTCAGCGAGTCGCTGCCGTCATGAGAGACCACGATCTGCTGGCCGAAGGGGTAGTCGCCATCGGGACCCCGGCCGGTGCCTTCACCACGCCAGACGCCGACCAACGGCAACAGCGCCAGCAGCGCGTCGTTGAGGTTTTCGCCGAGGCGCAGATTGGCGGTATCGGCCGGTAACGGCAGATCGTCGAAGACGGGAATGTTGCGTGCCGCGGTCTCCCTGGCACGCTCAGCCGCTGCGGCTACCGCACGATCGGCCGACCCCGGCTGGATTTCGCCGTCGGTCACGACTCGTCGGTGATGAGCCGGTACAGCGCGTACAACGCGAACCAGGTGATCACGACGGTACAAAGGACGAGAGCTATCTCGTAGAACAGCACCACGGGAATCAGTCTAGTTCCTGTCTGGGCCTGTGAGGCCCCTGGCCCCTACCGCGGGAGTGCGTGATTGCACACACTCCCGCAGCGAGGACCGCTAGGCGACCTTGACGTCGACCTCGTGGATGCCGGCACCGGACGGCGCCACCACCGCGTCGCCGTTGCCGAACTTCGACAGCGCGCGCACCCGCCAGGTGCCGGGAGCGGCGAAGAAGCGGAAGTCACCGGTGGCCGAGGCCACGACCTCGGCGGTGAACTCGTCGGAGGAATCGAGCAGGCGCACGAATGCACCACCGACGGTCTGCCCGGAGCCGTCGACGACCCGTCCGGTGATCACCGTCTCCTTTTCGAGGTCGACGCTGGCCGGCAGTGTCTGCCCTTGCTTAGGCGCTGAGCACATGTTCTTAACTTCCCAACTCGATCGGGGCGCCCACCAGGGAGCCGTATTCCGTCCAACTGCCGTCGTAGTTCTTGACGTTCTGGTGTCCGAGGAGCTCCCGCAGCACGAACCACGTGTGCGACGAGCGCTCGCCGATACGGCAGTAAGCAATTGTTTCCTTCTCGCCGTCCAAGCCGGCGTCGCCGTACAGCTTGGCCAGGTCGTCGTCGGACTTGAAGGTGCCGTCCTCGTTGGCCGCCTTGCTCCACGGCACGCTGATGGCGGTCGGGATGTGGCCGGGACGCTGGCTGCCCTCCTGCGGCAGGTGCGCAGGGGCCAGGATCTTGCCGGAGAACTCGTCGGGGGAGCGGACGTCAACCAGGTTCTTCGTGCCGATGGCGGCGATGACCTCATCGCGGAACGCACGCAGGCTGCCGTCGGCTTCCTTGGCGGAGTAGCTGGTCTCCGGACGCGTCACCGCGTCGCTGGAGAGCGGGCGGCCGTCGAGTTCCCACTTCTTGCGGCCTCCGTCGAGGAGCTTGACGTCCTGGTGGCCGTACAGCTTGAAGTACCAGTAGGCGTAGGCGGCGAACCAGTTGTTGTTGCCGCCGTAGAGGATCACGGTGTCGTCGTTGGAGATACCGCGCTCGGAGAGCAATTTGGAGAACTGCTGGGCATCGACGAAATCGCGACGCACCGGATCCTGCAGATCGGTCTTCCAGTCCAGCTTCACCGCGCCGGCGATGTGCCCGCCGTCGTAGGCGCTGGTGTCTTCGTCGACCTCGACGTAGACGGTGTTGGGTGCGTCGAGATTGCTCTCGGCCCAGTCGACGGAGACCAGGACGTCGGAGCGTGCCATGTAATGGGTCCTTTCGGTTCGGTGCGTGATGGGTGTCAGTGCGTTACAGGTGAGGTGACGCGCGAGTCCGGCCGTCGTAGATGCGCGACGAACGGATAGATCTGGCAGCCGAGGCAGATGCCGAAAGCTGCGTTGAGGAACGCTGCGAACAGCGCAAATGCTGTCGCGACGGTACCGAGCAGAGGAACGCCGGAGGCGAAGCCGATGGTGCCGATCAGGGCGAAGGCAAAGCCGACCACCTGGGCGAACTTCAGCGGCGGGACCGGTTCCCGTTCGGTGACCGGGCCGAGCCGTGGAGCGAGGACCGCGGCGAAGACGCGGCCGTAGGGATGTCGGCGCGGCCCACGCCAGGCGCCTAGCGCGAACACGATCGTCTGCAGACCCAGCACGACAGCAGCCGCTGCAGGGCTGAGGGACGCGAGCAGCAGCGTCGCGATCAGCACCGCGGTCGTCACCCACGCGACGAACCGGGGACCCCGGACGTCGACGACGTCCACCTGATCGGGGTCTTGCCTGAATTCGTTCGACACGTGAAATAACTCCTGTTGTGTTGGTGAGACCGGCATGGGCCTGCCAGGTCCGGCTGCGTTCGGGAGCGGCGCTGTGAAACGGCGCGCGGCTACTCAGCAGCTACAACAACAACAGCAACAACCCGCAACGCGGCACAGATCCACTGCGCGGCGCTTGGTGAGCACAAGCTCAATGCGGGCTGACACGAGGCACACCTTACCCAATGACCCCCTGATCAGGCTAATAACGGGGCAACGGCCGAGCGTAGGCCGGCCGGCTCGGGCACCCCTGAGGTGCGATACCGCTGCCGACCGTTTGCATCGAAGACGAATGTCGTGGGCAGGGACAGCACCGCCAGGCGTCGCGCCGCAGCCGGATTGGCGTCCATGTCGATCTCGACGTGGGCCACCTCCGGCAGGTCTGCACAGACCTGATCGACGACGCGTCGTACCCCGGCGCACGGGCCGCACCACGCCGCGCTGAAGTGCACGATCGTCGGCCCGGTCCGGGACAACCCGAGGTCGCTGGTATCCGGATCGGCAGGACGGTCGCCGTCGGCGATGACAGTCTCGCGCAACACGCCCGACCGCCGGTTGATCCGACTGCCGACGATCGCGGCCACGCCCAGGGCGACGACGATCGCGATCGCCGAGTAGAGCAACGGGGTCATGACTGGGTGAACCCCGCCGGAGTGATGGTTACTCCCTCGGTGATGCCCTCGATGATGATGTCCTGGCCGCGAGCGCCCTGGGAGGTCGGCCGGATGCCGAAGGGCAGTTTCTGATCGGGCAGGCTGGAGCGGAAGGCCGCCAGCACCGCGGGGATCTTGTCCTCGGGTACGTCCTGATCGGCGGTGCCCGGGCCGGTGAGGATGCCGGTGGGGGTCAACTCCAGGGTGGTCTGCTCGTCGCCGGAGATGGACAGGTCGACGGCCACGCTGACGCGCTCGGCGAAGTCGGCATCCGGGGGCGTGCCGGTGAACACCAGGCCCTGGCTGCCGGAGATCCCGGATTCGGTGGTGCCGCCGGTGGCATCGTTGGTTTCCACGGGCGGCGCCTCGACCAACAGATCCTTGATGCCCATATAACGGCCGAGGTGGGCAGAGTCGATGATGATGCGGCTTTCCAGCTTGCCCACGGGAAGCTCGGCACCCGGGTTGATCAGCCACGACGACGACGCGAGGTCGATGCTGTGCAGGGTGGCCTCCAGGGCCGCTTTCCCGACATTGGGGTGCACGACGTCGTTGGCCTTGATCTCCACCTCGTTGTAATGACGCTGCGCTGCCTGGGGGATGAAGGGAAAACTCAGGATGGCCACGGAAGGGTCCCAGCTCAGGTGGGCCGCGGCCCGCACGGTGCGGGCCAGTCGATACTCGGCGTAGATCGCCGCCCCGAAGTCGACACCGATGGCCCCGACGAGGACGGAGACCACCGTCGCACCGACACCGATCAGCAGTTTGCGCACGCTGGACATTGTGTCCCAGGCGGGGTGCCGGCCGGTGCCGCGACGCCTCAACACAGCCAAACGGCTGGTTGGGAGCTATCGTTAGTTCATCTCGGTCGGTAACAGCGATGTGTCGGCCATGAATCTGGGAGATTTTCTCTCGGTTGCTGGAGGGTCTGTTGGATCTACTGCTACTCACGGTTGACCCGCACCCAGAGTCAGTTCTGCCGTCGTTGTCCTTACTGGCTCATACAGTGCGGACCGCGCCGACGGAGGTTTCTTCTCTGCTGGAGGCGGGAACCGCCGATGTCGCGATCGTCGATGCGCGTACGGATCTTGCCGCCGCACGTGGACTTTGTCGGCTGCTGGGTTCGACGGGGACGTCGGTTCCGGTCGTGGCCGTCGTCAACGAGGGCGGCCTGGTGGCCGTCAATGTCGAATGGGGACTCGACGAGATCCTGCTTCCGGGCACCGGTCCCGCCGAGATCGATGCACGGTTGCGCCTGCTGGTCGGGCGCCGGGGCGGCATCGCCAACCAGGAGAGCGCCGGGAAGGTCAGTCTCGGTGAACTGGTGATCGACGAGGGCACCTATACGGCGCGGTTGCGTGGGCGACCACTCGACCTCACGTACAAGGAATTCGAACTGCTCAAATATCTCGCGCAGCACGCGGGCCGGGTGTTCACCCGTGCCCAGTTGCTGCAAGAGGTCTGGGGCTACGACTTCTTCGGTGGCACCCGCACCGTCGACGTCCACGTCCGACGCCTGCGAGCCAAGTTGGGGCCCGAGTACGAATCGCTCATCGGCACCGTGCGCAACGTCGGCTACAAGGCGGTACGGCCGGCCCGTGGCCGGCCGGCCGCAGTGGTCGAAGCCGATGACCTCGACGACGACTACGACGCTGCGGACGGCGTGAGCGGGCCATTGGCTGAGCAGCTTCACAGCAAGTGACCAGCCTGGTCTGGCGGACAGGGTTGTCCGCCGAGGAGCAGCGTTCTGTACGCGAAACTCTTTCTGCGGCAACCGAATTCGACGGCATTGCGCCGGTCGGCGATCAAGTGTTGCGCGAGCTGACGCAAGCGCGCACCAAGCATCTGCTCGCGGTGGATGCGTCGGGCGAGCTGCACGGCTACCTGAATCTGACACCGGAGATGGCCGAACTCGCGGTGCGGCCCCAGGCCCGACGACGAGGTACCGGGACCGCGCTGATCCGCGCGGCTCAGGCCGAAGCCGGCGGCGACTGCAGCTTCTGGGCCCACGGCACGCTGCCGGCCGCCAAGGCCACCGCAGGCGCACTCGGGCTGACCGCGGTGCGTGAGCTGCTCCAGATGCGCCGTTCGCTGAAGGACGTTCCAGCAACCGACATCCCCGACGGCGTGCAGATCCGCACCTACGCCGGTGTAGGCGACGACGCGGAACTCCTGCGGGTCAACAACGCCGCCTTCTCCTGGCATCCGGAACAGGGCGGCATGACCGACGCCGATCTTGCCGAACTACGCGGCGAGTCCTGGTTCGATCCCGAAGGGCTGTTCCTGGCGTTCGATGCCGACGGCGAGACGCTGCTGGGATTCCACTGGACCAAGGTCCATGCCGACGGCGCCGGACCCGGGCAGGCCCTCGGCGAGGTGTACGTGGTGGGCGTCGATCCCACCGCGCAGGGCAAGCGGCTGGGGCACACGCTCACCGTGCTCGGAATGGCCCACCTGGCGCAACGGCTCGCTGCGGTGGCCGATCCCGCGGTCATGCTCTACGTCGAATCGGACAACACCGCGGCGGTGCGCACCTATGAACGACTGGGCTTCACCGTGGCCAATGTCGACACTGCTTACCGGTTGTCGACCGCCGCAGCAGAGTGATGTCGCACACTCCTAGCTGACTCACAGCTGGGCGAAACGCTACGTTCACGCACCTGTTCACTCCGCGTTCATCTGGCATGAGGATGCCGTCCATTACCGCCGCATAACTTTCCCGGGGAAAAGCACTGGAAGCCGGTCGATCCGGCGTGCTCACGGAAAGCGGGACAGGTGAAGCGCAACATCTTCGGCAAGGCATTTCTGACCACGGTATCGGCGACCGCCATCGCTGGTCTGACTCTCAGCGCATGCGGCAGCGACAACAACGCTCCGGCTGGTTCGTCCGCCAGTGAGAGCGGAACGGCTGCGGCCGGCTCCGCCGATTGCGGCGGCAAGAACGAGGTGACGGCCGAGGGTTCGACCGCTCAGCAGAATGCGGTCGCACTGTTCAACCAGGTCTGGGGTCAGGTCTGCTCCGGCAAGAACCTCTCCTACAACCCCACCGGGTCGGGCGCGGGCCGCGAGCAGTTCATCGCGGGCAACGTCGACTTCGCCGGATCCGACTCCGCGTTGAAGGACGAGCAGGTGGCTGCGGCCGCCGCCCGTTGCGAGGGCAACCCGGCGTGGCATCTCCCGCTGGTCTTCGGCCCGATCGCGATGGCCTACAACATCGAAGGCGTCGACGGTCTGGTGCTCAACGCCGACGTCATCGCCAACATCTTCCAGGGCGCCATCAAGACCTGGAACGACCCGGCGATCGCCGCGCTCAACGAGGGCAAGACCCTCCCGGATACCGCCATCACCCCGATCTTCCGCTCGGATTCCTCGGGCACCACCGACAACTTCCAGAAGTACCTGGAAGCGGCCGCCCCGACCGTCTGGACCAAGGGTGACGGCAGCGAGTTCCAGGGCGGCGCGGGCGAGGGCGCGCAGAAGTCGGCAGGCGTGGTCCAGGCCGTGCAGGCCACCCCGGGTGCCATCGGCTACGTGGAGAAGGGCTTCGCCGAGCAGGCCGGAACGCCGTTCGCCCAGATCGACACCGGTGCCGGTGCGGTGGAGCTCACCGACGAGACCGCGGGCAAAGCCATCGACGCCGCCACCTTCGCGGCCGACGGCAATGATCTGGCGCTGGATCTGGCCTCGATCTACGGCACCAAGGAAGAGGGCGCGTACCCGCTGGTCCTGGCGACCTACGAGATCGTCTGCTCGGCCGGATACGACGCCGAGACCTCGGCCGCGGTGAAGTCGATCCTGACGGTGGCCGCCAACGACGGCCAGGGCGGTCTGTCCTCGGCGGGCTACGTGCCGCTGCCGGAGAAGTTCAAGGAGCGCCTGCTCACCTCCATCGACGCAATCGCGTAGTTGACCCTGCGAACCGGCACAATAGCGGTGAGGATGCATGACAAGACCGACTAGTGATGGGGTCAGCGATGGCGGCGTCTCCGTGACCACTCCCAATCCTGCGGACGCGGGCTCGGGAGCGGTCATCGCGACCCCCTTCGGAGAACCCGATCCGATCTCGACCAACCCGTCCAGGGGCACCAAAGAGCGCGTGGGGGACCGGGTCTTCCGCTCGTTGTCGGAGGGCTCCGGCATCCTGATCGTCGCCCTCATCGCGGCCATCGGGTTGTTCCTGCTGTGGCGGGCCATTCCGGCGCTGAGCCGCAACGAGGCGAACTTCTTCCTCTTCGGCGGCAACTGGGTCACCACGGACACCTCGGCGATGCAGTTCGGCATCCTCGACCTGCTTCAGGTGACTGTGTTCGTGTCGGTGTTCGCGCTGGTTCTCGCGATGCCGGTGGCACTCGGCATCGCGATCTACCTGACCCAGTACGCCCACGCGCGCATCAAGGGTCCACTGGCCTACATGGTGGACCTGCTGGCCGCGGTGCCGTCGATCATCTACGGCGTCTGGGGCCTCTACGTGCTGGCTCCGGCGATCGGGCCGTTCGCGCTGTGGGTCAACGAGAACCTCGGCTGGTTCCCGCTGTTCTCCACGGGCAACGCCTCGGTGGCCGGCGGCGGCACCATCTTCACCGCGGGCATCGTGCTGGCCGTGATGATCCTGCCGATCATCACCGCGGTCACCCGCGAGGTGTTCGTCCAGACGCCGCGCGGCCAGATCGAAGCCGCGTTGGCGCTGGGCGCCACCCGCTGGGAAGTGGTGCGCACGACGGTGTTGCCGTTCGGTATGTCCGGCTACGTCAGCGGCGCCATGCTGGGCCTCGGCCGGGCGCTCGGTGAGACCATCGCGCTGCTGATCATCCTTCGGGGCACGCAGACCACCTTCGGGTGGTCGGTGTTCGACGGCGGCTACACCTTTGCCAGCAAGATCGCGTCCGCGGCATCTGAGTTCAACGACCAGTACAAGGCGGGCGCCTACATCGCCGCAGGCCTGGTGCTGTTCATCCTCACCTTCGTGGTGAACTCGCTGGCTCGCGCCGCGGTCTCCGGAAAGGACAGGTCGCTGTCATGACCGCAACTCTCGATCAGCCGCTGAAGGCTCCCACCTTCCAGGGAGTCAGTAGCCGCCGGAAATTCTCCAACAACCTGGCCACCGTCCTGGTGACGGCCTCTGTGCTGGTCGCCCTCGTCCCGCTGGTGTGGGTGCTGCTCACCGTCGTCGTCAAGGGCGTCGGTGCCGTCACCTCGAGCACCTGGTGGACGAACTCGCAGGCAGGCATGACCGCATTCGCCGCAGGCGGCGGCGCGTATCACGCCATCGTCGGCACCCTGCTGCAAGGGCTCATCTGTTCGATCATCTCCATCCCGATCGGGGTGTTCGTCGGCATCTACCTCGTCGAGTACAGCGGCGGCACCCGGATGGGCAAGGTCACCACGTTCATGGTGGACATCCTCACGGGTGTGCCGTCGATCGTGGCGGCGCTGTTCATCTATGCGCTCTGGGTGGCCACCTTCGGATTCGAGCGGTCCGGCTTCGCGGTGTCGCTGGCGCTGGTGCTCCTGATGATCCCGGTGATCGTGCGCTCCACCGAAGAGATGCTGCGCATCGTGCCGATGGATCTGCGCGAGGCCAGTTACGCCCTCGGCGTGCCGAAGTGGCTGACGATCGCCAAGATCGTGGTGCCGACCGCCCTGTCGGGCATCGTCACCGGCATCCTGCTCTCGCTGGCGCGGGTCATGGGTGAGACGGCTCCGCTGCTGATCCTGGTGGGCTACGCCCAGGCCATGAACTTCGACATGTTCGGCGGCTTCATGGGTTCGTTGCCCGGCATGATGTACGACCAGACATCAGCGGGGGCCGGCGCCAATCCGGTTCCCACCGACCGTCTCTGGGGTGCCGCGTTCACCCTGATCGTGTTGATCGCCGCCCTCAACATCGGTGCGCGATTCATCGCCAAATTCTTTGCCCCTAAAAAGGTCTGAGCAGGTTTAGGAGAAACTGAAATGGCCAAACGTCTCGACCTCAAAGACGTCAACATCTACTACGGCGCCTTCCACGCGGTCTCGAACGTGTCGCTGTCGGTCCCGCCGCGCAGCGTCACCGCCTTCATCGGGCCCTCCGGTTGTGGCAAGTCGACGGTGCTGCGCACCCTGAACCGTATGCACGAGGTCATCCCCGGCGCCTACGTCAAGGGCTCGGTGCTGCTCGACGGCGAGGACATCTACGGCTCCGGGGTGGACCCGGTGGGTGTGCGCAAGACCATCGGCATGGTGTTCCAGCGGCCGAACCCGTTCCCCACCATGTCGATTCGTGACAACGTGGTGGCCGGCCTGAAGCTGCAGGGTGTGCGCGGCAAGAAGATCCTGGAAGAGACCGCGGAGCGCTCCCTCAAGGGCGCCAACCTGTGGAACGAGGTCAAAGACCGTCTCGACAAGCCGGGCGGCGGTCTCTCCGGTGGTCAGCAGCAGCGGCTGTGCATCGCCCGCGCCATTGCCGTGCAGCCCGATGTGCTGCTGATGGACGAGCCGTGCTCGGCGCTGGACCCGATCTCGACGCTGGCCATCGAGGATCTGATCTCAGAGCTCAAGCAGGACTTCACCATCGTGATCGTCACGCACAACATGCAGCAGGCTGCCCGGGTGAGTGATCAGACGGCATTCTTCAACCTGGAAGCCACCGGGAAGCCGGGCCAGCTGGTGGAAATCGACGACACCGAGAAGATCTTCTCGAACCCGACCCAGAAGGCCACCGAGGATTACATCTCCGGCCGGTTCGGCTAGCCAGACCCCTGCACAACGAAATCCCCTGAAACCTCGAGGTTTCAGGGGATTTCTCTGTCAGTCGGGTATCAGTGCGTCGAGTACAGATCTTCTTCGGTGGGCAGTGCGCCGGTGCTCTGGAAGATGACCCGGCGCGCGATCTCCACCGCGTGGTCGGCGAACCGCTCGTAGAAGCGGCCCAGCAGCGTGACGTCGACCGCTGCCGCCACACCGTGCTTCCATTCGCGGTCCATCAGCACCGTGAACAGGTGCCGGTGCAGGTCGTCCATCGCATCGTCTTCTTCGCGGATCCGAGCGGCCTTCTCCGGGTCGCCGGACTTGAGGACCTCTTGCGCGCTGTGGCCCAATTCGACTGCCACCCGGCCCATTTCGGCAAAGTAGCCGTTGACTTCCTCGGGCAGCACATGCTGCGGGTGCCGGCGCCGGGCGATCTTGGCGACGTGCAGTGCCAACGCTCCCATCCGCTCGATGTCGGCGACGATCTGGATGGAGCTGACGATCGCACGGAGATCACCGGCGACCGGTGCCTGCAGGGCGAGAATATGGAACGCGTTCTCCTCTGCCCGCGCGCTGAGCACGTTGATCTGACCGTGATCGGTGATGACCTGCTCGGCCAGCGTCAGGTCGGCCTGCAGCAGGGATTGGGTGGCTCTCTCCATGGCAACTCCGGCTAAACCGCACATATCCCCGAGTTGCGCAGCCAGAGAGGAAAGTTGCTCCTGGTAAGCGGTACGCATGTGCCAAGCGTACGTCGGCAGCCCCTGAAATAGCATGAAGCGCCAGGTGAACGACGGATGAATGGCGATCGCCCCGAAGTGGGCGAGGTCACTGCAACCTGCTCGGCCCTACTCGCAGGTGGTGTCGGCGCCGTTGGTCACGGTCAGGTCTTCGGGGAGTTCCGTGGGCCCACCGCTGCCCTCGCCCCGGGTGACCTCCATGCTGACCGCGGAGCCGCTGGGTTGCGGTTCACTCACTTCAGCGAAGTCCGAGCCGAGCACCACCTGCACGGTGTCACCCAGGCCGGTCGTCTCTTCGACCGCCGGGGTGCCGAAGGCGGCCGCGACGGTGGCGGCGGCCTGCTCGTTGCCCGGGGAGTACATCACGGTGGTGGAGGCCAGGGTGAGTGGATAGTCGTCGGGGGAGTCGACGCTGAAGCCGTACTGCATCAGCGCGGAGCTGGCGATCGAACCCAGGCCGGTCTGGCCGGTGGAGTTGGCGACATGAACGCTGACCTCGGTGGGGTCCGTCGTCACCGCGTCGACCATCTGCGTCGTCGGCTCCGAGGGTTCGGTGGTCTCGGTCTCGGGTGCCATCAGGTCGACCGACGGTTCGCCTGCTTCGGTGACCGGCGTCGTCGTCTCGTTCTGGTCGTTCTCGCCGGGCAGCGCCTCGTCGTTGATCACCGCGTTGAACAGCGCGCGGATGTCGTCGGTGCGCGGCTGCTCGTTGCCGTACTCATCGGCGTAGCCGGTGGTGGGCACCGTGATGAACGTGATCCGACCGGCGGCCACGCCTTGCAACGACTGGCCGAGGTCGACGAGATCCTTGGTGCCGATGTTGTCGACGAAGCTGTCGTTGATGAACATGTTGACGACGTTGTTGAGCTTGCTCAGCGAGAAGAACGTGTCCTTGGAGATCAGCGACCGCAGCAGTGACGACAGGAACAGCTGCTGGCGCTTGATCCGCCCGTAGTCGCCGTTGACCTCGGTGGTGACCTGCCGCGCGCGGACGTAGTTCAGTGCGGTGTGCCCGTCGACCAGCTGGCGTCCGGAGTTCGCCAGCACGGTACCGAGCTCGTAGTCCTCGATCGGGGTGGTGGAACAGACCTCGACACCGCCGAGCGCGTCGACCATCTTGGAGAACCCGGCGAAGTCGATGGCCATGAACCGGTTGATCGACAGGCCTGAGATCTTCTGGATGACCTTGACCAGGCATTTCGGGCCGCCATAGGAGTAGGCGGAGTTCAGTTTGGTCTCCGTGTACCACATGTCGGGGCCGTAGCTGCCCGAGTCTTCGTCGTAGATCGGCCCGTACTCGCCGGTCTCGGGATTCCACGGTTCGCACTCCATCGGGGTGATGGCCAGGTCGCGGGGGAAGGACACCGCGACGACGCGTTCGCGGTTGGCCGGGATGTTGACCAGCATCACCGTGTCCGACCGCATGCCGCCGGCGTCCTCCGTGGTACCCGCGCCCATGTCGCTGTTCTGACCGAACCGGCTGTCGGTGCCGACGATGAGGAAGTTCTCGTCGCCGAACTGGGCGTTGGGGTCGACGATGTCGCGGGAGTCCAGATCGAGTGCGGCGACGTTGTTGAGGTTGCTGTTCTTGGTGGAGTTCCATTGCCAGGCGCCGCCGGTCAGAGCCAGGGCCAGGACGGCGATGAGCGCGGCCACCAGGCGTCCGGCCAGCAGCGCTGAGCGGCGCCGGGCTTTGGGCGGCTCGGCGGCCAACACCGGGAGGTTGTCGTCGATGAGGGCGGGCAGCCTGCGGTCGCTGACGGCAGGCAGGACCGTGGTCGCCTCGACGTCGGACTGCGGGCGACGTGGCAGCTTGCCCAGGTCGGGGATCTCCGAGGCATACGCCGATACCGTCGGCATGGTCATGGTGGGCGGATCGGCGGCCACCGTGGCGTCGCCGGCCTCGTCCGTTGCCTCGTCGTTGTCCGAGGCCTGCTCTTGCGCCCGCTGCAGTGCCGGCGGGATTCCGCCGGTGACTCTGGCGAACAGATCAGCGACGGTGACACCGCCGGTGTGCTGACCTATGGGCGCCTGGTCGTCGTCGTCGAAATCAGCATCGTCGGTGTCAGAGTCAGTGTCACCGGAATCCGATGCGCGTTCATGCGGCGCGGCGTCTGGCATCGGCCGCGAAGTTCGGGTAAGCCACTGGTTATCGCCGTCGGGTTCCGACGCGCGGTGCTGGCCAGGAGTGGCGTTATCGCCGTCACTCATGTCCGTATCCGGCCTCCGACTCTGACGACGTCAGTGTTACCCCTGTTCGGGCTGACGCGGCGCACGTCGTTGTGTCGCGCATTTCGGTACGGTGCCGCCCGCAGTGGGGCAGCGACTCCGCGTCGTGTTCTTTCGTTCGGTATGTCTTTAGCAGGACATGCACGTGCTCCGCCACCGGAGAACGCCGAACGTGACCATGTTACTAAGGCAAGCTGAGAAGACCAGCCGACGAACAAGCGTTGATTCTCACTCGAATCAGCCACCGGAGTGCATGACGTCAGCCCCGGCCGGCACCGTGCAATCGTCGGGATCGTCCAGCCACCCTTCCGGCAGCGTGACCGAGCCAGGGGAGCCCTGCCTGCCGCGTGGACCTTCGGCAGCGGCCGGGAACGGGATGTCGGCGTCGAGCCCGCTGAGTAACCGGTCGAGTTCACCGGTGGTCTTGACCAACGCCAGCGCGCGGCGCAGCTCGGAACCGACCGGAAATCCGTGTAGATACCAGGCGACATGTTTGCGGATGTCGCGCATGGCCTTGTCCTCGCCGAAGTGCTGGGTGAGGAGTTCGCCGTGGCGGCGGATGATGTCGGCCACGCCGCCGAGGGTGGGCGGAGTAGGCGCCGGAGCACCGTTGAAGGCAGCCGACAGCTCGGCGAACAGCCACGGCCGCCCCAGGCAACCGCGGCCGATGACGACGCCGTCGCAACCGGTCCTGGCCATCATCTCCAGGGCGTCTTCGGCATAGAAGATGTCGCCGTTGCCAAGCACGGGGATGGTGCGCACATGCTCTTTGAGCTGGGCGATCTGGTCCCAATCGGCGGCGCCGGAGTAGCGCTGCGCGGCGGTGCGCGCGTGCAGGGCCACCGCCGCCGCACCCTCCTGTTCGGCGATGCGACCGGCGTCGAGATGGGTGTGGTGGGCGTCGTCGATTCCGATGCGGAACTTCACGGTCACCGGAACTCCGGTGCCGTCGGTCGCCTTGACCGCTGCGGCGACGATCTGCTCGAACAGGCGCCGCTTGTAGGGCAGTGCGGCGCCGCCCCCGCGCCGGGTGACCTTGGGGACCGGGCAGCCGAAGTTCATGTCGATGTGGTCGGCGAGGCCCTCCTGGGCCACCATCCGCGCGGCCTCATACGTCGTCGCGGGATCGACGGTGTAGAGCTGCAACGAGCGCGGTGTCTCGTCGGGCGCGAACGCCGTCATGTGCAGGGTTGCCGGGTTCCGTTCGACGAGGGCACGCGCGGTCACCATCTCGCAGACGTAGAGGCCGCTGACCGTACCGACGAGTTGCTGCTCCAGTTCACGGCACAGCGTCCTGAATGCGACATTTGTCACACCTGCCATCGGTGCCAGGACAACCGGGCTCGGCAGGACGAACGGCCCGATCCGGAGTGCGGATCGGGCCGGTGCGTCGGTCTGAGATAACACGTCGGGCTGGGTCAGGAGGTGGCCGATGATGTCACCAACAGGTTCTTCATCGCCTTCTTCTCGGCGACCTTGCGCTCGCGCTCGAGGCGACGCTCCTTGGCGGTCTCGAACTTCACGCACGCATCCTGGAGCTCCTCGATGAGTGCGCCGAGGTCGTCGCGCATCTCGGCAGCTTCACCGGTGAAGTCGTCGCGTTCGAAGATGCGCCACTTCTTGAGCACCGGCATCACCACGTCCTCGAGGTGGATGCGCGGGTCGTACACACCGCCGACGGCGATGGTGACGGCCCTGCGGCGGAATTCCGGCACGGTGTATCCGGGCATCTTGAAGTTGCGCAGCACGCGGTGCAGCGAATGCATCGCCTGGTTCGGGGCGACGTCCAAGCCGGCAGCGGAGACGTCCCGGTAGAAGATCATGTGCAGGTTCTCGTCGGCGGACACCCGTGCCAGCAGTTGATCGGCGATGGGCTCGTTGCACGCCTTGCCGGTGTTGCGGTGCGAGACGCGGGTCGCGAGCTCCTGGAAGGTCACGTAGATGACCGAGTCGAACAGACTCTCGGCGAACATGTCGCCCTGCTGGTTCTGGCCCGGGCTGAATCCGCGGGAGACCTGTTCCATCCGGACGATTTCGAGGTCCACCGGGTCGATGGCGCGGGTGACCACGAGGTAGTCGCGCAGCGCGATGCCGTGGCGGTTCTCCTCGGCGGTCCAGCGGTTGACCCACCAGCCCCAGGGGCCGTCCATGCTGAAGTTCATCGCGATCTCGCGGTGATACGACGGCAGGTTGTCCTCGGTGAGCAGGTTCTGCACCATGGCGACCTGGGCCAGCTCCGAGAGCTTCGACTGTCCGGGCTCCCAGTCCTGGCCCCCGAGGGCGTACCAGTTCTTCCCCTGCGACCACGGAATGTAGTCGTGCGGGTTCCAGTCCTTGCGCATCGTCATGTGTCGATTGATGTTCTTCTCGACGACGGGCTCGAGTTCGCGCAGCAGCTGCACGTCGGTTAGGTGTTCTGACATGAGCCCTCCCTCCCGGTTATCTGTACCTGATGGTTGCAGTCAATATATCTGTGTACCTCAGTACCATTCAAGTTGACGTGGCCACGCCTGTCGAGATGCTGCACGATCGTTACCTGCAATTGCTGCCGTGCGTGCCGGCGAACTCAGGAAGCGGCGACCCGGGTCATGATGGTGTCGACGCAGAAATCGATGAACTGTTCCCGGGACGCGGCCAGTCGATTGTCCAGATATGCGGAGAATAACGCAGTCAACCCCCCGACCAGGCTGGTTGCCGCCATGTGCCCGACCACCGGATCGGTGATGGTGATCAGTTTGCGCTGCAGCAGGTCGATGAAGCTGGGCATCCACTCCGCGCCGGATTTGGCCAGCACGGGTTCCACTTCCGGGGCCAGCAGCAGCACCCGGCCCCGGATGGGATCGTCGACCATCAGTGCCACAAAACGCTCGACGGCCTCCCGCGGCGTGGTTGCCGTCACCAGCGTCGCCATCGCTCGGGTGCATACGGCGTCGTACACGGCGCGGACGAACTCGTCGCGGTCGGCGAAGCTCTCGTAGAAGTAGCGTTCGGTCAGGCTGGCGCGCCGGCAGACTGCGCGAACGGTCAGCGCCGGACCGCCCTCGCCACCGAGGAGTTCGGTGCCGGCATCGATCAGTTCTTCACGCCGCCGCGCCTGGCGATCCTCGAGGGGCACGCCCGACCAGCGACCGCGACTTTGACCGGACGTCACTTCACTCCTAAACTTCTGACAACTCGCGTAGTCAACTAGCTCTACTGACGGGACAGTGCATTGGTCACTCAAGATACTTCCGGGGCAACTCCACTGGCCAGTGAAGACGCCGCATCGGGCTGTCCGGTATCGGCCACGGGTTATGAGGCCCCGCCGCAACCCCTCGGGCCCGACTCGCTGACGTGGAAGTACTTCGGTGACTGGCGCGGCATGCTGCAAGGCCCCTGGGCGGGCTCGATGCAGAACATGCACCCGCAGCTCGGGGCGGCCGTCGAGGAGCATTCGATCTTCTTCACCGAACGCTGGCCGCGGCTGCTGCGCTCGCTGTACCCGATCGGCGGTGTGGTGTTCGACGGCGACCGGGCGCCGCAGACCGGCGCCGAGGTCCGGGACTATCACGTGGGCATCAAAGGGGTGGACGGCCAGGGCAGACGCTATTCGGCGCTGAACCCCGACGTCTTCTACTGGGCGCACTCCACCTTCTTCGTCGGCACGCTGATCGTCGCCGAGCGGCTCTGTCGCGGCGGGATCTCCGAGGCCGACAAACGGCAGCTGTTCGACGAACACAAGCAGTGGTACCGGATGTACGGCATGAGCATGCGGCCGGTGCCGGAGACCTGGGAGGACTTCCAGGTCTACTGGAACCACATGTGCACCGAGGTGCTGGAGAACAACTGGGCGGCCCGCGAGGTGCTCAATCTCGACGAACTGGGGCCGCCACCATTCCTGCCCTGGATGCCGAACCGGTTGTGGGCACTGCAGCGCCGGTTCGTGGTCAAACCGTTCTTCGTCTGGTTCACCGTCGGCCTCTACGACCCCGCGGTGCGCACGTTGATGGGCTACAGCTGGTCGGCGCGCGACGAGCGGTGGCACCGGCGCTTCGGCAACTTCGTGGGTCTGGTCTTCAGTGTCTTGCCCAAGCGTGCCCGGATGCACCCGCGCGGCCGGACCGCCTGGGACCGCGCCACCGGGCGGCTACCCGCCGACTCGCCGCTGGTGCACACCCCCGCGCGCAACCTGCCGCCGGTGGCACACCGGAACAACGGGATGCACTACAGCCCTGACGTCTGACGACCGATGCGGGGTGAGGGACGAGCCCCGCTGAGGAGTCGGACAATCGGGACCGTCTGACGACCGATGCGGGGTGAGGGACGAGCCCCGCTGAGGAGTCGGACAGTCGGGACCGTCTGACGAGTCTCGTCGGGGTTCTTCGGCGGGCACGCCAGGGTGCAGCGGCTACGGTAGAGCGATGTTCGCCCCCGAACTTCTCGGCGGCCGCTATGAGCTGAGGGGCATCCTCGGCCGGGGCGGTATGGCCGAGGTCCGCGAGGGCTGGGACACCCGAACCGGTCAGCCCGTCGCCATCAAACTGCTGTACCCGGGTTACAACACCCATCCGGATTATCTGCGGCGGTTCTGGAGCGAGGCGCAGTCGGCGGCGTCGCTGCGGCACCCGAACATCGTGACCGTCTACGGCAGCGGCCAGCATCATGGGACGCCGTTCATCGTCATGGAGCGGCTGCCGGGGCGCAGCCTCGCCGATCTGATCGCCCAGGGTCCGGTGCCGCCCGATTTCGTCCGCACGATGCTCAGCGATGTCCTGGCTGCGCTGGCGACCGCCCACGCGTCGGGCATCCTGCACCGCGACATCAAACCGGCCAACATCCTGTTCAGCGCCGCCGGCGAAGCCCAGGTGGCCGACTTCGGGTTGGCGAAGGGCCCGGACACCCATCGCACCGAGACCGGCCAGATCATGGGGACCATGGCGTACATGAGCCCGGAGCGTCTCGCCGGGCGCGACGCGACAGTGGCCGACGACCTGTACGCCGTGGGCGTCGTCGGCTACGAAGCACTCACCGGCCGACGTGCCTTCCCCGAAGAGAACCTCGTCGCTCTCGCTCAAGCCATCACCGAGAACCCGCCGCCGCCGGTGGCCATGCTGCGCCCGGACGTCGACCCGCAACTGTCCGCGCTCATCGACCGGGCGATGACACGCGAGTCGTCGTCGAGGTTCGACAGCGCCGACATCATGCGAGCCGAACTCAACAACGTCGGCGGCGACCCGGTCACGGGTCCGCTGCCGCCGCTGCGGCCGGCGACGGCGGTCTACGCGCCGGTGACCCCCGTCCACGTCGTGATGCCGATGCCCATGCCCGCGGTGGGCAAGCGGCGCTCCGGCCGATCGGTGCTACTCCTCGCGTTCGTCGTGTCGTTTCTGGCGGCGCTGGTGGTGGGAGCGGCGGCCTTTGTCCTCGGTGCCGTGACCGAACGGTCGATGGGCGATACAGCACCGCTCACGACGCCGGTGGATTCTCCTGCTGCTTCAGCCGCCGCTGGGTCAATTCGATTGCTGTAGCGGCGATGTCGATGCCGATCCAAGTGCGGTTGAGCTGGGTGGCGGCGGCCAGTGTGGTGCCGCAGCCGCAGTACGGGTCCAGCACCACGTCGCCTGCGCTGCTCGAGGTCGCGATCACCCGTTCCAGGAGGGCCAGCGGTTTCTGAGTGGGATAGCCCAGGGCTTCGGGCTGGTTGCCGCGGATCGCGTCGATGGTCCACACATCGCGCATGCCGACCATCGTGTAATACCGCGCGTCGGGTGGCGGTTCCTGGAAGATCTCGACGTTCTTGAAGCCGTACTTGTGCGTCAGGTACGACTTCTCCTTGCCTGCGTTGAACGTGTGCGTCGCGGTGTCCTTGACATAGAGCAGCAGGGTGTCGTGCTTGCGGCCGAACCACCGCTTGCTGGTGCCGCCGGTGCGGTAGCTCCACACGATCTCGTTGAGGAATCCGCCGCGGTCGCCGGCGAACACCGCGTCGAGGAGCACCTTCGCGTAGTGACTCATGGTCGGATCACAATGCAGGTACAACGACCCGGTGGGCTTGAGTACGCGGTGCAACTCGCGCAGTCGCGGTAAGAGGGTCACCAGATAGGCCATCGCGGGCCCGGGGCCGAGCAGGACACCGAAGGCGGCAATGGTCTGTGCCAGCGCGGCGGGGGCGGCGGCGATCAGCGCGTCACAGTCGCGTTGGATCTCAGGGGTCCAGCGCCAGGTGTCGGTGAAGGTGGAGTAGTCGCGCTTGGAGTTGAACGGGGGATCGGCGTACACCAGATCCACCGAGTCGTCGGCGAGCTGATCACGCAGCACCTCCAGGTTGTCGCCCTGGATCAGCCGGTTCTGCGTCACGTCGCCGGCGGCCTACCGTCCGATGATGGAGCCGAACTCGGGGCAGTAGACGGTGACCGCCGCGCGCATCAGCGGAACGGCCTGGCCCTTCTCGAGTCCCTGGTTGGTGAGGGTGCTGACCACGCCCCGGACCACCGGCACCGGGTTCGGCCCCGAGGCGCCGTTCGTCGTGAGCAGGGTGCAGATGTCGTGGCCGAGCTTGACGGCCTGCTCGGGAGAATCGACGGGGACACCCAGCTTCGACACGTACTCGGTAAAGCTGTCGTCCGCGGGCGTCGCGCCCGCCACCGCTGAGCCGAACACCAACGCACTGCCAAGGGCGGCGGCGATGGTCGCCGATGCGGCGGTCCGGACGGTCAGGCGGCTGAACATCGTGACTCCTCGGTATCGGGCGGGGCTGTCGGAGACGATAGCCCTCGTATGCGGTTACTACTCGCTGAGTATCGACAAGCAGGGAGCGGCCGTTACCTGCCTCCAGCCGCCGCCACGATCTCGTGGCGACGGTGCGCGCGTGGTGCCCCCACTAGGACTCGAACCTAGGACCTGCGGATTAAAAGTCCGTAGCTCTACCAACTGAGCTATAGGGGCGCGGGCATCAGGATAGCGTCTGGCAGACGGGCCTCTGAAACGACATAGCGATGACGCCGAAATGGCGGACCACAGGCCCCTGTTGCAGCTCGTTTGAGGATTTGGCCAGGTGTGCCCTAAGCTATCGAAGCTCCCAACGCGCAAGCGTTGTGAGTACCCCGGAGTGATTCGGATCAGGCCCCCATCGTCTAGTGGCCTAGGACGCCGCCCTTTCACGGCGGTAGCACGGGTTCGAATCCCGTTGGGGGTACGCACAACGGCGGCAACGTCGGGGAGCACAGTAGTAACGCAGGAAAGCAAGGCCCTGTGGCGCAGTTGGTTAGCGCGCCGCCCTGTCACGGCGGAGGTCGCGGGTTCGAGTCCCGTCAGGGTCGCAAGTTTTGTGACGAAAGGTATGCCGGTCCATGACCGGCGCCTTCCGGCCAGGTAGCTCAGTTGGTACGAGCGTCCGCCTGAAAAGCGGAAGGTCGCCGGTTCGATCCCGGCCCTGGCCACTCAGTCCCCCCGGTCGGCCCTAATCGGGTTTTCCGTTCGAGTCGCACGGCACCACGTGACCGTCGTCGATGAGGTTCAACGTCACCCGCATCTGGTCGGGTTGCAGGCTGCCCTCCCAGTCGTTGTAGGGGTGGTCGAGGAACGCGACCACGAGTAACGCCGACGTCACCAACGCGGAGACGAACGCGATGGGCACCGCTTGGACAACGGCACTTTCTCGGCGATCGGCCTGCACACACATGTAGGCGAGGATGGCCGTCGCGCCGATCCCGAGGACGACCCACAACGGCACCGGGACAGACGGTGCCGCCTCGGCAGCGCGGGCGCGGCGGCCGTCCCGACGCTGGGCCTGCTGATCGAACCATTGACTGTAGGCAGCTTCCTGCTTCGGGTTGCTCGGATCGGTCGCGGCGAAGTCCGAGACCATCGTGTCGACCCAATGCTGCACCGTAGGAGACGATTCACCGCGTGCCATCGCGGGCCACTCGTCGGCGACCACGGCACGTGAGTAGCAGATGAGGTCGCCGTGCAGTCGGGAACCGTCGTGCCCTTCGAGAACGTCGGCCACGTTGTGCAATTCGGTGACCGCGATGGCCTCCATGCTGCCGCCGTCGCGGGCGCGCTGATAGTTCTGCAGCGCGTAGAAGATGGTGAAGGCGAGCAGCACCGCGAACATGGTGCCGATCACCGTGAGAGCACCTGCGGCGCGGGTGCTGTCGATGAACCAGCCGGGGTCGGGTGCGCGCCTTCGCGCCAGCAGCTTCACCACGACGGCGGCGGTCACCACGGCGACGAGCACCGCGACCGCCAGCCAGCTCAGCATGAGGTGACTCGTCCGAAGTCCATGCAGATCCCATCGGTAGTGGGATCGTTGCGATCTCCGCCTGCGATTGTGGGGTATGCGGACCCCGTTGGCTGCATGAACGCGCTGATCCCACGTTCGAGCTTTACGAATCGACATGATAATGGCACGTCAGACGATGGCCGTCGGTACTGTCGCGTGATGCAGTTCTGGTGCGGCACCGCATTTTTGGACACCGTTGACCTGCCGGTGATCGCTCAGCTGATCGATCGGGCCGGCTTCCACGGCATCGTCACCTCAGACCACACCCTGTACCCACGCCAGCTCAGTTCGCCGTACCCCACCGGCGACGGCCCACCGTGGCCGCCGGAGATGGCGTGGCCCGACTCCTGGGTCGCCATCGGCGCCATGGCCGCGGTGACCGAGCGGTTGCGCTTCTCCAACGCCGTCTACATCGCAGGCACCCGTCCGCTGATCGAGGTCGCCAAACAGGTGGCCACCGCGGCGGTGCTGTCGCGCGACCGGGTGTCGCTGGCCGTCGGGGTCGGCTGGATGCGCGAGGAATTCGACCTGCTGGGGCAGAACTTCGACAACCGGGGTCCGCGCACCGACGAGATGATCGACGCGCTGCGGGTGCTGTGGCAGGGCGGCTGGGTGTCCTGGCACGGCGAGTACTACGACATCCCGGAGATGATGATCGAGCCACACCCGGTTGAACCGGTGCCCATCCTCTGCGGTGGCGAGTCACCCGTTGCGCTGCGCCGGGCCGCGCGCCATTGCGACGGCTGGGTGGGCACGGCCTACCGATGGGACGACGCGGTGCGCATCGTGGAGCAGGTGCACGGCCACCGGCGCCGATACGGTCGAGACAACGAGCCGTTCGAGATTCTGCTGGCCCTGCTGGAGCCGCCGTCGCCGCAGCTCTACCGGCGCGCGCAGGACATCGGCATCAGCGGCGTCATGTGCTCGCCCTGGTCCGGGCAGGGCACTCTTCCCGACAACGACGACGCCCGGGCGGAGCACTACCGCACCTGCATCGACCGGTTCGCCCAGGATGTGCTGGCCGCGTCCGGCTGACTCCCAAGGTTTGACCAGGCCGGTTTTCGGCAACTAGAGGGTCCGGTTCACGAGTGTCCGTCAACAGGAGGTTGTGCGATGAAGCGCATGTCAATGATCATGGTGTCGGGACTCGCGTCGGTCGCGCTGCTCAGCGGGTGTTCGAGCGAGGTCCTCAACCAGGGCGGCGACACCAAGTGCAAAGACTTCCTGACCGCTGAAGAGAAGGACCAGAACGAGTCCGTCAGCAAGATGCTCAAAGACGAGAACGGCACCGACCCGGCGAATCTGGAGATCACCGCCACCCGGATCGCCGCGCAGGGTTACTGCCAGCTCGTCGGCAACGAAGACACGATGATCAAACAGGCGCCGCACGGCTAGTCGACGGGTCCTCGCTGTCGGGGTCCGCGATGGTGAGCAGAGCATCGAAGATGTAGGGGTTGCGTTCGATCTCGCGTTCGGCCGCTCGAAGTCGGTGCGCCACATGGGATTCGACGTCATCACCTACCAGGTCGACGCTGGCGACGAGGAAGATCTGCTTGGGTCCGATGAACTCCAGGCGCAGGAAGCGGACCGCCTGGACGTCGGGCAATTCGAGCAGTTTCGTCACCGCCGCGTCGTGCAGCGCCGAGGACCCCGATTCGCCGGTGAGGAAACGGCGGTTGCGGTCGATCAAGATAATGGCTACCGCGCCGAGTAATATGCCGACCAGGATGGACCCCACGGCGTCCCAGGCGGCGACCCCGGTCAGTTGATGCAGGCCCACGCCGCCCAGGGCGATCACCAGGCCGATCAGCGCGGCACTGTCCTCGGCGAACACGGCCCTGGTGGTGGGGTCAGAGGTGGCCAGCGCGTATTCGAGCAGATCGCGGTCGAATTCCCGCGCTTCGCCGCGAAGCTGGCGGACCGCCTGCAACCAGGAGAATCCTTCCAGCAGGAACGCGATACCCAGCACGATGTAGGCCACGAGATAGTCCTCGGGCCCGGTGGGTTCGTGGATCAGCGTGCTGACGCCGTGCCAGATGGACACGGCCGCGCCCATGACGAACAGCCCGACCGCGGCCAGCAACGACCAGACATAGGCCTCGCGGCCGTAGCCCAGCGGGCGGATCCTGTCGGCAGGGCGTGAGCTCCGGCGATTGGCCACCCAGAGAAAGATCTGATTGCCCGTGTCTGCCCACGAATGAGCCGACTCGGCGACCATGGACGCCGAGCCGGAAATCACCGCGGCTATTGATTTGGCAATGGCGACAAGGAAGTTGGCGCCGAAAGCGATCAGGACGGTCCGGGTGCTCTCACCACCCGCGCTACTCACTGAGGAGGTCAGGCGTCATCGGTCTCGCCGGCGGGTCCGTCGCTGGTGGCGCCGCCCTCGTCGGCCCAGTCCGACCGGTCGTCGGCGCCCTTGGCGGGATCGCTTTCGACATCAGCGCCTGCGGACACGGTGTCGGGCTTGTCTTTGCTCATGCGCGGTGAGTACCCACTTACTTGATTGTGTAGCCACCGTCGATGACGAGATCGGCACCGTTGACCATGCCGGCGGCGTCGGAGACGAGATACACCGCGGCGGCCGCGATCTCGTCGGGGTAGGCGAAGCGGCCCGTCGGGATGAGCTTCTTGAGCGCATCGCCTTTGGGGTTGTCCCACGCTTTGATGCCGAGGTCGGTGAGAACGACGGTGGGGGAGATGCTGTTGACGCGGACACCGCGGCCTGCCCATTCTGCTGCCAGCACTTTCGTGATGCCGACGACCCCGAACTTCGATGCGCAGTAGGCCACGTGTTCGTCGATCGCCACCGTGGCGGCCTGCGATGCCATGTTGATGATGACGCCGCGGCCGGCGGCCAGCATGTGCTTGCCCACGGCCTGGCACATCTGGAACGTGCCGGTGAGGTTGACGGCGATGGTGTCGTCCCAGAACTTCTGGGACAGCTCCTCGGCCGGCGCCAACCGGGCGATTCCGGCGCTGTTGATCAGGATGTCGATGCGGCCGTGGGCCTTGATGACGGCCTCGACCGTGGCCCGGACGGACTCGGGATCGGCGACGTTGCAATGGAATACGCCGTTGCCCTCGGACAGGTCTGCCACGGCCAGGGTGGCGCCTTTGGCGGCCAGGGCGGCGCCGATGGCGGCGCCGATTCCGGAGGCGCCGCCGGTGACGAGAGCCACCCGATCGTCGAGGCGGAAGTCGAGATCTATCGCATGCTCGGGCATTGAGGTACCTATCTGTGAGTGCAGGCGAATTTCAAGCCAGGACCGCTGCCGCGATCTCGGAGTCGGTGACCATCGATTTGACGAGGCCCGAACGAAGCACCGCCCGGGTCGCGTCGATCTTCTGAGTGCCCGTCACCAGGGCGATGACTGTGGGGATGGCGCGCAGAGTCTCCTCGTCGACACCCATGCGGCGCTGGTCCAGACCGGGTACGCGGACACCGTCGGCGTCGAGCAGCAGTGCGCAGGTTTCGGCGCACACACCGGCCTGTTCGAGTTCGAAGGTCTCTTCGGGGGTGAGCAACTCATACACCTGCGACGCGCCCGGCGACCACGCGCCGATGGAGACGATCGCGCACGTCACCTTGCCGTGGCGGGCGAACGTGTCCTGGATCTGCTGGGTATCGGCCAGGCTCTCGGCGGTGCGCGCGTCGGAGACCACCAGGGGTGCGTACAGCGGCCACGACCGGCCCCCGCTGATCTCGGTGATCCGGCGCACCAGGTCCGCGCCGTTGGAGGTCAGCGTGCCGGCCATGCCGGTCAACTGCACGACGTCGGCGCGTGGCAGCCGGGTGATGTAATTGGCGATCTTGGTCAGGGTCCGGCCGCAGTCGACCCCGATGACGTCCTCTTCGCGCAGGATCGATTGCAGCAGTTCAGCCGTCGCTTTGGCCACCGCCTCGACGCGTTCTTCGGGGTTGTTCTCGTCGGTCTGGACGACGTAGGCGTGCTCGAGCCCGTACCGGCGCTGCAGCTCGGTGGACAGTTCGACGTCGATGGACCCCGGGTTGTGAATGGTGATCTCGACCATGCCGGTGGTCAACGCTTCGTCGAGCTCGCGGGCGACCTTGAACCGGGAGATGCCGAACTCCTCGGCGATCTGGATGCGGGTGCGGCCTTCGAGGTAGTAGCGGCGAGCGATGACGGCACGCTGGAAAAGCTCATCCGGCCCCATTTGTGCCCTCCTCCCGGTGTGGTCGACGCAGTGTAAGTCGACCCGATTTCAGCTGAATCCGCAGGCCTGCTCATATGTGCAGGCGTGTTGACACATGAGCATACGACCTGCATGATCTGGATCACAACATCATGTGAGTAGCGGAGATATCAGATGAGCATGGACGACGCTGAGCTGGCTGAACTGGCCGGCAACGTGCTGTCCCGGGAGCTTCGGGCGCTGTCGGCACTCGTGGGCGCCGTGGAGACAGGCGTGGTGGGCGTGGCCCACCGGGTGCTGGCCACCTCGGGCAAGGTCGTCACCACAGGTTCGGGAACCTCGGGCATCATGGCCGAGCGATTGGCTCATCTGTTGTCGGTCTGCGGAACCCCTGCGGTGTACCTGCCCGCGATGGACGCACTGCACGGCGGCATGGGCGCGGTGACGCCGTCGGATCTGGTGCTGGCCATCTCCAAGACCGGCCGGTCCAGTGAACTCACCAGCCTCGTCGAGCGTTTCGTGCGCCGTGGTGTCGACGTCGTCGCGCTGACCGAGAACGCGTCCTCGCCGTTCGCGCACGCGGCCACCACCGTCGTGGCGCTGCCTGCCACCCCGCCGGATGCCGACCCGGGCGACATGATCGCCATGGCCAGCACGCTCGCGGTCGGAGCCTGGGGTGACGCCCTGTCGGTGGTCACCATGGCCCTGCGCGGACATACCGTGCAGGACGTCATCGACAGCCACCCCGCGGGCGGCGTCGGCCATCGCGGCCTGCAGCCCGGTGATGGGTCCGTCCCGGTGGTAGGCCGATGACCGGTAACTTCGGTTCCAAAAATGTTGTGTTGGGCGTTGATTCGTCGACACAATCCTGCAAGGTCGAGGTGCGCGACGTCGACACCGGCCGGCTCTGCGCCACCGGCAGCGCTCCGCACCCGCCGGCGTTCCCGCCCTGCAGCGAGCAGCACCCCATCGACTGGGTGACGGCGTTCGTCGCCGCCACCCGGGCCGCACTGGCCGGCTGCGCCGAACCCGTTACCGTCCGGGCGATCTCGGTGGCGGCCCAGTGCCACGGGCTGGTGCTCCTGGATTCCGCCGGGCAACCGCTGCGGGCAGCGAAACTGTGGAACGACACCACCGGCGCGGCCAACCTGGCGCGGGTGGCTGACCGCATCGGGTCCCGGCGCTGGGTCCTGCGGATCGGCTCACTGCCCACCGCCGCGTTCACCATCGCGAAGCTGGCCTGGGTGGCCGAGCACGAACCACAGCTGTTGGAGCGGGTGGCGACCATCCTGTTGCCGCACGACTATCTGACGTACTGGCTGACCGGCGAGCGCGTCACCGACCGCTCCGATGCGTCGGGCACCGGCTACTTCGACTCGACCGCGGGCGAATGGCTGCCCGAATACCTGAACATTGCTGCCGGCGTGCGTGACTGGGCGCCGAAACTGCCGACGGTCCTCGGACCGACCGACGTCGCCGGAACGGTACGCGCCACCGTCGCCGACGAACTCGGCCTGCCCCCGGGAGTGGTGGTCGGGCCGGGCGGCGGCGACCAGCATGCCGGGTATCTCGGCCTCGGTCTGACCGACGGTGACCAGTACTTCGGCATCGGCACTTCCGGCGTGGTGGCTACGTCCTCGCGCAAACCGGTGTTCGATCCCTCCGGCATGGTCGACGGTGTGGCCGACCTGACCGGCGGCTACCTGCCTCTGGTCAGCACCCTGAACGCGGCCCGGGTGGGCGATGTCGCAGCTCGCCTGCTCGGGACCGATCTCAGCGGGCTCGAAGAACTGGCGCTGGGCGCCGGCGACACCCAGGGCCCGGTGCTCGTGCCGTTCCTCGACGGCGAACGCAAACCCGACCGCCCGGACGCCCGAGGGACTTTCGTGGACATCACCTCCCACACCACCCGCGACGAGCTCGCCCGCGCCTTCGTCGAAGGGCCCCTGCTGTCTCTGTTGAGTGGACGGGATCAGCTGCGTGAGAGCGGTGTCGAGCTGACGCGCGGGATCACCGCCGTCGGCGGCGGCGCGCGCTCGCGGGCCACCCGCCAGCTGCTGGCCGATCTGTCCGGTGACGAGGTCATCACCCTCGACGCCGACGAGGCCACCGCCAGGGGCGCCTGTGTCCAGGCCGCCGCAGTGGCCGCAGGCGGAGGTACGGCGACCCTGATCGACCTGGCCAAACGCTGGCAACCGTCGGTGGTCGCCGCCGCCACCCCACGAGAGGTGGGACGCGATGTGGCTGCGTTGCGGGCCCGGTGGGCCGCCGTCGCGCAGTCTCCACTGATCGACAGGGTGCTCTCATGAGTACCGCGCAGCTGCTGGCGCCGTGGCATGAGCGTTTCCCCGGCCGGCTTGCCGGTTCGGTGTACGCCGCGGCGCCGGAGTCGAGAATCACTGCTGCGCAAGAGCTCTCTGCCGCCGGCCTGGACGTCCACGTCGACGTGATGGCCGAGGACGAAGGTCTGCCCGCCGGCGTGAGCCTCGCGGACCTCACGCGCATCGCCGACACCGTCGACTCCGCCCGCATCGGGGTGCATCTCATCGGGTCTCCGGACTTCGTCGCGGATACCCTGCCGTCGGTGCTGGCGCTGCACCCGGCAGTGGTGTTCGTGCCGTGGGCGGCGTTCACCGCCGAGAGCACGTCGGCGATTCGCGCAGCGGGATCGCAGGCGTGGGTGGCACTGTGGCGCGAATGGGACAGCCTCGACGGGTCGTCCCAACCGAACTACCCGGTCACCCCGGACGGGGTGCTGGTGATGCTGATCGAACCGGGCACCAAGGGCCGGTGCGCAATCGGGCGATTGGCAGTGGTGACCGCCTGCGCCGGCGAGCTTCCGGTCGCCGTCGACGGTGGGGTCACCGAATCAGTGGCAGAACTGTGTGTCACCGCGGGCGCGACATCGATTGTCGTCGGGCGGGCACTGCTTACAGCTTCCCAGGAAGGAACATCATGACTACGACAACACAAACCATGCGTGCCAGCGTGATGACGGGGGTGGAGAGCCTCCAGATCGAGGAGCGCCCCATCCCGGCTCCCGGCCCGCACGAGGTACAGATCGAGGTGGCCGCCGTCGGTGTGTGCGGCTCGGACGTGCACTACTACCGGCACGGCCGGATCGGCGATTTCATCGTCAACGACCCGATGATCCTGGGCCACGAGATGTCCGGCCGCATCACCGCTGTCGGCGAGGGTGTGGACCCGGGCCGGATCGGTGAGCGCGTCGCCGTCGAACCGCAGCACCCCTGCCGCCGTTGCAAGCAGTGCAAGGCAGGTCGCTACAACCTGTGCCCCGAGATGAAGTTCTACGCCACCCCGCCGGTCGACGGCGCCTTCTGCCGTTACGTCACCATCGATGACGACATGGCTTACGCCGTACCGGATTCCATGTCCGATGACGCCGCCGCTCTGCTCGAGCCGCTGTCGGTGGCCATCACGACCATGCGCAAGGCCGGCATCGTTCCCGGATCGTCGATCCTGATCGCCGGCGCCGGCCCCATCGGCGTCATCTGCGCCCAGGCCGCCAAGGCCTTCGGTGCGTCCCGCATCGTCGTCACCGATCTGCTGGAATCGCGACGGGAGATGGCGCTCAGGTTCGGCGCCACCGAGGTGCTCGACCCCGCCGCCGTCGATGTCTCGGCCATCGAGCCGGTCGACGCGTTCGTCGACGCCACCGGCGTGCCCGTGGCCGTCAGCAGCGGCATCAAGGCCGTCGGGCCCGCGGGCAAGGTGGTGCTGGTCGGAATGGGCGCCGACGAGTACGCCCTGCCGGTCAGCCACATCGCGAACAACGAGATCACCCTCACCGGGGTGTTCCGGTACACCGACACCTGGCCTGCGGCAATTCATCTCGTCCAGTCCGGCCTGGTGGACCTGGATGCGATGGTCACCGGACGCTACGACCTCGAACACGTCGCCGACGCACTCGAAAGCGACACCGACCCTGCCAGCCTCAAGTCGATTGTGAATCCCTCATGACAAAGAAGTCTTCTCCTCCTGCCGTCGGGGTGCGCAACCCATTTGACCTGACCGGCCGCACCGCTCTGGTGACCGGCGGCAACCAGGGCCTCGGCCTGGCGTTCGCCTTCGGGCTCGCCGACGCAGGCGCGCAGGTCGCCATCGCAGGCCGCAGCGCGGAGCGCAATGCCAAGGTGGTCGCCGAAGCGGAAGCCGCCGGCCACGAGTTCCACGCCATCACCGCCGACATCACCAAGTCAGCAGACGTGGAATCGATGACCGCGGACGCGATCTCCACACTGGGACATCTCGACATCCTGGTCAACAACGCGGGCACCTGCTACCACGGCGAATCCTGGACGGTGAAGGAAGACGAGTGGGATGCGGTCTTCGACCTCAACGTCAAGGCGCTGTGGGCCTGCTCGCTGGCCGCGGGTAAGCACATGCGCGAACGCGGCAGTGGCTCGATCGTCAACATCGGCTCGATGTCCGGCATGATCGTCAACCGCCCGCAGATGCAGCCGGCTTACAACGCCTCCAAGGCCGCGGTGCACCACCTGACGAAATCGCTTGCCGCTGAATGGGGTCCGCTGGGTATCCGGGTGAACGCGCTGGCCCCCGGGTACTGCAAGACCGAGATGGCGCCGGTGGACAACCCGGAGTTCAAGCAGCACTGGATCGACGACACCCCGATGGTGCGCTACGCCATGCCCGAGGAAATCGCGCCCAGCGTGGTGTTCCTGGCCAGCGACGCGTCGTCGTTCATCACCGGTTCCGTGCTGGTGGCCGACGGGGGGTACACCGCATGGTGAGTGCCGTGAATCGCCGGGTGGTGGTGGCCGCGCTGGATGACGTCACCATCGAATCGGTGCCAGAAGACCGGCCTGCCGCCGGGGAGGCACGGGTCCGCACCACCGTCGTCGGCATCTGCGGCTCCGACCTGCACGCCGCGTGCGGGCGGCACCCGTTCATCGATCTGCCCTACCGCCCGGGCCACGAGGCTGTCGGCGTCATCGACGCGGTGGGCGACGGCGTCGACGAGTCCTGGATCGGGAAAAGGGTTGCCGTCGAACCGAACCTGGCCTGTGGGCACTGCACCCAGTGCAACGCCGGTCGCTACAACATCTGCAAAGACCTGTTGGTGCTGGGCTGCCAGACCCCGGGCGCACTGGCTGATTCGTTCAGTGTCGCGCTCGACCGGCTGGTGCCGCTGGCCGATGATCTCGACGATCGGCACGCCATCCTGATCGAACCGCTGGCCACCCCGGTGCACACCGTGCGCCGCGCCGCCGAGGCCGTCGGCGATCTACGCGACCGTCCGGTGGTGGTGATCGGCGCAGGCCCCATCGGGTTGTTCGTCCTGTTGGCCGCACTCCACGCAGGTGCGCGGGTGGTGGTCGCCGACCTGCTCGAGTCGAAGCGGGCTCGCGCTGAACGCCTGGGTGCGGCAGGAACATTCGATCCGACCGCACCGAACGCCGTGCAGACCGCACTGGACCTTCTCGGCGGTCCTGCCGCTGTCGTCATCGACTGCGTATCGCGGGAGAGCTCGGTGGCCCAGGCCGTCGATCTGGTGGACAAGGGCGGCGCGGTGATGATCGTCGGCGTCGCCGAAGGTGCCACTCCGGTGCCGCTGGGCCTCATCCAGGATCGGGAGCTGGCCCTGATCGGCAACCTGATGTACGTCCGCGAGGACTTCACCGCAGCCATGGAACTACTCGCCTCCGGTGCGGTGCCCATCGACGAGATCATCAGCGCGGAGTTCGATTTCGAACACTCGGCACAGGCGTTTGCCGCATCCGCGGATCCCGAGAACGTCAAAGTGCTCGTCACGGTAGGGAGTTGAGCGATGGCACAGGCGCTGCTCGAATGCACGGACATCGACAAGAGTTTCGGCGGAGTACCGGTGCTCAAGGGGATCACCCTGAACCTGCAACCCGGCACGGTCACCGCGCTGGCCGGTGAGAACGGGGCAGGTAAGTCGACACTGATGAAGATCATCAGTGGCCAGTACACCGCCGACCACGGCACCGTCACGGTGCAGGGCACCGAACTGACCTCGGGTAACACCAAGGACGCCGTCAAGCACGGCGTGGCCATCGTGCCGCAGGAACTGGCGTCCATCGAGGACATGACGGTCTACGAAAACCTGTTCGTTGGACGGGAAATCAAGACCGGGCCGTTCCTGAACCGGCGCGCGATGATCGGCGAGGCCAAGGAGGCCCTGGCGGTTTTCGGCGTGGACATCCCGCCTACTGCCCGGATGGGCAGTCTGCCCGTCGGGTTGCGTCAGATCGTCGAGATCGTCAAGGCCGCCCGCACGGGTGCGCAGGTGGTGATGCTCGACGAGCCGACGTCGGCGATCTCCGAGCGTGAGGTCGAGGGCCTCTACAAGATCGTGCGCCAGCTGCGCGAGCAGGGCGTGTCGATGGTCTACACCACCCACAAGATGGCCGAGATCCGCGCCATCGCCGATCGGGTGGTGGTGCTGCGCGACGGCGGTCTGATCCTCGACAAGATGATCGCCGATGTGACCGACGACGACATCGTGACCGCCATGATCGGCCGCGAGTTGGCGCACCTGTTCCCCGAACGCCCGGTACCCACCGACGAAACCGTGCTCGAGATCAAGAACCTCCAGGTCGAGGGCGCCACCGAACCGGTGTCGTTCACCGTCCGGGCCGGCGAGATCGTCGGGCTGGCAGGACTTGTCGGCGCGGGTCGCACCGAACTGCTGGAGGCCATCTTCGGCGCCCGGCACAGCTCCGCGGGTGAGATCGTGGTCCGGGGAAAGCTGGTCAAGCGCAACCACCCGGCGGCCGCGATCACCGAGGGTATGGCGATGGTGCCCGAGGATCGCAAGCTCTCCGGTGTGGTGCTGTCGATGAGCGTGCTGGACAACGGATCACTGCCGCGGCTGTCGGCGTTCTCGGTCGGTGGTTGGCTCAAGGGCAAGTCCCGCACCACGGCCGTGTCCGACGTGATGAAGTCGGTGCGGTTGCGCAGCAACGGCCTGAGCCAGGAGGTCGGCACACTCTCCGGCGGCAACCAGCAGAAGGTGGTGCTGGCCCGCTGGCTGACCGGCACCGTCAACGTGCTGCTGCTCGACGAGCCCACCCGCGGCGTCGACGTCGGCGCCCGCAGCGAGATCTACCGCATCATCACCGAATTCGCCGAACAAGGCATGGCCGTGCTGATGGCGTCGTCGGACATGCCGGAAGTCGTCGGCCTTTCGCACCGCGCGTTCGTCATGCGCGGTGGTGCGTTCGTCGGCGAACTCGACCGCGACGCGCTCGACCATCCCGAGGTCCAGGAGTCGGTCTTCCGGCTGGCGACCGCGCTGGAAGCCCGGGCAGGGGCGAGCGAAGCGACGGGGAATTCAACACAGAACACTAAGCAGGACCGCAGCCCCGAGGAGGCGCAACAGTGAGCACGAAAGCAGAGACCCCACCGGATCCCGGTGCCGCCACGGTGGTGGCGTCACCGATCACCGGAGAGCCGGTGAAGCTGTTCTCCCGGGAGTGGATCGGCGCCATGGCATTGCGGTATGCCATGTTCATCATCTTGCTGATGGTCATCTTCTACTTCAGCTACCGCAGCGCACGGTTTTCCACCGTCGAGAACCTGATCACCATCCTGGTGGCGGCGGCGCCGTTCGCGCTGATCGCACTCGGCCAGACGCTGGTGATCCTCACCGGCGGCATCGACCTCTCGGTCGGCAGCGTCATCGCCGTCTCGGCCATGGCCGGTGCGGCCACCGCGAAGGCCAACCCGGGCCAGGTCTGGATGACGGTGCTGGTCGCGATGGGCGTCGGCCTCGTCGTGGGCTCCCTCAACGGGATCATGGTGTCGCGGTTGAATGTTCCACCTTTCATCGCGACGTTGGGTACGTTGACGGCCGGCTCAGGTGCGGCGTACGTGATCGGCGGCGGCGCACCCATCAACGGTTTGCCCGCCGAGTTCGGCTCGATCGCCAACACCAAGATCCTCGGTCTGCAGATCCCGGTGCTGTTGATGATCTTCGGCATCATCGCGCTGGCCATCGTGATGAAGCGCACCACCTACGGCATGCGGGTCTACGCCGTCGGCGGCAACCGCAACGCCGCTGAGATCGCCGGTATCAACGCCAAGAACGTGCTCTTCAGCGTTTACGCGTTGTCCGGTCTGCTGGCCGGGCTGTCCGGCGTCATGCTGGCCTCGCGCGTGATCTCCGGTCCGCCCAACCTCGGCCAGGGCTACGAGCTGGACGCCATCGCGGCTGTCGTCATCGGCGGCGCCAGCCTCATGGGCGGGCGCGGCACCATCTGGGGAACGGCGCTGGGCCTGTTGATGATCCAGACGCTGAACAACGGCCTGGACATCCTGGTGGTCCCCGCGTACTGGCAGGACGTCATCAAGGGCGTGCTGATCGTCGCCGCGGTGGCCATCGACGTGTGGTCGTCGAAGCGAAGAACTTGACGACCTCATCAACACGGAAGTATCCATCCACCCTTGAAGAATGAAAGAGAAGGCAAATGAGACTGGGAACAAAGTTGTTCGCCATCACCTCGGCCGTAGCGCTGGGGTTCGGGATGACGGCATGTGGGGCCGGTGACGACTCCGCCTCCAACAGTGAGAGCGGGGGCACCAGGATCGGTGTCTCGGTGTACGACATGAGTTCGTTCATCACCGCAGGCAAAGAAGGCATGGACCAGTACGCCAAAGACAACAACATCGAATTGGTCTGGAACTCGGCCAATCTCGATGTCGCGACCCAGGCCAGCCAAGTCGACTCCTTCATCAACCAGGGCGTCGACGCCATCATCGTCGTTCCGGTGCAGGCGGATTCGCTGGCACCGCAGGTGGCCTCGGCCAAGGAAAAGGGCATCCCCCTGGTTCCGGTCAACGCCGCGCTCGACAGCACCGACATCGCCGGCAACGTCCAGCCCGACGACGTCGCCGCCGGTGAGCAGGAGATGCAGATGATGGCTGATGCGCTCGGCGGCAGGGGCAACATCGTCGTCCTGCAGGGTCCGCTGGGCCAGTCCGGTGAACTGCAGCGCACCGAGGGCATCAACAATGTGCTCGGCAAGTACCCGGATATCAAGGTGCTGGCCATGGACACCGCCAACTGGAAGCGCGACGAGGCCGTCAACAAGGTGAAGAACTGGATCTCCGGTTTCGGTGACCAGATCAACGGTGTGGTCGCCGAAAACGACGACATGGGTCTGGGCGCCCTGCAGGCGCTCAAAGAGTCGGGACGCACGGTGCCGATCGTCGGTATCGACGGCATCGAGGACGGCCTGAACGCGGTCAAGAGTGGCGAATTCATCGGCACCTCGCTGCAGAACGGCACCGTGGAGCTCTCCGCAGGCCTGGCCGTCGCCAATGCGCTCGCCAAGGGCGAGGACGTCAACAAAGAGCCCGTCTACATCATGCCTGCCATCACCCAGGAGAACGTCGACGTCGCCATCGAACACGTCGTCACCAAGCGGGCCGAGTTCCTGGCCGGCCTGTCCGAACTGACCAAGAAGAACCTCGAGACCGGCGACATCGCCTACGAGGGCATCCCCGGCCAGACCGCACCGTAGTCCACTCAACGATTCCCCTGAAAGAGAAAGAGAGCGAATGAAACTCACAACCAAGATCGGCGCGGTTGCCGCGGCCGGTGCGCTGGGCCTGGGCCTGACCGCCTGTGGCGCCGGTGATGACGCCGCCAACAGCGACACCACCCGCATCGGCGTGACGGTGTACGACATGAGCTCGTTCATCACCGCAGGCAAAGAAGGCATGGACACCTACGCCGAGGCCAACGACATCGAGCTGGTGTGGAACTCGGCCAACAACGACGTCTCGACCCAGGCCAGCCAGGTCGATTCTCTGATCAACCAGGGCGTCGACGCCATCATCGTCGTTCCGGTGCAGGCGGATTCGCTGGCACCGCAGGTGGCCTCGGCCAAGGAGAAGGGTATTCCGCTGCTGGCCGTCAACGCCGCACTGGAGACCCCGGATCTGGCCGGCAACGTGCAGCCCGACGACGTGGCCGCCGGTGAGCAGGAAATGCAGATGATGGCCGACAAGCTCGGTGGTCGCGGCAACATCGTGATCCTGCAGGGCCCGCTCGGTGGTTCCGGAGAGATCAACCGCGGCAAGGGCATCGACAATGTGCTGGCCAAGTACCCGGACATCAAGGTGCTGGCCAAGGACACCGCGAACTGGAAGCGCGACGAGGCAGTCAACAAGGTGAAGAACTGGATCTCGAGCTTCGGCCCCGAGATCAACGGCGTGGTCGCCCAGAATGACGACATGGGTCTCGGCGCGCTGCAGGCACTCAAGGAAGCCAGCCGCACCGACGTCCCGATCGTCGGCATCGACGGCATCGAGGACGGCCTGAACGCGGTCAAGAGTGGCGAGTTCATCGGCACGTCGTTGCAGAACGGCACCGTGGAGCTCTCGGCCGGCCTGGCCGTCGCCAACGCCCTGGTCAAGGGTGAGGACGTCGACACCGACCCGATCTACATCATGCCGGCCATCACGCAGGAGAACGTCGACGTCGCGATCGAGCACGTCGTCACCGAGCGCCAGAAGTTCCTCGACGGCCTCGTCGAGATGACCAAGAAGAACCTCGAGACCGGCGATATCGCCTACGAGGGCATTCCTGGCCAGACTGCGCCGTAGCTTTTCTGAGTCGCGTCCACAGCGGGCCGGTCACCTTCGGGTGGCCGGCCCGCCGTGGTATTCAGAGTCCATGCATCCTTTCCGCGCCGCAGTCGAAGCCGGCGATTTCGCTGCCCTTCCCGCCCTGTGCTCCGAGAACGTCGTGTTCCGGAGCCCGATCGCGCACAAGCCCTACCTGGGTCGGGACACACTGGGCGTGATCCTGGCGGCGGTGTCGCGGGTGTTCGAGGACCTGACCTATGTGCGGGAGTTCGGGGACGAACAGAACCACGCCCTGATCTTCGTCGCGAAGGTCGGTGATCTCGAGATCAACGGCTGCGACTTCCTGCACATCGGCGACGACGGACTGATCGACGAGTTCACCGTGATGCTGCGGCCGCTCAAGGCCGTCACCGCGTTCGCCGAGAAGATGAGTGTGGAGTTCGCTGCGGCCATGAAGGAGAACGGGTAGCGCACTACGCGTGAACCCGGCGCTGTCTCGCGTCACGATCGGATGGTCCACGATCAGGTGGTCCAGGCAACCTCGGGCGAGGGGAGACGGCGATGGCGATGATCTCCAGCGATCGGACGATCGTTCGCAGTCAGCAGCGCGACGACAAGAGCTGGCTGTTCACCATCTCGTATACGGCGTTTTTCTCGGAGTCCGACCTCGGCAAACGGTTCGACGACGCAGTGGCTATTCGAGAGTTACACGGCCAGAGCCGAATCGCTGAAGAGCACTCGGTGTCCTTCACCGCCAGCAGCCCGCGAATGTTGCGGAAGAAGCGGATCGTGGTGCGCGGGGCGGCTATTGAGGCGGTGTGTGCGCAGATCAGCCTGCACCGGTCGGCGGTTCAGTCGCTGCGCTTCTGAAGCTGTTCGTACCAGTCGGCGGGCACTCGGCCGCGCGGTCCCGGGACCGTCTCATTCGCCGGCTTCGAATCCGGCGGTGCCAGCTCGGGCCCGTCGTAGTAGTCGTTGTCCTTATAGCTCCAGAACCAGTCTTCGCCCGGCTCGAATGACTGGATGATCGGGTGCCCCGACTCCTGCCAGTGCGCGCTGGCGTGCTTCTTCGGAGAGTCGTCGCAGCAGCCGACGTGACCGCAGGCCGCGCAACGGCGCAGATGCACCCACCAACCGCCTGTTGCATCACATTCCACGCAGCCCGTACCACTGGGAGCCACTGCCGGATCGATATCGGTGCTCATACTCGTCGAGCCTACTGGCGATCCAGGAAACGCGACCGAGTCTCGAATCAGCTCGCTAGTCTTCGGCCATGGCAGTCACCGATTCTCGCGAAGTGGTCATCGAAGCAACGCCCGAGGAGATCCTCGACGTCATCGCCGACGCTGAGGCAACGCCGTCGTGGTCGCCGCAGTACCAGAAAGCCGAGATCCTCGAGAGCTATCCGGACGGCCGGCCCAAGCAGGTCAAGATGACGGTGAAGGCCGCGGGTCTGACCGACGAGCAGGTGATCGAGTACACCTGGACGGAGAACAAGGTGAGCTGGACGCTGGTGTCCGCCGGTCAGCTGAAGGCGCAGGACGCGAGTTACACGCTGACGCCGAACGGTGACAAGACCAAGGTCAGGTTCGACATGGCGATCGACCTCTCGGTGCCGTTGCCCGGGTTCCTCATCAAGCGCACATTGAAGGGCGGGATGGAGACCGCGACCGACGGCTTGCGCAAGCAGGTCCTGAAGGTCAAGAAGGGCTGAGTCATCCTGCGCCCGTACTGAATACGGGACCTCCGGCCGGTTGACGGCCATCGAACTCGGCGGCATCGTGCGGCGGCCGGGTGGGTTCACCGTGGCTGCCTGCGGTCGGTCCCACTCGACGGCGGCAAACCGTTTTGCTGCACCTACGAAACCTCCGGCGACGGCAAGACGGCGTGTCGGGCCACGGAACCGAGTTTCTTCGCGCAGTTGCTGGCATGGCTAAGTTTCTAGCCCGACGACGTATCGGGCCGGTTCGAGTCGGTCTGTTCCGACGAGGTGCGGCCGGCGCTCAGCGAGTGCTTCGCAACCGAGGCGCGTGACGAGTGTCCGGCGATCTCCGAGGCCGCTGGAGAATGAGTGGAACTAGTCCTGAGCTGGACCGAAGCAGTGGACACTGAGCACTTGCTCGCCTCTCGACGGTGGTGGATATTGACGGGCCGGAGCGGGCGGCACCGGCTCCGAGGTGCTCCGCAATCCCGGTGCCGACGGCCGTGGAATCTGACGACATCAGCTGGTAGTTGTGAATTTGCTGCGGGTTCATCTCCAGGACACTAGATTGGGTGGTATGGCGATAAGAGCATCGCGGGAAATCATCATCGAGGCGTCCATCGAGGCGATCCTGGCGGCGTTGGCCGACGTCAAAGCCATCCCGTCGTGGTCTGCCGTACACAAACGTGCCGAAGTGATCGACTGCTACGACGACGGTCGGCCCCACCATGTGCGGGTCGCGGTGCGGGTGCTCGGACTGGTGGACGAAGAGGTCCTCGAATACCACTGGGGCCCGAACTGGTTGGTGTGGGATGCCGAGCGCACCACCCAGCAGTACGCCCAACACGTCGAGTACACGCTCAAGCCGGACCCCATGACCGACGCCACGAACGTGCGCATCGACATCACCGTCGAGCCCGCGGCACCCCTTCCGCACTTTCTCGTGAAACGGGCGAGCAAGGCGGTGCTGGAATCGGCGACGCGGGGCTTACGGGAACGGGTGCTCGCCGGTAAAGGCGCAGTAGTACCCAAGTGAGCCGTCCGCTAGAGGATCAACCGCCGTAGGGCAAGGGTTCGAATCAGCTGCTGGGAAACGGAATGCCCGCGACTCGGCCGAGTGTTGGCGTGGATATGCCAACAGGAGTGGTTCTGAACCTCAACCCGACAGCAGACAACTTGGTGGATGACGCGATTGCGCAGGCAAGGCGCGCGCACACCGCGGGGGTGCGTCAGCTATGGCTGGCTCAGCAGGTCGACGTCGACGCCATCACCCTCGCGGCGCTGATCGGGGCGGCGGTGCCCGGTCTCGGCGTCGGTACTTCCGTGGTGCCGATCAATCCACGCCATCCGTTGCTCGTCGCGTCCGCGGCACAAACCGCACAAGCCGCCACTCATGGCAACTTCAGCCTCGGGCTGGGGTTGGGCGCGCATGCACCAGAGCAGCAGGCCTTCGGCGCCACTTGGCCCAACACCATTCAGCGGTTGCGGGAGCATTTGACGGTGCTGAGGGCGATTTTCGACGACGGAGCCGTCGATTTCCAGGGAAGTGAACTCAGCGCCAGCCCGCAGTGGCCGGTCACAGTCGCGGGCGGCACCCCGATCCCCGTTTACGTGGCGGCCATGGGGCCCAGAGCATTGCAGGTCACCGGTGAGCTGGCTGACGGCACGCTGCCCTTCCTGGCCGGCCCGCGCACGATCGGCGACTTCATCGTGCCCACGATCGGCAAGGCCGCTGAGGATGCCGGTCGCCCGACGCCGCGCACCACCGCCATGGTGCCGGTATTGGTCACCGACGATGCCGAGTCCGGGAGGGCTTGGGCTGCTGAGCAATTGGGATTCTATGAAACCATACCGTCCTATCAGAAGGTGATCGCGCGCGAAGGAGTTTCGGCTGTCGCGGATCTGGCCGCGGTGGGCACCGCGGACGACGTGGTCCGTCAGCTGCGGCGCTACTTGGACGCCGGCGCAACGGATGTCGCGTTGAGTCCCCTGCGTCAGCAGCCCGGGGACGCCGAGGCGAATTGGGCGGTCGCGGCGGCGCTGTAGGTACGTGGCGGCGCGATAGGTATGTGGCGACGCGATAGGTATGTGGCGACGCGGTAGGTACGTGGCGGACCTTCTGTAGGGGGTTTGCCCGCCTCCGAGCGACAACCTAGCGACAACCTAGCGACGATCGAATTGATTCTCTACCAATCTTTTTGGTGACGCTTTTTGTCGGTGGGTGGTGGTAAACTCAGTGACTTGTTCGAACTGTGTCCGGCGGGTATCGACACGTTGAAGGGCAGCACCGACGCTGCCCGACTCGTTGATGCCGCCGTGGACTGGGCCAAACTTGCCGCCGCCAGCGAAGCCCA